>CALZKB010000236.1:0-1494 GCA_945787575.1 Thermoanaerobaculia bacterium | reverse complement strand
GTCGATGAGCTCGTTGGTATTGGCAGCCTTCAAGATATAACCGGAGGCGCCGGCCTCCAGCATGGCGAAGAAGTACTCCTCCGACCGATGCATCGTCAGGACCAGGATCTCGATTTCCGGCCATCGGGCCTTGATCTGCTGGGTGGCTTCCAGCCCATTGATGTCGGGCATGGCGATATCCATCAACACGACGGTCGGCTGCAGGATCTCGGTCTGCTCGATGGCTTGCCGGCCACTGACCGCTTCGCCGACCACCTCGATGTCCGCCTCGGCCTCGAGAAGCAACCGAACGCCGGAGCGCACGATCGTATCGTCTTCCGCGATGAGTACTCTGATGTTCTCGCTCACGCTCAGACCTGTAGCGGGATTCTAATCAGCACTGTCGTCCCGCCTGCCGGTTGACTCCGGATCTCGACGGCGCCACCGCACAGCGCGGCCCGCTCCTGCATGCCCAGGATACCCAATCCTTGGCCATCGGAGCCGTCATGTTGGATCGTCCCGGGATCGAAACCGCGACCGTCATCCACCAGCTGGCCTTCGAACACGCCGTCACGTGCGGCGAGCACCATCTTGACTCGACTGGCCTCAGAGTGCCTGAGAACGTTGCTCAAGGCCTCCTGGAGCACCCTGAACACGGTGGTCTCGATCGCCGGCGAGAGACGCTCGCGAAGCCGGCTGGCATCGAACACGAAGCTGACGTTCTCCTTGCTCAATACGCGCTCCGCGTGCGCTCTGATCGCGGGAACCAGACCGAGATCATCCAGAACCGACGGGCGAAGCCCGAGGATCAGATCGTAGGTTTGGTCGGTTGTTTCTGAAATCTGGGTGCGTAGCTGCTCGAGCCGGCCTCTGATCGCATCGTCGGGACTCACCCACAGCTTCTGCAGGGCTTCGACGTTGACCGCCAGACCTGCGAGATCCTGCCCCAGCTCATCATGCAGATCGTGGGCGACTCGACGGCGCTCTTCCTCTTGGGCAGTGATGACTCGTTCGAGCAGCCGTTGCTGTCGCTCCTTGTTCGCTTGGAGAGTAGTGCTCATCGAGTTGAACGCCTGCAGCAGTCTGCCGAACTCGCCCGGCTCGCGCACCGCGACCTGAGCCCCGAGTTCGCCGGCCGAGATCTTCTGCGCCGCGGCGGCCAGCAGCTCGACCGGCCGGGTGATCCGCCGGGAGAGAACCGTGGCGACGAGAAAGGCGCTGAGCAGGGTCAGGAGCAACGTCACCGAGAGCACCTGCCAGGATCGGTCGATCTTCGCCGTCGCCCGGAGGGTGCGTTGCTCGAGGCTGGGCAACGCCATCAGGATCAGATCGGTGATCAGGTCCTCGATCCGGCCGCCGATGGCCACGGCCTCGAGCTGTAGCAGGGACAGACGGTCCGAGCTCCCCGAAGCGGTGATAAAGCGGCTGAAGTGGTTCTTGTAGTCTTCGACGTGCCGGGAGAGCTCGTCCAGGTGGTCGGTTACGACCGGCTTGTGGTGGCACGACTGGCAGCCG
>CALZKB010000235.1 GCA_945787575.1 Thermoanaerobaculia bacterium | reverse complement strand
CGCCCGACCTCCGCCGTCGATGGAAGCTGCCGCCGATGAATCGGTCATGAGCGGGAGAATAGCCCGAGCGCTACGGGCGGTGCCGGCTCGAGCGGCGCTCAGGACCGGGCCAGGAAGTCCCGGGCGTGGTCGACCCACGCCCGTTTCAGGTCGCCCTCCCCCCAGTAGTCGACGAACTCCTGGTAGAGCTCGCGGGCGCCGACAGTGTCGCCTCTCCGTTCGAGGATCTGAGCGAGCTGGAAATGGCCGCACACGTAGTCCATGCCGGAAAAGGCTCGCGCCCCTTCGAGATCGATCATTCGGCGGAAGCTGTCCTCGGCCCGATCGGGCCTCTCGGCCAGCAGATAGGCCTCTCCCAGGGCGTAGAGTACGCGAGGCTTGTTGCTGTCGGTGATCGGTATCTTGGCCGCGGCGGTCTCGAGCTCGGTAACCCCCGAAGCGACCTCGCCGCGAAGGATCGCGAGGCGCCCGCGGACCTCGTGAAGGAAGTAACGCAGGGCCTCTCCGGGGATCAGCTCGATTCGGGCGGCGAACTCCGCCAGGAGTGCTTCGGCGAGCGCCTCATGACTCAATCTCTGATGGGCCAGCACCTCGATGCCGTGTCCAACGAAATCGGGATCCTGGCCGCGGCCCTCCTCACGCGCGGCCTTCGCGTGGACGAGAGCCTGCTCGAGGTCGCCGAACTGGTAGTAGAAGATGGCGGCGCCCATCTGCGAGGTGGCGCGCGAGGGGCTGGGCCCGGGCCAGGCATCGATCGAGGGCTGGATCAAGGCTGCGGCCTGCTCGGACCTCCCCTGGTAGAAGAGCAGGTTCGTTCGGAACCCGAGGACGATCGACTTGGCGAAGGGAAAGGGCAGCTCGCCGATCTTGGCCGTCTGCGCCTCGGCGTCGTCCCAGTCGTTGCGCAAGATCGCCGCGACATAGCGGATGAAGCGCAGCTGGAAGAAGCCGGGGCGCAGCTCCTCGGCCCGGGCCAGCGCCCGCTCGGCGGCCTCGAGCTTGCCGAGGCTCGCGAGCAGGCCGGCATAGGCCGAATGGGTCGAAAAGCTCTCCGGGTGCTCCTCCAGATACTTCTCCAACAGAGCGAAGCTACGCTCGGGCTCGCCGACGGCGGCGTAGGCCTCGGCGAGCCCGTGGTAGCTGCCGGGAAAGACGTCGCCCAGCTCGATGCTCCGCTCGTAGGCCGCGATCGCGTCGTCGTACATCCACAGGTTGGAGTACAGAACAGCGACGTTGTTCCAGAGGCTGGTGAGGTGCGGGTATTTCTCGAGAGTGCTCGTGTAGGTATCGATCGCGCGTCCGAAAGTCTCGAGAGACCGACCCCAGTAGCGCCCTTCGACGTAGGCACGCTCGGGCTCGGTCAGTCGGTCGAGGTGTTCGATCGCCTTCTCGGCGTACTCGATCGACTGCTCGGTCATCCCCATGTTGCCGTGGGTCGTGCTGAGCTTGGCCCAGGCCATGGCGAAGGTCGGATCGAGCTCGACCGCCTTCTGGTAGAGCTCGATGGCCTCGAGCTCCTTGGTCTGGTAGTGGAGCGCCTCGGCCTCCACATAGAACCGATACGCGTCCACCGAGTCGGTCGAGACCTCGGCCAAGCTCCGATCGGCGGCGTTCACCGGAGCCGCGGGCAGCTCGATGCTCTGTCGGATGTTGCGCGAAAGGTCGTCGATGCGGGCGAAGATCTCCTCCTGGACGTTCGCCTGGACGCTGTCGGCCTTCAAGATCTCGCCAGTCGCTGCCTCCTGGATCTTGATCGAGATACGAATCGTGTCGCCCAGCTTGGCGAAGCTCCCCAGAATGACCGTATCGGCGCCGGCTTTCCTGGCGACCTCCTTCACCACCTCGAAGGAGGTGATCCGCTCGTCGAGCTTCTTCATGTCGGAGAGGATCTGGTAAAGCCGATCGGTCGAGAGGACCCGCAAATCGGGAGACTGCGAAAGATCGGTCACCAGCATGTCGGTCAAGCCGTTGCGCAGCCACTCGAGCTCGGCGTCGCCGGAGAGGTTGTCGAAGAACAACACGGCGACCGAAGGCTGAGCCGATGCCTCGGCGGTCGACGGGGCTTCCGCGGTCCGGCGGCTCTCGCCGAGCGGCAGGAGCCTCCAGGCGCCGAACGAGAGGGCACCGAGCAGCACCACGATTCCGAGCGGGAGAAGCCAGCGTGGACGTGCTTGCTGGGCGACGGGCGAAAGCACCGCCGTCTCGGTGTAGACGACCCCGGAGTCGATCTCCCGCTTCAGGTCCTCGAGCTCGTTGCGAATGTCCAGCGCCGACTGATACCGGCGCTTGGGGTCCTTCTCCAGGCAGTGGCGGATGATGCGGCCCAGGTGGTGCGGCAGGTCGATCTTGAGATCGGTGACCGGAGCCGGGTTGTCGCGGAGAATCGACGAGATCAGATCCGCCGAGGTCTCCCCGGCGAAGGGCCGGTGTCCCGTCGCCATCTCGAACAGGATGACTCCCATCGAGAAGATGTCCGAGCGGCGGTCGAGCGGTTTGCCCTGCACTTGCTCAGGCGCCATGTAGGGCACCGTACCGAGGATGTGGCCTTCCTGCGTGAGCGCCTCCGTCGGATCGTCCGCGCCAACCGAAGAGCCGTCCGAGGGCTCGTCGAAGAGCTTGGCCAAGCCGAAGTCGAGGATCTTGATCCGGCCCTCCTCGTTGACCATGACGTTGGAGGGTTTCAAGTCTCGATGGACGATTCCCCGCTCGTGGGCGGTGCTCAGGGCGTCGGCGAGCGGAATCGCCATCTCGAAGACCCGGTCGAGAGGCAGACCGTCCTCCGGAATCAGCTGCGCCAGCGTCTCGCCCTCGACCAGCTCCATCGTGAGGAACCGGGTCTCTCCGTCTCGCTCCACCGAGAAGAGAGTCACGATGTTGGGGTGGTTGAGCGCCGCTACCGATTCGGCCTCGCGTTGGAAACGGCCGAGAACCTCCGGGTCGGCCGACAGATCGGCGCTCAGCACCTTGAGCGCCAACCTCCGCTTGAGCTTGGTGTCCTCGGCGAGGTAGACCTCGCCCATGCCGCCGTGGCCGAGCTTCTCGAGGATCCGGTAGTGCCCAAGGGTCGTGCCGATCATCAGTGGAGGAGTCTACCTCTGATAGCTGGCGAAAGCGGCGGTGATGACCAGCAGACGAAACGGGAGGGACTGACTGGCAGAGCTACCCGGAAGGGTGTTGCCGGTCAGCACGTGCCGCGAGAGTGTTCACCTGCAATCCTCTGGGAGGATCGTCTGGCACGAGCAAGGCCCGAGCCCTGTCGCAGGTCGGCGCTCCTCGGATAGAACTCGAACCACAATGATCCGAATCGCGTCGCGCCGATGGGCTGTGGCCCTGTCGCTGCTGGCTCTCGCCGGCACGGTCGGTTGCGCGGGCAATCGTGAGCGACCGCGAGCGAGCGAGAAGCCGGGTCGACCGCCGAGCGAGATCTTCGCCGACCGCCCGCTGAATCAACCACCTCCCCTCGACGGAGTCCAGGACGTCGGGAGGTTTCTCGAATGGGCTGGGCGATCGGTCCCCTCCGAACGCGAAACGGCACGGCAGAGGATTCATGCCGCCGCCGCGAACGACGATATCGTCCGCGCCCTGATCGAGGAGGTGGAGGAGAGCCGCGAGAGCGACCTCGGCCGGGCTATTCTCGTGCTATCGATCCTCGGCGAGATGCGAAGCCCGATAGGAGAGCGATTCCTGAAGGAGTTCGTCGACCGGCCACTGCCCGAAACGGGCACCGAGGCCCACGGCGAGATCGTCGAGCGCACGGCTCAGATCCTCTTGCAGGCGAAAGCGGTCGACGGTCTCGCCTACCTCCTCACGCCCAGCGGCGACGCGGAAGTCTTGCGCCTCGTCTCCGAGCACCCGGCGCTGGCCGTCCGAGCCGAGGCGGTCCGCGCCTACTTGTGGAATCACGAGGGCTCGTCCGCAGCAAAGGAGACTCTCAGGCAGTTCGCTCGCCAGGGGGAGGAGATCCTGCTCGAGCGAGTGCCGCGGGTGCCCGGAGAGCAGGCCGAGACGTTCAACGCGAAGCTGGCTGCCTTCCTGGCTGCGCATCCCGAGGTGGTCCCGCCGCCGCCGGTGAAGGCCGACCAACCTCGAGAGGACCGCGACGACGAGCCGCAGTTCGAAGAGAGACCGCCCCCTCCGTTCTGAGCTTGCACTGCGGAATCAGAGTTCAAGAGAGCCGATCATGAAGCCGTTTCGAGTCACCCTCCTTGCCCTGGGTCTGGGTCAAGCGCTCGCTGCGACTGGTTTCGCTGCCTGCGTCCAGACCGGCGCCAGCCAGGCAGACCGCGATCTGTGGGCGACCCACGGGTGCTGGAGGGAGTACTACCTCTGGCAGTCTCGCGCTTATGACATCGGCTCCGGAGAGTGGGCGGGACGAGGTTACAGGGACGCCTGCAACAATCGGCTGGAGTACCCTAAACACTGGAATGCTGCCTACTTGGTGACCTACGGTCTGGTCGACGACTACAGTCAGTCGTTCCACGCCACCGAGGATTATCGAGGCGTCGCGGAGGCGGCCGGCAGCGCCTATCACAACAGCTTCTACCACCTGCCGACCGATCGGACGGACATCTTCGGCGCCTTCAACGGCCGATTCCTGCTCAACGACCAATTGTTCACCTCGTGCCTGCTCTACGATCCGCTCCGGCCCAACTCCAACCCGTCATCGAGGGCCGGCGACTTCATGCACGAGGGTTGGCACGCCTGGCTGGGCAAGTACGGATGGAACAACGGAGCGCTCAACGGACACCGGCCCCGTCAGGGGAGCTGCACAATCATGAGCTGTGACTACTTCTACTTTCACGGGATCAGCGTCTTCGAGTTCGGCACGCTCTACCGAACGGACGGGACCGCCGAGACCTTCCATTCCCCGAACCAAGTCCAGGTCGAGTTCCTCTGCGACGTCGCCGACCAGCCCCAGGCCTGGATCCCGGCCACGGTTCGACTCACCGCCGCGGCCGACGCGAACACCCGCGCCGTGCAGAGATTCATCAATGGGCCGGGCTACAGCTGCGGCAGCCCGCGCCCCTGGTAGGTCGGTCGAATCGTGATGTGGGAGGCGCTACCCCGCCCGTCCGAGCGGGAGACGCTACCCGGCCGGGTGTTGCGGGTTCGCCATGCAAGAGGGGAGCGTCTCCCGACGACGCCCTGGTAGGATCGCGAGGAATCGCCCGGACCTCGAGGTCTGAGATCGATTGCAGTCCGGAGCGCTCGCCGCAGCAAGCTTCAGCGATTCGGCGAGGGCCATCCATGGGGAGAGAACGGCATGGCGGAACAAGAGAGTACGGTTCGAACCGGCTGGGTTTCGGGGCTTTCGCGCCTCAGCCTCGCCGCTCTGGTGTTCGAGACGATCACCGGCCTGGTGATCACCTTCGCCGCCTTTCACTCGGCGGTGCAGTGGACGCTGATCGTCCACACCGCGGTCGGTTTGATCACGGTCATCCCGATCACCTGGTACCTGTTCGCCCACTGGGTCGACTACAAGCGCTACAACATGTCCGACTCCGTGCTGCTGGG
>CALZKB010000234.1 GCA_945787575.1 Thermoanaerobaculia bacterium | reverse complement strand
TACCTCGAGAAGCTGCGCGACTGGGAGAATCGGGGTCTGATCGACTTCGTCACGCGCATCGAGTGTGTTCGGGTCATCGAGAGATGGGTTGAAGCGCTCAAACGGGGCCAAGAGCTCGACCGCAAGGACGCGCTCCTGCTCGAAGAGATCGGCTCGCATCTCGAATCGGACGCTCCCGAGGATTTCCTCGGAGCCAGCCTGGTCACCGCGGTTCGGCTGCTGACGGGAACCGTCACGCGCTAGCCCGCTGGTTCCACGCGCTAGCCTGGTCGAGCGGCCGCCCGGGAGGAGAAGCCGAGCGCTTAGGCGAGACGACCGCCAGAAACTCACTCCGCCTCGCGTCTTACCTGGCATGAGGCACGGACATATTCACGAGTCCACATTTCTTCGACAAACCCCCGGCCGATGGTCTATCCTCGGCTCGGTTGAATTGGTTTGAGCTTTTCTCAGGTCACGCGTGCGTGATCGCCGACGAGGGGAGGTGGATTGAGATCGGGTCTGGTCACGCGTGCGTGATCGCCGACGAGGGGAGGTGGATTGAGATCGGGTCTCGGCAGGTTTGCGCTTCCGGCGTTAGCGCCGGCGCTCTGCGCCCAGGTGTCTATCGTCCGGGCCGTAGCCGGCGCTGAGCTCGGCTCGGCGCATCTCCTCATTGCCGGCACCTGGCGAACAGTTTCGGCCGAGAGCGAAACAGTTCTCTTCAACACGCCAATCCTCGTCGAGACTCGTCTCGAAGGATTCGATGCCTCGGCGACTATCTGAAGTGGCTTCCGAGGTCAGGGGGTCTCCGGCCCGCTCCCTTCTCATAGCCTCGCGGCTATTAGTGTCGGCCCTGCGGATGGGGTATCTTTCGGCCAAACTTCACCGTCGGGCAGAAAGAGCGCGACACGACCCTGGGGCCGCGACTGTAAGACGGGGGAGGGTGGAGGTGAGCCCACTGGGCGAGTCTTTTCGGATGAGGGATTTGGGAGTGGCTTTACGAGCCGCAGCTGCGGCCCTCGGGCTGCTGGGGGCGCTCGTTGCGGCTCCGGTCGCGCACGCGGCGGGCGAGGAGCTGACCAGCGCGCGGCTGCTGATCGCTGGCTCCCGCCTGACCGTCTCGCCCGAGAGCCAAACCGTTCCATTCGACACTCCCACCATCGTCGAGACGACGCTCGAGGGGTTCAACCCGACGCTCGGCACCCTGCCGGCCGATCTCCTGGTCCAGGCCGATTTCACCGGCCCGGAGATCAACGGCGTTCTGACGCTGCAGACGGTTCCCAACGAGCCGTTCCGGATCCCGCGGCTTTCGCTAAAGGGCGAGTACGTCCTCGACAACATCCGGCTGGTGCAGGGCGAGGAGCTGATCGCCTACGCCGAGCCGCGCTCCGCGGCCGTGCTGGTCACCCAGATCCTGATCACCAAGGTGACGTCGCGCGCGCTCACCCTCGACGAGATCCGCAACTACGGCATCGTCATCGACGAGGACAACTTCCAGGCCTTCAACTTCACCTTCGGGTTCGCCATCGAGGGAGAGATCGTCGACTACAACGTGCCGGTCGTCTTCGCCCCGCTCGGCGAGGGCGGGTTCGAGTTCGTGGACATCCTGGTCCCGGCCAAGCCCAGCCGTTTCAATCCCCCACAGCTCAAGCCGTTCGTCCTGGACCGCGTGAGCCAGCCGTCGTCGCCTCCGGTCGGCGGCGGCTGCCTGGACGACTTCGGCGGCTGCCGGGCGAAGGAGCCGCCACCGATCCCGGGCGCGATCATCTTCCCCACCGACCTTGGGCTGCTGAACCAGTTCTTCTCGGTGGTGCTGATGGTCCAGAACGGAGCTCCCGAGGGCGATCGCCTGGTCGTCCGCGACCTCACCGCCAAGATCTCGATCCCGCCGGGGTTGCGCGAGGCCGAGACCGAGCCGCCGACCCCACTGGGCGTTCCGGTGCCGGTGCGAGTGCCGGGTCCCGATGGGCGTCTCGGCACCTCGGACGACATCACTTTTCTGGTCGCCCAGGCCACCGGCGAGGCCGAATGGCTGGTCGAAGGCCTGCGCGAGGGGACCCACATCGTCGACATCGACATCGAGGGCGTCCTCGACGGCCTGCCGGGCGAGGACGTGCAGCGGGTCGAAGGCCACGCCCGCGGCGCCGTCATCGTCCGCGATCCGACCTTCGGCATCACGATCTCCCACCCGGACGTGGTGCGCAAGGACGAGGAGTACGCGCTACGCCTGACGGTCGCCAACACCTCCAACGCGCCCGCCAACCTGGTGACGATCAAGCTCCCGGCGAGCAAGCTGATCGGCGCCGAGCTGGCCGACCCCGAGGACTTCCAGCAGACGATCGAGAGCCTGTTGCCGGGCGAGTCCGAGAGCGTGGAGTTCCGCATGCGCTCGCTCCTGACCGGAAGGGTGGTGGCCACGTCGGCCCGCAGCCCGTCCAACATCACGCCGACGTTCGAGCTCTTCGTCGGGGTCGGCGAGAACGACATCCCGCTGTCGCCGGCGTCGATCGTGCTGCCCACATCGACCGAGGTGCTGCCGGACGAGATGGTGCGCCAGGCGCTCAACCTCGTCGGGCTCGGCTTCTCGATCGCCACCGCTCCGAGCTCGCTGCTGAGCTCGGACCTGCCGCGCGTCAGCCGCGGCGAAGTCGACACCAAGGTGTTCAACCTGGCCCAGGCGGGCCGCCACGTGACCCTCGGCGAGGACCTCTTTGACAGCGTCGCGGTGTTGGCGGCGGAGTGGAACGGCGCCCGCGACGAGGCATTTAGCTGGGACACCCTGCGGCGGACGACGGAGAAGGGCAGCTTCTTTGCCGCCACGGTGGCTCAGGTGTTGGCGGAGGAGGCCGCGCTGACGGGCGCGGAGGCCGCGCTGGACCGGTTCGTTCGCACCACCGCCTTTCTCCCGAAGATGGGCGCGGCCATGGCGGCGGGCGCCGATGCGAGGGTCGAAGTCGCGAGCCGCACGTCGGGCAAGCGTCTGGCCTTCGGCGATTTGGAGCGGCCGGGCGCCCGCGAGCTGCCCTTTGCCGAGCTCTACGACCTTGCCAGCGCCGAGATGGCCATGATGGCGGTGGCCGAGGAGGGCGGCTACCGGGTCACGATCGACCGCACCACCGCCGGCCTGGCCGACCTCCACGTGCTGCTCACCCTGCCGGGTCCCGAGCTGCGCATGCTGCGCTGGCGCGACCTCGACCTCGCGCCCGGCGGCATGGGCGTGGTGGAAGTCAGCGCCGACGACCCGACGCCTCTCCTGCTGCTGGACGAGGACGGAGACGGTGCGGTCGACCAGCAGATCCCGCCGCTGGTCGAGATCCTCACGCCGCGGCCGTTCGAGGCGATCGCCGCGGTTCAGGAGGCCGAGGTGGATCCCAGCGGCCACGTCATCGAGGTGCTGTTCACCGGCGACGTGGACATGCAGGCCCTGGCGGAGCGCGACGCCAATCGGTTCCAGATCCCCAGCAAGGTCTCGAACGGCGGCCTGATCCCGGGCGAGCGCGGCCTCTTCCAGGGGCTTCGCAGCCTGCGCGTGGTGCGGGTGGTGTTCAACAATCCGATCAGCCCCTACATCGAACAGGACATGACCGTCGACAACGTCTCGAGCCAACGCGGCGAAGTCGTCGTCGGGCAGGTGCTGCCGGTCGTCACGACGGTGACGGATCCGGGCACTTTGGTCGAGGGACAGGTTATCGGTCCCGACGGAGCGCCGTTGCCTTTTGCCGAGGTGCAGCTCTTCCAGGTCGACCTCAACACCCAGACGCTGAAATGCGTGACCCACAAGACGGCGGCGCTGCGAGCCGACGAAAACGGCGAGTTCCTCTTCGACTACGTACGGCAGACCAAGTGCTCGAACATCTTTACCATGAAGGGCTTCGATCCGTTCAGCGCCAAGAGCGGCAAGGCCACCGGCCGCGTGCGCTTCATCGGCGAGACCGTGCGGCTCGACATCGTGATGCTCGGCCGCGGCAACATCCGCGGACGCATCACCTACGAGGACGGCTCGATCCCGGATCCTGAGCGCCTGCGCCTGATCGGCCTCAACCCGGTGTTCCAGGAGGGGCGGGTCGGCATCGTCGACGAGAACGGCAACTACGAGATCGGCGACCTGCCGGTCGGTACGATCAGCCTGTCGGCGCGGGACGAGGAAGGCAACTTCGTCCAGGCCACGGTGGCGATCCCGGCATCCGGGTCGGTGGTGGAGAAGGATCTCGAGATCTTCCGGCGCCCGCCGGAGGACCCGACCGCGGAGCTCAAGGGAACGGTCTTCCAGCCCGACGGCGAGACACCGGTGGACAACGCCTGGGTGGCGCTCTACATCCGCGGCTTCCTGCTGTCGGTGACCCGCAGCGACGACGACGGGCGCTTCGACTTCGGTACCGTGCCGGCCGAGCTGGCTGAGATCGAGTCCTTCGACCCGGACTCGAGGCGCTCGGGAGCGCAGATTTTCTTCGAGATCGTCCCCGACCAGGTCAACGAAGTCGACATCCTGTTGCGCGACGCGCGGGGCAGCGTCCAGGGGCGGGTGCTGCGGCGGACCGCCCTCGGCCTCGAGCCCATCGCCGGCGCCATCGTCTTCGCCCACGGTACGCCGTTCAACACGACGACGGCGGTCGACGGCACCTACCGACTGGACGACGTCTTCGCCGGGCGGACGACCATCGTCGGCTACGACCCGCAAAGCGATCGCCAGGTCAGCCGTAGCGTGACTCTCACCGAGGACGCGGTAGTGGACGTCGACCTCGTCATCCCTATCGAGGGCACGGGCACGATCGTCGGTGAGGTGCTCGGCTACGACGGCATCCCGGTCGCTGGCGCGACGGTGCACATCCGTACCGGTCTCTATAGCTGGATCGGGGAGGCGTTCACCGACGAAGGGAACGATCCGCGGCACCACCAAGGTACGCAACCTCTCCGGCGACCTCATCCCGGTGAAGTCGATCATCCGCTACAGCACGACCAGGGTCCAGTTTGGTCTGGTGGCGCCGGACCTGGGCAGCCGCGACCTGGAGACCGACGACGACGGCAACTTCGAGATTCCCGGCGTCGTTCTGGCTGGCGGTTACAGCGTGACGGCGTTCAACGCCTTCCACGGCAGTAAGACGTTCAGCGGCGAGTTGCTTACCAACGGCGAGATCGTCACCCTCGATTTCATCTTCGAGCCCAACGGCATCATCCGGGGGACGGTGCTGGCCGAGGACGGCGTGACACGGGTCGAAGGGGCGCGAGTGGACCTGCGCCACCCGGGGCTGAGCGCCTCCATCTTCACCGACGCCGAGGGGCGATTCGAGTTCCCGCTGGTGCCCCCGGAGGATTTGCCCTTCCCGATCGACGCCTTCTACGAAGACGGGGTCGCCTTCCGCAACGCCCGGATCCTAGTCTGCTTCACCCGCTTCGGGCAGGTGCTCGAGGTCGAGATCGTGCTCCCCAAGCAGGGGTCGATCAGCGGCATCGTGGAGGACAGCTTCGGAGAGCCCGTAGCGCTGGCCGACGTGGCCCTGACGGAGACCGAGTACCCGCGGCGCCAGCTGACGCACAGCAGACCGACGACGAGGGACGGTTCTCGTTCACCAACGTCTTCGAAGGCGCGATCAACTTGCGCGCGTGGGCGCTCACGCTCGGCGGCTGGGGTGCCACCACCCGCACCGTGATCGAGAGCGAGGGCCAGGAGGTGACCGGCGTCGTCATCCGGCTGCAGGACACGGGCCAGATCACCGGCACGGTGGTCAGCCCGGTAGACGGCTCGCCGGCCGCCTCCGCCCAGCTCCGCCTGTTCCGAGTCGTCCACCTTCCGGAACTGTTCGACGCGGTGACGGCAGACGCCGACGGCCGCTTCAGCTTCGACCTGCTGCCCCTCGGCGACTACTTCGTTCGGGCGCTCGATCCACGCACCGGCCGCCTGGGCCGGACCCCGTAGCTCAGGTTGAGCGACAACGGCGAGGTGATCGACGAGGAACTGGTGCTGGAGGCGCGCGGTGAGGTCGAGGGCCACCTGCGCGAGCCCGGCACCCTGGCGCCGGTACCCGGCACCTCGGTGCGGCTGCTCACTCGGTCGATCTTCTCGTTCACGACCTACAGCAGCACCAACGGAGAGGGTTTCTTCGAGTTCGGCGGCATCCCACAGGGCCCGTTCTTCCTCTTCGCGCGAGAGCCCGACGGGCGCCGGCGCGCCGACGGCGAGGGCGAGATCCTCAACGAGGGCGACCGGGTGACGGTGGACCTCTTCCTCGAGGACAGCGGCGGCGTCGTCGGCACGGTGCTCAATCCCGCCGGCCTGCCCGACGGTGCGTTCAGCCCCACCAACGTCCGCCTCCGTCAGGACGGCGCCCTCATCGGCGCGTCCCTGGACAACCCGTACAGCTTCGCCGGGGTGATCGCGGGACGCCAGTTCGTCCTCGATGCCGAGGAGCCGGGTGGGCTCCACCGCGGCCGCGCCCTGGGCCAGATCGAGAGCGAAGGCGACGAGGTGACGGTGAACATCCGCATGGAGCCGATCGGCTCCGTCCAGGTGTCCGTGTTCGACGCCGTCGGCACGGCGGTCTCGGGCGCCGACGTCTCGATGTGGGTCCGCGGCTTCTACGGCGGCTTTTTCGAGGGCCAGACGGGAGCCGACCACCAGGTCACCTTCTTCAACGTCGGCGAGGGCGAGCTGTCGGTCTACGCCAGCATCCCCGGCACCGGGCTGCGCGGCTCCGCCGGCGCCGTGCTCCAGGTGGACGGCGAGACGGTCCCGGTCAGCATCGTCCTCGAGGCTGCGGGCACGGTGCGCGGGCGGGTGTTCCTGGCCGACGGCGTGACTCCCGCGGCCGAGGCCCTGGCGGTCCTGCAGACCGACGACGGCGAGAGCTTCACCACCTTGACGGGCGCCGACGGGTTCTTCGAGTTCCCGGCCGTGCCCATCGACGACTTCGTGCTCGACTTCCAAGAGAACCTCGGGCCGGGAGCGTTGAGACTGGAGGGCCAAGTTACGAGCGCTTCAGAAGTCGTGGACTTCGGCGACCGGGTGCTCGACAACGAAGATCCGGAGGTGGTGTCGATCGAGCCCGGCGAGGGGGCGATCGGCGCCGGGGCGGCCACCCAGATCGTCATCCGCTTCAGCGAGACCGTCCTGCGCGAAGGCCAGGGCGAGGTCACCCTGAAGCTCACGGACGGGACGCAGGTCGCGGTGACCTATGCGTGGAGCGACGGTGACTCGACCCTCACGCTCGTTCCCGTCCAGCCGCTGGCGAGCTTCACCAGCTACCGGGTGCGAGTGGGGAGCGAGGTCACCGATCTCGCCGGCCGCGACCTCCAGGGGATCATCCAGGTCACTTTCACCACCGCCGACTTCTTGCCGCCCCAGATCATCGAGGCCTTCCCCGACGACGGCGAGGTGCAGGTGCCGCTGGACGTGCAGCTGCGGCTCGTGTTCTCGGAGCCGGTGCTGCTGGAGTCGCTCTCCGGTCCGGCGATTCAGCTCGAGGACCTCGGCGCCGGCACCGGGCTGACCACCACCTTCCTGCTGCAGCCCAACGAGCGGGAGGTGCTGATCAATCCGCAGGTGCTGCTGCAGCCGCTCAACAGCTACCGGCTCACCGTCAGCGGAGTCGAGGACCGGGCGGGCAACGTCATGGTGCCCTTCGTGGCCGTCTTCAACAGCCTCGACGACGTACCGCCCGACGTGGCGATCACGGTGCCCGACGGCCCCCTGATGGAGGGCTCGCTCTACGTGCTTTCCGCCGTGGGGGTGGCCAGCCCGGACCTGGCGGCGGTGACCTTCCTCAGCGACGACACCGTCCTGGGCACCGACGCCGATCCGCCCTATGCGTTGACCTACATTCCCTCGGCGTCCGACGCGGCCGCCGGCTCGGTGGTGCTGGCCGCTGCCGGCACCGACACCTCCGGCAACGTCGGACCGCCGGACGAGCTCACGCGCCAGGTCGCCCCCGATCCACCGCCGGTGGTCACCGCGGCGGTGGACCCGACGACGGGCCTGCTCCCGGGCGATGTATTCACCGTCTCCGGCACGGTGAGCGACGCCAGCGGCATCGAGGAGATTCGCATCTTCGTCACCAGCGGCGTGACGTCCGAGTTCACGATCCTGCCGCTGGGCGCGACCAACGCACCCTACGAGCGCGGCTTTCTGCTCCCCGACCCGCCGAACGCCGCCTTCGTGGACGTCGTGGTCCGGGCGACCGATCGCTCCGGCAACATCAGCGAGACGCCGCCGATCCGCGCCAACGTGGTCGCCGATTCGGACGAAGACGGGCTCTCCGACGCCGAGGAAGCGGCGCTGGGCACCGATCCCTTTGATCCGGACACCGACGACGACGGTCTCAGCGACGGCGCCGAGGTCCTGTCCGCCGGCACCGATCCGCTGAACCCCGACACCGACGGCGACGGCCTCAACGACCGTTTCGAGGTGTTCAACGGCTTCAACCCGCTGGTGCCGGGCGAAGAGGACGACGATGGGGACTTCGACGGCCTCGACAACCTCGGCGAGCAGGCGGCGGGCACCGACCCCCACGATCGGGATACCGACAACGACGCGCTGAACGACGGCGCCGAGGTCAACCTCCATCTCACCGACCCGCTCGATCCGGACACCGACGGCGGCGGCCGCACCGACGGCGGCGAGATCTCCGACGGCACCGACCCGCTCGACCCCTCCGACGACCGCCAGACGGCGCCGCTGCCGACGACCCTGACGGACGGCGACGGCTTCGACTGGCGGATCAACCGCGACGGACAGATCGACGACGGCCAGGTTTTCGACGACGGCTACGACATCCGGATCAACAACGGCAACGGCCCGGCGTTCTCCGAGGCCTTCGTCGAGGACCTCGACCGCGAGCTGCGCATCGGTCCCGGGTCGGTCGGCGGGCTCGAGCTCACCCGCAAGGTCTTCGTTCCCGTCGACGACGGCTTCGTCCGCTATCTGGACATCGTGGAGAATCTCGGTGCGGTGGACGTCGAGGCCACGGTCACGCTGCGCACCGACCTGCGCGCGGGGGACACGCAGATCGTCGCCTCCTCGAACGGCGACACGCTGCTCGACTTCAACGACCGCTCCGTGACGGTGGACGACGTCGACGCGGCCGGCAACCCGGCCGTCACCCACGTCTTCGCCGGTCCCTTCGCGCGCGAGCGACTGGCCGCGGTGTTCACCGACATCCCGGGCGGCGACGAGTTCTCCGTCGATTACACGCTCAACGTCCCTGCGGGCGGGCGCGTGATCTTCATGCACTTCGGCGTGCAGAGCGCCACGCGGGCGGCTGCGGCGGCGAGCGCCGGCCAGCTGCAGGCGCTGCTAGGCTCGGCTCTCGACGGTCTGGCGCCCGACGAGCAGGCCGACATCGTCAACTTCTTCGCCTTCCCCGACGCCGACGCTGACGGCCTGAGCGACGCCGACGAAGCGACGGCCGGCACCGACCCGGACAACCCCGACACCGACGGCGACGGCGCCCGCGACGGCTTCGAGGTCGCCAATGGGCTCGACCCGCTGGACCCGTCGGACGGCGTACTCGATCCCGACGCCGACGGCCTGACCAACGCCGAGGAGGACGCCAACGGCACCAACCCGGCGGTCGCCGACAGCGACGCCGACGGGTTGCAGGACGGGGCCGAGGTCAACCTGCACCTGACCGACCCGACACGGCCGGACTCCGACTTCGACGACCTCACTGACGGTGCCGAGGTCAACGTTCACGGCACCGATCCACTGCTCGCCGACACCGACGGCGGCGGCCGCCCTGACGGCGAGGAGATCGCCGCCGGCACCGATCCGCTGGATCCCGCCGACGACGTGGTGTCTCTGCCCTTCGATCTCTTCGACGGCGAGGGCTACCGCTGGGACGTGCAGACGGACGGACGGGTATTCCGGGGCAGCAACGGCGCCTTGGTCGGCGGCTTCGACCTCCAGGTCGGCTTCACCGAGGAGTTCACCTTCGCCGACAATTTCGATGACTTCGACACCGCGATGACCGAAGAGGGCGTGCGCGAGCTGGTCCTCGGAACCTGGACGCGCGCCAGCGGCCTCGCGGTCACCCGCAAGGCCTACGTGCCGACGGACCACGGCTTCATCCGCTATCTGGAGATCCTCGAGAACCCGACCGCCGGAGTCATCCGGGCGCTGGTCGACGTGACGACCAACTTCGGCTCCGGAAGGGCGATCACGACCACCTCGTCCGGCGATCCGTTCCTCACCCACTCGGATCGCCATGTGGTGATCGACGACGGCATCGGGCCGAGCCCGGCGGTGGGTCTGGCGGTGTGGGGTGCGGGTGCCCCGATCCGGCCGCTCGAGGCGTCGTTTACGAGCGGACGTGCGGTCTTCCGCTACCGGGTCAACGTGCCCGGCGGCGGCCGCGCGATCGTGATGCATTTCGGCGTGCAGGACTTCCTGTCGTCGCTCGCGATCGACCGCACGACCCAGGTGGCGGCGCTCGGGCTCGACGCCTTCGTCCCCTTCCCGGACATGGACGGCGACGGCCTTGCCGACGACGACGAAGCGGCCGCCGGCACCGACCCGGAGAACCCCGACTGGGACGGGGACGGCATGGAGGACGGCTTCGAGGTCCGTAACGGGCTCGATCCGCTCGATCCGGCGGACGCGGCGGGCGACCTGGACGCCGACGGGCTCGACAACTTCGGCGAGGCGAACGCTCGCACCGATCCGCTCGATCCCGACACCGACGGCGACGGCCTGAACGACGGCGCCGAGGTCAACGTCCACGGCAGCAACCCGCTGAACACCGACACCGACGGCGACACCTTGACCGACGGCGACGAGGTCAACGTCCACAACACCGACCCGACCCTCGTCGACACCGACGGCGGCGGCCGCACGGACGACCAGGAGATCGCCGACGGCACCGATCCCAACGATCCCGCCGACGACGTGGTGGTGCTGCCCGTCACCCTGGTGGACGGCACCGGCTTCTCGTGGGACATCCAGGCCAACGGCGAGATCGGCAACGGCACGAGCGACGCCTTCGATGGCGGCTACGAGGTGCTGGTCAACGGCTCGTCACTGTTCGGGATCAACACCGCGGCGCCCGAGCAGGGGGAGCGCGAGCTGGCGATCGGGCCGTTCTCGCGCAGCGGCCTCCTGGTCACCCGCAAGGTGTTCGTGCCAGAGGACGACGGCTTCGTCCGCTATCTCGAGATCTTCGAGAATCCCTCGACCTTGTTCAACCGCAGCGCCGACGTCCTGGTGCGAACCAATCTAGGATCGAACGCAGCGACCGACCTGGTGGCCACATCCGACGGCGATCTCGTCTTCGACGTCCTCGACCGCTGGATCGTCACCGACGATGCCGACGGCACCTTCGACCCCGCCGTCGCCCACGTCTTCCGCGGCGCCAGCCGGCCGGGGCTGCAGCGCCCCAAGTCCGTCTTCACCAATGCGCCCGGCGACGACGACGTGCAGTTCACCTACCGCATCGTGCTGCCGCCGGGCGGGAAGAAGATCTTCATGCACTTCGGCGTACAGGCCGGCAGCCGCGCGGAGGCCATCGCCCGCGCCGAGGACGTCCTGGCCCTCCAGGGCAGCACGCTCGAGGGCCTGTCCGCCGAGGAGCGCCAGCTCATCAGCAACTTCTTCGCCGAGGCCGACGCGGACGGCGACGGCCTGTCGGATGCGGACGAGACCGCCCTCGGCACCGACCCGCAGAACCCAGATACCGACGGCGACGGTCTGCGAGACGGCTGGGAGGAGTTCTACGGACTCGACCCGCTGGATCCGTTCGATGGTCTCGACGACCTCGACGGCGACGGCCTCAACAATGTGGACGAGCAGGCTGCGGAGACCGACCCGCTCAACCCGGACACCGACGGCGACGGGCTGGACGACGGCGCGGAGGTTCTCACCCACGGCACCCGGCCGCTGGTTCAGGACACCGATGGCGACGGTCTGCTCGACGGCGAAGAGGTCAACGTCTACCTTACGAACCCCCTGGCCGTCGACACTGACGGCGGCGGCGAGGGCGACGGCGACGAGGTCGGCGCCGGGCGCGACCCGCTCGACGGCACCGACGACCTCGTCTTCGCCGACTTCCCGTACACCCTATTCGACGCCGCAGGTTTCGAATGGGACATCTTCGGTTCCGGCACGATCGGAGGCGGCACCGACAACGCCTTCCAGTCGGGCATGCGGTTCCACGTCAACGGCGACCTCTTCGACGGCAGCCCCGACAGCGTCGCCGAGGACTTCGGGCGCGAGGTGCGGATCCCCGAGGACCAGATCACCGGCCTGACGGTGAGCCGCAAGGTCTTCGTCCCCGTCGACGACAACTTCGTCCGCTATCTGGAGCTCTTCGAGAACCCCACGGGCGAGGACATCCAGGCGCTGGTGCGGGTCGAGACATGGTTGGGAACGGGGGCGCTGACCCAGATCGTCACCACCTCGAGCGGCGACTTGGTCTTCGACGCCAACGACCGCTACATTGTCACCGACGATGCCGAGGGCAGCGGCGCGCCGGCCGTGGCGCTCATCTCCTCCGGTCCCGGCGGCGAGGCCGCCGCCACGGTGGCGACGACGACCGCGCCCGGCGAAAACGACGTCGACGTCTTCTACCAGATCGTGGTCCCGGCCGGCGGCCGCACGGCGTTGATGCACTTCGCGATCCAGGGCACGAACCGCGCCGACCTCATCCTCGACGCCGAGGACCTGCTGATCCTGGGCGGCAGCGCGCTCGAAGGCCTGTCGGATGACGAGATCGACGACATCGTCAACTTCAGGGCCTTCCCCGACGCCGACAACGACGGGCTGTCGGACGACGACGAGACGACGCTGGGCACCGACCCGGCCAACCCGGACAGCGACGGCGACGGCCTCACCGATGGCTTCGAGGCCGAGCACGGCTTCGATCCGCTGGCGCCCGGCGAGGAGACCGGCGACCCCGACGGCGACGGACTCGACAACCTCGCGGAGCAGGCGGCGGGCTCCGACCCCAACGACGACGACACCGACGCGGACCGGCTGAGCGACGGCGACGAGGTGCTCGTCCACGGCAGCGACCCGCGCTTGTTCGACACCGACTCGGCGGGCCGCCACGACGGCGTCGAGGTGGTGGTCGATGGCACCGACCCCGCCGACCCATCGGACGACTTCGTGGTCGACGCGGGCCTCCGCGTCCTGGTCTTCGACGGCGGCGGTTACCAGTGGGCGATCGGCCGCAACGGCACCTTCGACTTGACCACCGGCAACGCGTTCGCCTTCGGTGCCCAGCTATTCTTCAACAACGACCCCCTGCCCTCCAGCCTGAGAGTGGTAGGTCCCAACGACCGGCCCAACGTCATCGGCCCGGTCGCCGACGACGGCGTGGAGCTCACCCGCAAGGTCCACGTCTCGGAGACCGAGACCTTCATCCGCTACCTGGAGATCCTGGACAACCGGACGGGGACCGACCAGATGGTCACGCTCCTGGTCAGGAACGAGGCGGGATCGGGTGCGGCGACCGAGATCGTCGCGACCTCGTCCGGCGACCTCGTGCTCGACGCCGAGGACCGCTTCCTGGTGACCGACGACGGCACCGACAACGGCGGCTTGGCGGCGGTGGCCAGCATCTTCGCGGGCTTCAACTCGAGGCTGGACCCGGTCGAGATCGTGACCACCAGCCCCGGCGGTGGCCGTCTCGACGTGCGCTGGGAGGTGGTGGTGCCGGCCGGCGAGCGTGTCATCATCCAGCACTTCGCCGTGCAGGAGCACGACCGCGCCACCGCCATCGCCCGGGCGCAGGCGATCGAGGCGCTGACCGGCGACGCGCTGTTCGCCCTGCTGCCCCGCGAGCCGGCGGAGATCGTCAACTTCTTCGCCTATCCGGACGCCGATCTGGACGGGCTGTCGGACGCGGACGAGGCCCTCGTGGGGACCGACCCCGCCAACCCCGACACCGACGGCGACGGTCTCCTGGACGGTTACGAGGTCAACAACGGCTTCGACCCGCTGGATCCCTCGGACGGCGGCGCCACCGACAGTGACGGCGACGGCCTCACCAACGTCGAGGAGCAGGACGCCGGAACCGACCCGTTCGACCCGGACAGCGATAAGGACGGGCTGAACGACGGCAACGAGGTCAACATCCACCTGACCGACCCGCTCGACTCCGACAGCGATGACGACGGGCTTGGCGACGGCGACGAGGTCAACGTCTACGGCACCGATCCACTGCTAGCCGACACCGACGGCGGCGGCCGCAGCGACCGCGAGGAGGTGCTGATCGACTTCACCGACCCGCTGGACCCGGCCGATGACCTACTGCCGATCGCCTTCGTCGACGGCGCGGGGATCTCCGACCAGCCGGCCCCGGCGGTGGATCTCCAGGGCAACGTCCACGTCGTGTGGATGGACGACCGCGACGGCAACCGCGAGATCTACTACACGATGCTGTCGCGCAGTGGGGAGACGCTGATCGACGACACGCGGCTCACCTCGGACACCGCGGAGTCCTCGCGCCCGGCGATCGCGGCCGACACCCAGGGCCGGGTGCACGTAGTGTGGCAGGACGATCGGCTCTTCGACACCGAGGTCTTCCACAGCCTGCTGGATCCGGGTCTCCACCCGCAGGACGGCACCGCCGGCGACGACGCTGCGCTGGCCGTGGTGGACGATCAGCTGATCTCGGAAGACGATTTCGCGATCAGCGGCAGCCCGCGGCTGGCGGTCGACGGACAAAGCCGCGTCCACGTGGTCTGGGAAGACGACGGCTGGAGCGCGGTGGGGTACGCGCGGCTCGCCGCCGACGGCAGCCTCAAGCTGGGCCCGACCTATGCTCTCAGTCGCTTCGCCTTTCGGACGGAGCCGGTGGTCGCCGTCGACAGCCACGACAACCTCCATGTGGCCTTCCGGGACTTCGGCCCGTTCAGCCGCCGGCTTCACTATGGAATGCTCTCCGGCGACACCGGCGAGGCCCTCATCGGGACGACCCGGGTGACGGAGACTCTCTCCGGCGAGGACGACTTTCCGTCGATCGCGGTGGGCCTCGACGATACGGTGACGCTCGTCTACCACACCCGCCAGGCGAGTGGCGCGTTCGAGGTGAGCAAGCTCCGTCTCGATCCCGCCCTGGACGGCCAGGACGGCAGCCCCGCTGATCGCGCCGTGATCGTGGTCGACTCGCCGCAACTGCTGTCGGCCGACGACGGCGTCGGCTCGGGCCAGGCGGCCGCCACCCTCGACGCCGCGGGCAATCTGCATCTGGCGCGCTACGAGGAGCTCACCACCATCAACGGCGGGCGCGGCAGCATCCTCTTCCAGGCGCTGGCGGGAGATGGCTCCGATTTCATCCCGCCGGTCCAGCTCTCCGCCGACCTGGCCGCGACCACCTCCACCGACTTCACGATCCCGGGCCTCGCGATCGGCGGCGAGACCGCCTATGTGACCTGGGCGGACGACGGCGGCGGCTTCCTCGAAGCGGTGCTGCGGATCGTCAACCCCGACACCGACGGCGACGGGCTCAGCAACCGCCGGGAGATCGGTCTCGGCACCGATCCCAAGAATGCCGACACCGACGGCGACGGCGCTGGCGACGGTTTCGAAGTGCGGTTCGGCCTCGACCCGCTGGACCCGGCCGACGGCGGCCTGGACCCGGACGCGGACGGGCTCACGAGTGCCGAGGAGGACGCGCTGGGCACCGATCCCACCGATCCCGACAGCGACGACGACGGGCTGATCGACGGCGACGAGGTGACCGAGAGCACCGACCCCAACGATCCCGACAGCGACGACGACGGGCTGACCGACGGCGACGAGGTCAGCGTTCACGGCACGAATCCGCTGGACCCGGACACCGACGGCGACGGCCTGCCCGACGACTACGAGGTCCAGTTCGGCCTCGACCCGCTGGACCCAGCCGACGGCACCGTCGACTCGGACGGCGACGGGCTGCTGGACCGCGACGAGCTCGGCATCCATCTGACCGATCCGCAGAACCCCGACACCGACGGCGACGGCCTCGGCGACGGCGACGAGGTCAACGTCC
>CALZKB010000233.1 GCA_945787575.1 Thermoanaerobaculia bacterium | reverse complement strand
AGGAGGTTGCGGAGCTGCCCTCGTCGGGCACGGGGCCCGACGCTACGGGGGAGGTCGCGCCGGCCGTGAGCGAGCCGCTCGCCGAGCCTGTCGTGCCAGAGCCAGTCGCCGAGCCTGTCGTGCCAGAGCCGGTCGCCGAGCCTGTCGTGCCAGAGCCGGTCGCCGAGCCCGTCGTGCCAGAGCCGGTCGCCGAGCCCGTCCTGCCAGAGCCGGTCGCCGAGCCCGTCGTGCCAGAGCCGGTCGTGCCCGAGCCGGTCGCGCCCGAGCCGGAGCCGATACCGACGGTGGATTCCGCGACGGTGCCGGGATTGTCGCCGACGCCGGAGCCTGCGGAGCTCCCCGAGCCGGTCGCTCCCGCCCCGGTCGAGGAGATCCTGGAACCGGAGGTCGAGGAAGCGGCGACCGCGGTCGAGCCCGAGGTGAGGGCCGAATGGACGGCCGCCGAGGCGGTCACCCCCCCAGAGTGGCGCGCCTACAACAGCCGCACCTGCCCCGAGTGCCGTCCCGGGGAGTGGGCGGTGACCGTAGCGGCGGCGCTCGCCGGCTCCGGCGCCTGCCCCGGCGAGATCGTGGAGAAGATCAACGAAGGTCTGACCTCGCTATCTCACGACGGCGCTCTCGAGCTCGCCGGTTTTGCCGGCCGGGCGAGGGGAAGCGACGGCGCTCTCGCCGTTCTCGACGGCCCGTCGACGGCCGACCTGCGTACCGCACTCGGCCAGGCGGCGGGCGGCGGCTGCCGAACGCTGGCGGTGGTGCTGCCCAAACGAGCACGGTTCGTCGGCTTTCAGTACGAGTTCGACGGCCCCGCCGGCCGTGAGCCGTGCCTGCCGGACCGCCCGTGCGGCGGCGGCAGCGTCGCCTTCATGGGGCCACCGCGGATCTCCCGCGGCGCCGCCGCGACCGTCGTCCACACCTTGGCCCTCCGGCAGTCCGAGAGCGGAGGCACCGCCCTGCTCACCGTCTACTTTCGCGCCCCCAGCAACGATTGGAGCCCTTGATGTCGCGCTACCCCATCCTCGTCCTCGTTACTCTGTTCGCCATTTCGACCGTCGCATCGTCCGCCTCGGTGGCCTCCTCCGAGCCGGACCCGACCGCGATCGCGCAGCGGCTCGAAGCGCGGATGGGCGGCGACGCGTTCGCTCACGTCCGGGTGCTCGCCTTCACTTGGGCGGTCGAGCGCGACGGCGAAGTGGCCGCCCGATACGAGCACACCTGGGATCGCTGGACCGGTGATTACCGGCTGGCCGGAGTCGATCGCGAGAGCGGTGAGCCGTGGCTCGCGCTCTTCAACATCGACAGCCGCGAGGGCCGCGCCTGGCTCGGCGACGACGAGCTCAGCGGCGCCGCACTCTCCGTAAGGCTGGAGCGCGCTTACGGTCGGTTCATCAACGACAGCTACTGGCTGCTCATGCCCTGGAAGTGGCGCGACCCCGGCGTCGAGCTCACCTACATCGGCCGCGAGGAGCTGAATGGCACGCCCCACGACGTCGTCGGGCTCAGTTTCGGCGGCGGGACCGGTCTCACCTCCGGCGACCGTTACTGGGGCTACGTCGACCTCGATTCGGGCCTGCTGAAACGCTGGCAGTACGTTCTCCAGGAGGAGGATGGCTCGCTCGGCGAGGGGGATCCGACGGTCTGGGACTGGACCGACTGGACCGAGGCGGAACCCGGAGTGTGGTTGTCGAGGTCGAGGGTGCGCCAGGGCGAGGGACCCGCGGTGCGAATCTTCTTCCCGCAAGTCGAACTGATCGCCGAGGCGTCGGACGAGCAGCTCAGCACCTGGTTTCACAGCCGCTAGCCGCAAGGCTGGTACCGTGGCCGGGCCGCGGTAGCCGAGGTACCGGTGCCCCCGGCTACCTTGCGTCGGTCGGGACGGAACCTCTTGTTGGGGCCGCGCTCCGGCGGCTCGGCGGCCGGGTGTAAGATCCGGCGCGGGGTGCCGCCCCGTTTCGAGGCCATGACCGAGTCCGTCACTCAGCTGACTCTTCGGATCAACGGAGAGGATCATCGGGTAGTGTTCCCGACCCATCACACCTTGCTCGAGGTGCTGCGCGAGGAGTGCGGACTCACCGGCACCAAGCACGGTTGTGAGCTCGGCGAGTGTGGCAGCTGCGCGGTGCTCGTCGACGGCCGACCGGTCCTCTCCTGCCTGGCTCTCGCCGCCGAGATGGAAGGCCGAGAGATCGAGACCGTCGAGGGGCTACAGCAGGGTAACGACCTCCATCCGCTCCAGACGACGTTCGCGGATCTCGGCGCTGCGCAGTGCGGCTACTGCACCCCCGGCATCCTCATGACCGCCAAGGCGTTGCTCGCCGAGAACGCGAGCCCGACCGCCCCGGAGATCCGCGAAGCGCTGGCCGGCACTCTCTGTCGCTGCACCGGATACCACAAGATCGTCGAGGCGGTGGAAGGGGCGGCGGCGCTCGAGCGCGGCGAGGAGTGGACGGCGCCGCGCGAAGTGCTCTACGGCTCCAGTCTGCCGTCCTCGGAAAGTGAGTCCTCATGATCCGCATCTTGCTTGCCCTGTCTCTGGCGGTTGCGCCGCTCGCAGCTCAGAGCGCGCCCACCGCGCCTCCTTGTGCCACCGACGAGTACCGACAGTTCGACTTCTGGATCGGCCAGTGGGAAGTGGTCGACGGCGAGGGTAACGCCCAGGGCACCAACACGATCGAGCCGATCTTGGGCGGATGTGCGCTTCAGGAGAGCTGGTCCGGCGCCAGCGGCTCGGTCGGCCACAGCTACAACGTCTACGATCGGGCGACGGGCGGCTGGCATCAGACTTGGGTCGACAACTCGGGCCTTCTGCTTCAGATCGAGGGCGGACTCGACGATGGCTCGATGGTGCTCGTCGGCGAGGGCAAGGCGCGGGACGGCGCCGCGATCCGCCACCGGATCACCTGGACCCCTCTCGAGGACGGCCGGGTGAGGCAGCACTGGCAGACCTCGCGCGACGACGGAACCAGCTGGTCTGACGCCTTTCTCGGCTTCTACCAGCGCAAGCGAGACTCCTGAATGAGTGAACCGGTCCGCAAAGACAGTCCCGAGAGCCCCGAATGTACGGTTCGTGAAGCGTCGAACATCGTCGGCAAGCCTTTCCGGCGAGTCGACGGTCGCGCCAAGGTCACCGGCCGGACTCTCTTCGCCGACGACCTGGTGTTTCCGCGAATGTGCCACATGCGGCTGGTGCGCTCGACGGTGCCGCACGCCGAGATTGTCGCCATCGATCTGTCGGAGGCCGAGGAGGTCGAGGGGGTCCTCGGTTTCCTGACCGGCAAAGACCTGCCGGAGACCTTCGGCATCCTACCGGTCTCCCAGGACGAACATGCGCTATGCCCCGACAAAGTGCGCTTCGTCGGCGACCCGGTGGTGGCCGTGGCGGCGGTCACCGAAGACGCGGCATACGAGGCGGCGTGGAAGGTGAAGATCGACTACGCGCCGCTCGAGACGATCGGCTCGATCGAAGAGGCGCTGGCCACCCCCGAGCCGCGGATTCACGACTACGGAACCGGCGGGAACGTCCACAAGACGGTGTCCATGCGCTTCGGCGACGTCGAATCGGGGCTCGCGGCCGCCGACGTCGTGCTCGAGGACACGCTCTTCTACGAAGGCAGCACCCATCTACCGATGGAGCAGCATGCGGCGGTCGCGGTGCCGGAGGACGAGGATCGGATCACCGTCTACTCTTCGACCCAGACCCCGCACTACGTCCATCGCGCGTTGACCCGGGTGCTCGGTCTTGCGGCTTCGCGTATCCGGGTGGTCGCCTGTTCGAACGGCGGAGGGTTCGGCGGTAAGAGCGACCCGTTCAACCACGAGATCGCCGCCGCCAAGATGGCGCTCGAGCTCGGCCGTCCGGTCAAGGTCACCCTCACCCGCGAGGAGGTCTTCTACTGCCACCGCGGTCGCCATCCGGTGCTGATGTCGATCCGGACCGGCTTCACGAACGACGGCAAGCTGCTCGCCCAGCACCTCAAGACGGCGCTCGACGGCGGCGCTTACGGCAGCTACGGGGTCGCCTCGACCTACTACACCGGAGCGCTGCAAACCGTCACTTACGATCTCCCCGCCTATCGCTTCGATGGGGTTCGCACCTTCACCAACAAGCCACCGTGCGGGCCCAAACGGGGGCACGGGACGCCGCAGCCACGCTTCGCTCTCGAAATCCACCTCGACAAGGCCGCCGAGAAGCTCGGTATCGATCCGGCGGACCTGCGCCTGCACAACCTCGCCGCCCCCGACACGATCACCGCCAACTGGCTGCGAGTCGGCTCGATGGGACTCGGCCGTTGTATCGAGGCGGTCGTCGAGGGGTCGGGCTGGCGTGAACGGCATCGCAAGCTCCCCCACGGCCGCGGCCTCGGGCTCGCCTGCAGTTCCTACCTGTGCGGCGCCGGCCTGCCGATCTACTGGAACCACATGCCGCAGTCCGGGGTGCAGCTCCAGCTCGACCGCTCCGGACGGGTCGCGGTGTTCTGCGGTGAGGCCGAGATCGGGCAGGGCTCCGACTCGGTGCTGGCAGCCATCGTAGCCGAGGTTCTCGGCGTCGAGCTCAACGACCTCCGGCTGTGCGTGGCGGACACCGACCTCACCCCGGTCGACCTCGGAAGCTACTCGTCGCGGGTCACGCTGATGGCCGGCAACGCCGCCCTGCAGGCCGCCGACCGCGCTCGCGAAGTGATTGCCGCGGCGGTCGCCGAACAGCTCGAGGTACCGGCTTCCCGCCTGGTCTTCGCCGAGCGGCGGGTATTCGACGCCGAGAATCCCGACCACGGCCTCGACTTCGCCGACGCCTGCATCGCCGCCGAAGCCCGTCACGGCACGCTCGGTTTCGTCGGCTCCTACGTTCCGCCCCGTTCGCCCGGCAAGTACCGCGGCGCGGGGGTCGGTCCGTCGCCCGCCTACTCCTACTCGGCGTGCGTCATCGAGACCGACGTCGACCCGGACACCGGGATCTACGAGCCGGTACACGTCTGGCTCGCCCACGACGTCGGCAAGTGCATCAACCCGGTGCTGGTGATGGGCCAGATCGAGGGCGGCGTCTACATGGCGCTCGGCGAGGCGATGATGGAAGAGCAGGCCTTCAGGCGGCTACCCAAGAACCGCTCGAACGCGCTCGTACACAAGATGCCGTCGGTGCTCGAGTACAAGAGCCCGACCTTCGAGGAGATGCCGCCGGTGACGAGCTACATCATCGAGGACCCCGACCCGGAGGGCCCATTCGGTGCCAAGGAGGTCGGCCAGGGGCCGCTGCTGGCGGTGCTGCCCGCGATGGCGAACTCGATTTACGACGCCGTCGGCGTGCGGGTCGACCAGGTGCCGATCCACCCGCACATGATTCTCGCAGGGATCCGCAGAGGCGAGCGAACCGGCGACGCGCGCTTCGGCCCGCGCGCTTTTCCGGAAGTCGATTTCGGCGACACCCTCGTCGTCCCGACACCCGCCGAGGGCGGCGACGGCAGGGCGATCGACGACTACAAACACAAGCTTCGCAGCGGCATGCGCTCCTCGACCGTCACCATGACCTCGCGCGAGGCCGCGCTGCGG
>CALZKB010000232.1 GCA_945787575.1 Thermoanaerobaculia bacterium | reverse complement strand
AGCAGATGCCGTCCGACCCTGAAGAGATTCAGGATGACTCCGTGGACCGACAAGAATCGTTGGGATTGAACGGCGGACTTGAACCGCCGCATCTGTCGCTCCCGTAAGGTGCCCAAAACCAGCCCAACACTCATGCTCCCGGCCTATGGGCTGATTATTCGCACCCTACGGGAGAGCGTGGACCGAACGTGACGGATCCTCCCTCAGCAAAGCCGCCGAGTCCGTGCGCCGCCGACTGGCCTACGACCCAGTGGCAAAAGCGCAGCTCGAGACCGCGCGGTCCTTACTCCACCTCGGAGTAAATACCTGAACAAATACCCGAATGCCATGATCGGCACCTCTGGTCCCTCTGTACCGGGGCCGACCCTCGGATCGGGGCGGACCCGGGGGCGGTCACGTCCGCTGGAACGTCCTCGAGTTTCTCGCCCCGGTCGTCGACCACGTCCCCGAGACCGGGTGATGTTCGACAAGCTCTCTCTAAGACTGGGCAAGCGCTAGCCGGCGTCAGACCAGCTCGGCTCCACAGTACTTGCAGTACCGCGCGTCGATGGCGTGGCCTTCCTTGCCACACTCGGTGCACGCCTGGGTGTGGGTCGCTTTCTTGAGGCTCGCGGCGATCTCCACCGAGACGATACCCGTCGGCACCGCGATGATGCCGTAGCCGATGATCATGACCACCGAGGCCAGAAACTTGCCGAGCACGGTCTGCGGCGCGACGTCGCCGTAGCCAACGGTGGTCATGGTGACGATCGCCCAATAGACCGACTGCGGAATGCTGGTGAATCCGGTCTCCGGTCCCTCGATCAGGTACATCGCCGCGCCCACGATCAAGACGATCGTGAGAACCCCCCCGAGGAAGACAACGATCTTGCGGCCCGACGCCCGGAGGGCAGCGTACAAGAGGTGCGCCTCGCCCAGGAAGTGCGCCAGCTTCAGCACGCGAAACACCCGCAGAAGCCGGAGCGCCCGGATGACGAGGAACGACTGGCTCCCGACGATGAAGAAGCTCAGATAGGTCGGCACGATCGCGAGCAGATCGACGATCCCGAAGAAGCTGACCGCGTAGCGGATGGGTTTGCCCACCGAAGCCAGTCGCAGGAGGTACTCGACCGTGAAGAGAATCGTGAAGAACCACTCGACCGCGCGCAGCGCGGGACCGTGTTGCGCGCGAATCGCCGGAACGCTCTCGAGCAGCACGGCGACGACGCTGAGCACGATCGCCAGTAGTAGCGCGATGTCGAAGGCCCTCCCGGCGGGGGTATCGGCCTCGAAGATGATCTCGTGCATCCGGTGACGCCGTTTGACGCCACTCGAATTCGAGCTCATGGGGTCGGCGAGAGAAGCTCTTCGCCCTCGAGCGGCGGCACGCCGCCTCGACAGGGGATGCACTCACGCGATGCCGGATCACTCATTGCAACGTCACTCCATTCTCGAACTTCGACCCTACTCTATCTCTTGGGCTCGCCGGGGCATTGTCAACTTATCCTTTGCCGAAAAAGACTTGGGCCGAATCGGAGGCCAATCTCCGGATCATTTCAGGCGCACGTCTCCGCTGACCAAACAAGGAAGGAACGAGCCCGCAGCATTCGGTGGTCGGCGGGTCGCAGCAGATGGCGTCCGACCCGGAAGAGATTCGGGATGACTCCGTGGACCGACAAGAATCGTTGCGCTTGAGCGGCGGACTTGAACCGCCGCATCTGACGTTCCCGTTGGCGGGTCGGCTGGTGCGAGACCTCGGCGCGGTTGTTGGAATAGCGGGTGGTGTCGTGGATGACTGACGGCATGACCGTCCGGTGCGCCGCCCCGTAGCTCCTCAGCTTGTCGGTGACGAGCCGCCGAGGTTCGCTTCCTTGGCCCTTTAAGAGCTTGCGAAAGAACCGCTTGGCTGCACGCCGATCACGACGCGGCTGGACCAGAATGTCGAGGACGTCGCCGTCCTGATCGACCGCACGCCAGAGATACTGCCGCCGACCCTGGATCGTCACAAAGAGCTCGTCCAGGTGCCATGGCTGATGATCTCGGCTGGGAATCGGTACCCGCGGTAGCTCGGTGTCGGTGCATTCATCCCGGCAGTCTGCCAGTCACCGTCTCAACTTGACTGTGACGCCTCCATGACTGCGCTACGGTTCCCCCGACCCTAGCGTGCAGATCAGAACGACCTCGACCTCCACGAACTTCTTCACCCGCAACAACAGCTTGCTCGGGTTTCTCATGCCCCACTCGACGTAGGGAACCGTGAGGTGGCCCGAAGCGGTGAGCCTCTCGTCCTCTATTCGAACCTCGGCGGGCACGACGACCGCGTGAGTTCCACCGTGGATACTCAGATCGCCATGGATCCGCACGCGGCTGGTCCCGGCGAGTCTCAGCTCGCCTTCCAGACGCCTCGGGCGGAGGACGAAGCGCGGAAAGCGATCGCTTTCGAGCACTTTCGAGTGCATATCGCGATCGCGGCCTGGATGACCGGTGGTGGCACTGAGTGCATCGGCAACGATTTCTCCCGTCAGTTGGCTACCGCCGGGATCGAGTTCAATCTCGCCGCGCTCGAGCGCCACGGAGCCGCGAACGCTGTGGAGCGTCGCACCGAGAGTAAATCGGATCTCGGACGCTTCCGGATCGACGGACAACAGCCATTCGGCGGCTTGCCCAGCGGAGGCCAGGGAGAGACCGACAAGTACGGCGAGCAGCGCGGGGTACCCGGGTTTCTTCACCTCTATCGAATCCTGTAGTTGAGCACGGCTCGCGCGTTGAATAGCGCATCGTTGCGGGTGGAGGTGCTCGGTGGTCGTACTACATCCAGCGGACTGTTGAAAAGCTCGATGGCCCCGCGCCACCGGGTCGAGACCCGGTACTGAGCACCCAGCGTCACGAAGAAGGTGTGTCCGTCGGTGGTGAGCCTGGTGCGATCGATGATTCCCGCATAGCGCGCGTCGACCTGGAAATCGAGGTCCATGTGGCTGAAGCCGACCGAGATGTAGGGCTCGACCGCGCCGGACTCTCCTCTGTCGAGCGCTGCACTGAGCTCGACGCTCGCCGATCGGATCGTCACTTCGTCGCCCGAGAGCTCCTCACACCCGAACGGGTTGAGCTCGGGGTCGTCACCGGCTGCGACCTCGGCCGCCGGGCAGGTGAAGTCGCCCTCGAGCGTGCCGTACTGCCCGCTGAGACGCAATCCGAGGCGCCATCCGCGTCCCTCGTAGACGGGACGGCCGAGCGCCAGCGCCGCCAGGTGGGGCTCGATGTCGAAGACCTCCACCGGCGGGACATAGCTCAGCACGATCGAGAGCTTACGCGGCAGCCCAACGAGCAGTCTTGGCCGGCCGAAGATCGAGACCCTGTCGATGTCCTCGACTTTGGTTCCGTCGAAACCGACTCGTCGCTCCTCCTCGCTGAGTGAGGGGACCCAGATTCCCTCGAAACCGAGCTCGACCGAGCCCGGTTCGTGAGCTCTGGGAACACCCAGCCCAGTCAGCAGATTGGCCGAGGCGGCATACTTCATTCCCCAGGACTCAGGGCGATCGAAATCGATCTGCTGCTCACCGTCCACCAATGGCTGGCCTTGGCCCGCCGGGGCCAGGGCCAGCAACAGGACCGCTGCCGTTGTCGGAATCCGCATGATCGGATCCCGGCTCGAATCAGCCACCGTAACCGCCGCTCCCTCCGCCGTCGTCGCTGATGCCGATCGTGACGCTCGCGCTGCCGCTTCCACCGTAGCCGTCGCTCGCCTCGACCGTGACGAGGTAGGGCGCCAGACCGGGGAAGGCTACCTCGATGATCTGGTCGGAGTCCCTGGTGCCGTTGACGAAAGTGCCGCTCGGCACCGTCCAGGAGTAGGCGAGCGGATCCCCATCCGGATCACTCGAGGCGGAGGCGTCGAGGGTCACCACCGTCTGGTGGCCATCATCCTCCGGCACCGAGGTCGGTGAGGCCGTAACCGACGCGACGGGCGAGCGGTTGTCTGCCGACGAGTTCTGCTCCTTCCACCGCGCGCTGAATTCGTCGTAGTAGATCTGACCGGCGGTCTTCTTCTTCCCCTTGCTGATCTGTCCGAATCGGATCTGGTTGATCCGGTGAGCATCGTTGTCGAGATCGGCGATCTCCCAGACGATGTCCTTGTCTCTGAGAAGCCTGACGGCGCCGTCGCTGGCTTCCGGCCCCGAGGCGGCCTCCCAGACGATCTTGATCTTGCGCCACTTGCCGGTCTTAAGCGTTGCAAAGCCACGCTCCGAGAACTAGCCGTCGCCCTCGAGCACGTGGGCGAAGAGACGGTGATCGTCTTCACCCTTGTCCGGGGCCACGACGACGATCCTGAGGACGACCTCGTCGCCCTCCAAGGCCTGGAAGATCTGCTGCTTCTTACCTTTGACACGGAGATCCTGGAGAGGTTGGATGCGGAACTCCCCCTCGAACTCGACGGCATCCAGCGGCAATTCGTAGATCAGGTAGTCGCGCTCGTTGCTGCCCTTGAAGTAGGCGGATTCGAGGCCGAAGTTTCCCTTCCTGGCAGCCTTTTCGCTGCGGATCAGTTCGTTGGTGGCGCCCACCGCGAGGCTCGGGCTGTTGAAGACGAGGATCAACTCGCCCGCACCGGCCACAGAGCGGACCTCCCATCGGTAGCGACCCGGACCGCCCTCGAAGCTCACCGTCTCTCGCGCCTGCGGGGAGTTTCCAGCGCCAACCTGGATCCATTCGGAGCCGCTCCACCACCAGAGGAAGAGATCGAAGTCGGCGCCGGCAGGCCCTTGGAGATAGGCCCAATGCTCGCCACCCCTATCGGTCTTGTAGCCACTCTTGTGCGGAAAGAGGCTCTCGCCTTCGGCGATTGCCGCGGCCACGGCATTACACGCCGGGCAGACGCGGTCATCCCAGTCGGCGAAGTCCTCCTGCTCGAAGCCCGACTTGAATCGTGTCGGTAGCTGGGGAGGTGGTTCCCCTTCGACCGTCACGGAGCCGCTCATCCCCTGGCCGCCCGCTCCACCGTGGATCTCGCAGTGGTACGCGATCTCGGCGGGGTCGTTGAAGGTCAAGGAAAAACTCCAGGCCTCCGTCGAGGGACTGCCGTCCCCTCCCTGGCCGTCGCAGCCGTTGGAGCAGCGAAAGCTGTCATCGTCGGCTCGCACGTTGTGGAAGCCACCGGCGTTGGTCCAGGTGACGGTGTCGCCCACCGCAATGGTGAGGTCTCGCGGTTGAAAGTCGGTGCCCGGCCCAACGGTCACCGTGTGATCGGCGGCCAAGGTCGGGGGGGCGAGCCACAAGAACGCAGAGCAACTCAGAAGAGGCGCAAACAACAATCGCTTCATCTCTCTTTCTCCTTCGGGTCTCGAACTTGCGGAGTTTCCTTCCTCTGTCGTCTGTTAGTACCCGAGAGCGAGTGAACGGTTCACTCCGTTTCGGGATGCCGGTCGAGGCCGACGATCGGCGCCACCGCGAAAGAGGCTCGCGGAGCGTCAGCCGCTGGTCGCGCTGGGGACGCAGTCCGCCTCGACGACGAGCTGGGCGAGCGCAGCGCAGGCGTTGACCACAGGGATCGCAGTCTCGAGTCGACCCTCTCGCGTCGAGCCCTCGCCGAGATCG
>CALZKB010000231.1 GCA_945787575.1 Thermoanaerobaculia bacterium | reverse complement strand
CTCCTTGCTCCTCGATACTCGGGAACATCTTCCGGAGCTTGAGAGACAAGTCCTCCGGGTCCGGCGACTGCCGCATCGCCTCGGCGTAGCTGATCGTCCCGTGCACGAGCAAGGCGATCAGGGACTGGTTCATGGTCTGCATTCGGTAGTAGGCGACCGAACCCTCGATCTCCTCGGTGAGCGCCGCGGTCTCCCCCTTGAGAACCAGCTCCGACATCCGCGGGGTCGCCCGCATGATCTCGAGCGCCGGGACCATCCCCTTGCCGTCGCGGCGCTCGACGAGCTTCATCGACACGACACCCTTGAGCACCTGCTCGAGCTGCACGCGGAGCTGTTTCTGCTGGTTGACCGGGGTGCTGTCGAGAATGCGGTCGATACTCTGCGGAGCGCTGTTGGTGTGTAGTGTGGAGAACACCAGATGACCGGTCTCGGCGGCGGTGATCACCGTCGAGATCGTCTCCTGATCGCGCATCTCGCCGACCATGATGACGTCGGGATCCTGTCGAACGGCGTTGCGCAAAGCCTCGGCGAAACACGGGGTGTCGGTTCCTACTTCCCGCTGCGAGATCGAGGCGACGTCGTCGAGGAACAGGAACTCGATCGGATCCTCGATGGTAATGACGTGAGCCGAGCGACGACCGGAGATTCGGTTGATGAGCGCCGCCAGCGTCGTCGACTTTCCGCTCCCCGTCGGGCCGGTGATGAGAATCAGCCCCATCGGAAGATCACAGAACTCCTTGAGCACTTCGGGCAGCCGGAGATCGGCGAACTCCTGGACTTCGATCGGGATTCGGCGGAAGGTCGCGGTCAGGGTCCCGCGCTGGTAGAACACGCTGCCGCGGAACCGCGCCAGTCCGTGCACGCCGTATCCGATGTCTACCGCCAGGTTCTTGTCGAGCAGCTCGCTTTGGATCGGCGTCAGGAGCGACTCCACCATGCTCTGGATCTGATCGGGCGTCAGCGGATCCGAATCGATCGGCATCAGTTTGCCGTGAATCCGCAGAAGTGGCGGACGCATCGGCTTGAGGTGCAGGTCCGAGGCCTCACGATCGGCCGCCAGACGGAGTAAGTGATCCAGCTGCATGATCCGGCGATCTTAACCCAGCGTTGGTCCTCGATAGGTGAAACCGGACACACGGCGAGTCGTGGGAGCGCCTGGATCGGCGATGTTACGAGGACTCGGTGGGGTGGGGGAGCGACCACCCGTCGAGGTATTGCGACGTCGGAGAGCCTGTGCGATATGGAGAATACGAAATCGAAAGGAGGTCATCATGGAACAGCACCGAGATGCCGGAGCGCGGTGTCGGGTGACTGCGCTGGGAGTCGCCTCGATCCTCCTCGTGTTCGCCACCCCCGGCTGTGACAACAGCGTCAACGTCGGCGGGCCCATAGTGATCCCGCCGACAGCGCCGCCGGTAGTCGGGCCGACTGTGACCGAAGTTCGCGCTATCGCGGGCGTTGACAGCGTTACGCTTCGCGCCGTCGGCTTGGTCGATATCGACTTTGGCGCGGAGGAGTCGCTGACGATCAGCGCCCCGGACAGCGTGATGCCACTGCTCACTTCGGAGGTGGTGGACGGGACCCTCATCCTCGCCCGCGATTCGTCGAGCTTCCAGGGCGAGGTCTCGGACATTCGCTACGAAATAGCCCTGCTGGAGATCGATCGACTGGCGCTGCGCGGAGTCGGTGAACTGACCGCCGACGGTGTCGAGACCGATCGTTTCGTCGCCGAGGTACAGGGGGTCGGCGACATGAGCGTATCGGGCAAAGTCGACCGCCAGATCCTCCGGATGGATGGCGTCGGTGCCTATCTCTCCCCCGACCTCGAGAGCCGCGTCGCCGAGGTCGATGCCGAATGTGTCGGCCGCGCCGAGATCTGGGCGACCGAGCGCATCGTCGGGACTGTCGGCGCAATGTGTCCCCTCGACTATTGGGGAAATCCCGTAGTCGCGGTCACCGGTGCGGGTGAAGTGCGCCGGCTCGGGCCCAAGCCCTAGCGCCGTTCACCGTTCCTGGAAGAGGGGAGGGCGAGCAGGTGCCGTCAGCAGTACCGACTAGAGCTCGAACGGCCAGCTGACGCCGAGCGTGATCGCGTGTCCGGTATGGGTGTCGGTTCCGCTCTCGAACTCGATGTAGGAGGCGAACAGGTCGATCCGCGAGAACGAGTAGGCGAGGCTGCCGCCCCAGTGGAAGCTGTCGTCCTTCAGCAGCCGATCGAACTGCTCGAACAGCTCGTCGGTGACGAACTCCTCCGAGGTGAGTCCACCGTGGGTGCGCTGCCAGTAGACGTCCAGGCTCCCCGACAACTTCCGCGTGAACAGGTAGCCGGTGCTGGCGGACAGGTTACTGCGATCGGTCCCGATGCCGAGCACCTTTTCGGCGTAGGCGTAGGAATACCGGCCGTACACCGACAGCCGGGGTGAGATCGCGTCGAGGCGCTGGCCCGCATCGAACCCGAGTCGCCACTCCCAGAGATTGCGGCCGACCACCGCCTCGCCTACGAAGGGGTAATCATGGGTGGGAAAACCGTAGGCGAGGAAGGGTGTGAAGGCGAAGTCCCCGTTCGCCACGTTGTATCGCGCGGTCAGCTGAAGGTCTTGCCAATCGTGGTTCCAGCAGCGGCAGTCGTCGATCTCCAATCCGAAGAAACTGGGCTCGGTCCCGGTGTACTTCGCGCCGATGTAGGGGACTCCCACACTGATCGAGACCCGATCGGTAAGCGCGTATTCGAGCTCGATCAGGAGTCCCTCGGTGGCGCTGTCGAACCCTTCGAGCAACGAGCCGTCGGCCAGGAGATGGCCGACATGGTCGACGTCCTGATAGACGAAGTTGACCGAGCCCACGTGAGCGGGGGGCACCCAAGCCTGAGCCGCGGCGCCGGCTGCCGCCGCGAACAGGATCCCCAGGGCGAGAGCGCCCCGCGGGAGCAGCCGGTCGTCGAGGCCGCGAGTGAGGTCCATGGTGGGTGCGGTCACTCCTCTCCTCATGGGGTGTCAGCTCTCGGGATGGACTGTCAGCCGGCCGGCCTCGCCTTCACTAGCAGGGCCACCGCATCGTCGATCGCTTCCAGCAGCCGCATGCTCTTGAAGGGCGCCTTCAGCACTCGCCCGTAGTTCTTCTTGGCCTGCGAAAGATCCTTGCGGCTGGGCTGATACAGAACGGGGACCACCATCGGCGCACTACTTCCCTCACCTTCACTCCGCCAGCGGATGGGCTCGCTGTCAGCCAGATCGGCCAACACGAGATCCCAACCGCCCTCGCGCAGCGCCAGGTCGAGCTGCTCCGGATCGGTTACCGTTTTGGGTCGATATCCAACGTCGCGCAGGATCTCCTCGACCGGCACGTCACCGATCGCTTTCGGCAACGTCGACTCCGGGTTGGCGTAGACCAGAATGGCCGCGTCTTGGCGCGCAAAGCCGAGCTTGCCGAAGCGCGTGCCGCGGCTGGCCGAGAGAAACTTGTTCCCGCAGGCGAGCAGCTCGCTGCTTGCACCTGCGCCCCAGAGCACGAGCAGTCCGAAGATGAGTGGTTTCATCTTCATGGGTCCACCTCCTCAGGAGGTCTGTCTATCGCAGTAGGAGCAACTAACCTTTGTTAGGTTACCAATCTCGGGGAAGCTGTCAAATCGGCGACGGTAGCCCGACCCGGCGTACGGCGTCCAGGAAGCGAGGATCGTCGCGGATGCTGTCCCACACTCGGTCGGAGTTCAGGAAGACGAGACCCGCTGACCGGTCGACGAACGCCGCCTCGAGGTAGCGGAACGCCTCTTCTGCGTCGCCGAGCTGGGCGTGAGCCCGCGCGAGGTCGAGCGGCGAGACGTAACCCCAGCCGGCCCTCGCCTCGAGCCACTCGAGCTGGAGCCGCACGTAGGCCCGATCCACCTGCCGGTAGCCCTCCGTCCCACGGGCAGTGGCAAACCGGGCCGCGAGCTCGGTATCGCCAGCCACGGTATGGGCTTGCCGGCGAGCCTCGATGGCCTCGTCGAAACGCCCTTGTTGGACCAGGGCTTCGGCCAGACCGAAGTACGGTTCGGGGTTGTCCGGCTCGCCCTCGATGGTCCGTTCGTACAGGGCCAACGCGGCATCGGGTTGGCCTGCGTAGACCAGGTAGTCCGCCTCCAGCATGGCGAGGCCGATGCTCAACGGGTCCAGCTCCCGCGCTCGTCGCGCCAGCGCCAGCGCCTCACCCGGCCGACCGAGCGCCCACCGCTCGAGGGCGAAGGTACGGATCAGGTCGGGGTCCAATTCGCCGACCACAGACTGCATGGCGCGTTCACGCTCCCGTTTCGCGCCCTCCCAATCCCAATCGAAGAAGAAAGCATGGCCGTGGGTCAGTGCTCGCAGCGACACCAGATTGGGATCGATGGCGGCGGCCTGCCGCAGGTAGCGATTGGACTGGGGCCACCCGTCCGTCGGCCGTTCCAAGCCGTCCACGACCATCATCATGTGGGTGCCGGCGAGCCACCCGTAGGCCAGGGCGAATTCGGGATCGCGAATGATGGCGCGCTGCAGGAGCTCGCGTGCCTCGAGGTAGTCGTCTTCCGTCGCTCGCCGCTGGAGGTAGCGGGCCTGGAGATAGAGATCGTAGGCCTCACCGTCGGCAGTGGGATTCCTCACCAACTCGCGTCGTTCATCGCCGGCGAGTCGAAGGCGCAAACCGTCGTCGAGGATTGCGTCGGCGATCTCGTCCTGCACGTTGAGAAGATCCACGACCTCGCGGTCGTAAGTGTTGCTCCACAGCTCCGCGCCGCTGTCCACGTCGACGAGCTCAGCGGTGATCCGCAGGCGCTCCCCCTCCAAGCTCAGAGTGCCCGCCAGCACCGTATCCACTCCCAGCTGACGTCCAGCTTCGCCGGGGTCGACCCTCTTCCCCTTGAAGTTGAGGGCGGCCGTGAGAGGCGTCACCCTGACCGACGGCAGGGTCGACACTTGTCGAATCAAGCTCTCGGCGACGCCATCGCAGAGGTACTCGGTGTCCTCGTCCTCGAGCGTGTTCTCGAACGGCAACACCGCCAGCGACTGAGCCGCCACCTCTTCCGGACGGAGACCCCAGATCGCAATTCCCAGTGCCGCGAGCACGGCGGCGGCGGCGACCCAGACGCCACGTCGGCCTTGGGGTTTGATGACTGCAGGCCGAGGCGGTGCGAGAGTGGCAGCCGCCGGTCGCAGCGGCGAAGAAGCGGCCGTACCCGAGACTGCTATTCCCGAAACAGCCGCTCCGCGGGCGACCTCTCGCCGCAGCTCCTCCAGGTCGTCCCTCAGCTCCTCAGCGGCACCGTAGCGCGCGTCCGGGCTCTTCTCCAGACACCGGTCGACGATCTCGCCGAGCCGCGCCGGAAGCTCCGGTCTCACTTCGGCCAGCGGCGGTTGGTCGTCCCGCAGGATCGCCATCAACTGGGCGATCCCGGTCTCCCCCTGAAACGGCCTCATGCCGCACGCCATCTCGTAGAGCATCACACCGAACGAGAAGAGGTCGGAGCGGCCGTCGACCGGCTTCCCCTCGGCCTGCTCCGGAGACATGTACGGATAGGTGCCGAGAATCGTCCCTTCCCGGGTCATCTGACCGGTCAGCCCCGGTCATCACCGCATCCTGCTTGGCCAAGCCGAAGTCGAGCACCCGGAGGCGCCCCTCTCCATCGAGCATCACGTTCGCCGGCTTGAGATCTCGATGGATGATCCCCTGCCAGTGGGCGGCTCGCAGAGCGTCGGCCAGCGGCACAGCGAGCTCGAGGAGCCGCTCGACCGGGAACCCTCCCTCGGGTATCAGCCGGTCTAGCGATTCCCCCTCGATGAAGGCCATCGTGAGGAAGTGGACGCCCGCCGCGCTCTCCAGCGAGTAGACCGGAACGATGTGAGGATGATCCAGCGCCGCCAGCGCCCTGGCCTCCCGCTGCAAGCGCTTCAATCGCTCGGGATCCTCGGCCAGCTCGGCCGGAAGCACCTTGACGGCCACCTTGCGCTCGAGCTGGGTGTCGTAGGCGAGGTACACCTCTCCCATCCCGCCCTCCCCCAACTTGGCGGTGATCTCGAAGTGGGACAGCGTGGAGCCGATCATCCGTTGCTCTCAGACTTCCGACCGTTCGGCTGAGAACCTCAATACTACAGGCCGGGTGGAGGGCTGGCGCTCTTCGACCGCGCGAGCGGGAGTTTCGAGTCCTACCGAGCCGGCGACTCCGGATCGCGGCGGCGGACCGGCCGGTGGCAAGCCGCCTAGTAGCGCCGCATGAGACCGACGACGATCCCCTGGACCTTGAGATCGCGAGCCGATACCCAGATCGGTTCCATGTGGGCGGCTGACGGTTGCAGCCGCACCCGATCGCCCTCGGGGTAGTAGCGCTTGAGTGTCGCCTCGTCGCCGACGAGGGCGACGATCATGTCGCCCGTCGCGGCCTCGGAACGCTGCTGCACGACGACGAAGTCCCCGTCGTGGATCCCTTCGTCGAGCATCGAGTCACCCGTCACCCGAAGGACGAAGTGCTCGTCGATTCGTCCCTCCATCAGCTGCGGCGGTACGCGGACCCTCTCGGTGCCCGCCACCGCTTCGATCGGACGGCCGGCGGCGATCAAACCGAAGAAGGGCACTTCCGACGCATCTTCGGTCTCGAGCAAGCGCAGCGCTCGTGACGAGAGCTGCAAACCCCGTTTCTGATGGTCGTGCCTTCTCAAGAAGCCCTTGCGCTCGAGGAGCTTCAGGTGCTTGTGGACCGTACCGTAGGACGAGTAGCCGAATCGCTCGCAGATTTCCCGATGGGTCGGTGACAGACGCTCTCGGTTCACGAACTCGACGATAAACTCGAGGATCTCCTTCTGGCGGCGCGTCAGGAAGGTCTCCATGACGCGACCCTAGGCGAAAACGAGCCGTAAATCAAGCGCTGGACCCAGCCCGGCGAGACGGT
>CALZKB010000230.1 GCA_945787575.1 Thermoanaerobaculia bacterium | reverse complement strand
TTCGAAGAGCAGCCGCTCTCGGTCTACGAAGGGGAGGTTTCCATCGTCGCCAGGATCGAGGTGCCAGCCGCGGCGCCGAGCGGCCCGGTCGACGCTTCGGTGGCGGTCACCTACCAGGCGTGCGACGACCGCTCGTGCCTGGCGCCGGTGACGACCCGGCAGCCTCTCGAGTTACGAGTCGGCGCCGACGGCAAGCCGGTCGCCGGAGCCCTCCCCGTCCGCCGTTCCGCGCCCACCGGAAGCGCTCCAGGACTCGCGTGGATTCTGCTGCTCGCCGTCATCGGCGGACTGATTCTCAACGCGATGCCCTGCGTTCTGCCGGTCCTTTCACTCAAAGTCCTGGGTCTCGTCAAGAGCGCCGGGCAGGGTCGACGAGCCGTCACCCTCGGCGCTCTCGCGACCGCCCTCGGGATCCTCCTGTCCTTCCTGGCCCTGGCGATCGCCGCGATCGCCGCCAAGGCGGCCGGCGCGGCGGTCGGTTGGGGAGTGCAGTTCCAGGAGCCGACCTTCGTCGCCGCCTTGGCGGTCATCGTGCTCCTCTTCACCCTCAATCTGTGGGGCCTCTTCGAGATCCCGCTGCCGGCCTTCCTGGCGCGAGGGTCCGGCGGAGGGCCGGGCCAAGGTCTTGCCGGACACCTCGTCTCCGGTCTATTCGCCACGCTGATGGCAACCCCCTGCTCCGCACCGTTCCTCGGCACCGCCGTCGCCTTCGGTCTCGCCCAGCCGCCGGCCGTGATCCTGGCGGTCTTCGCGGCGGTCGGTATCGGCATGGCACTGCCCTACCTGGCACTTGCCGCGTTTCCGGGAGCCTCCCGCGTCCTGCCCAAACCGGGCGCCTGGATGGTGACCCTCAAGACCGTGATGGGGTTCCTGCTGGCGGCCGCCGCAGTCTGGCTCTTCTTCGTACTCTCCGCGCAACTGCCGCCGGAACGCGTCGCCTTCATCCAGCTCGCTCTCTTGGCAATGGCGCTCTTCGTGTGGCTCGCCGGGCGTGGCGGAGGCCCGCGTCGCATCGCCCACCTTTGCACCGGCGCGGCAATCGTCGCGATCCTGGTCCTCGCCGCAGGCGACCGAGGAGACGCGGCCCAGCTCGCGGGGACCGAGAGCCGGAGCCTGCTGGATTGGACCGTCTTCGATCGGACCGAGGCCGAGGCGCTCGCCTCCGAAGGGCGACTGGTCTTCGTCGACGTGACCGCCGACTGGTGCTTCACCTGCAAGGTCAACGAGCGGCTCGTCCTCGAGACTCCCGAGATCGAGGCGGCTTTCAGGGAACACGAAGTCATCGCCATGAAGGCCGACTGGACCAACCGCGACGACCGGATCGCTCAGTTTCTGGCCGATCACGGACGTTACGGGATTCCGTTCTACGTCCTCTACCGGCCCGGCCGCGAGCCCCACGTCTTCGGCGAGCTGCTGACTCGGGAAAGCATCCAGCAAGCGCTCGTCGAAGCGTCAGACGACGTGGCCGACCCTTAGATCGAGCGGCCAAGCGACGGTGCGGATCCCGCCTCCCCATGCCGCCTCGATCTCGCCGCTGGCGGCGGCCACCGGGTCGAAGCCGCGGTCGGCGAGGAAGCGCCGGGTCGCGGACCAGGTCCGTGCATAGTCGAGAGCCTGCGCGACCGTCCACTCCTTCCGCATCCCGAACGTCGGCGCCCCGATCTCGTCGATGGGAAGCTCGAGCGAGGCGAAACGCTCCTCCACGTGTCGGCGCTCCGCCGGCCAATACGGTTCGAGCGTGTCGAACATCAAACGCTCGAGCAACGGGTCGATCCGAGGAGTGACCCGCATCAGTCGGTAGCACCAGGCGGCAAACACCCCCTCCGGAGCCGCTACCCGCCGGACCTCGGGCGCAAACCGCTCGAGGTCGAACCAGTGAGCCGCTTGGGCCACGGTGACGAGATCGACGCGCGCCGCTGGCAGGGTGGTCGCCTCCGCCGCTTCGTTGCGGTACTCGACTCGCGGATGAGCCTCGGCAGCAGCCAGCTGCTCGGTGCTGGCGTCGGTGGCGACGACGCGATCGAAATGGGCGGCCAGACCAATCGCTGCTTGCCCGTTCCCGGTCCCGCAGTCCCACGCCAATCCGCGGCCCGGGGCGAGCTCGCCGAGGAAGCTGAACAGCGGTTCCGGATAGCCTGGCCGGTGGCGCGCGTAGTGCGCCGCGTGATCGGAAAAATGATCGCTGAAGCTCTCGTTCATGGTGCCGACTCCGGCCTTCGCCCCGGCGAGCCCGCTTCTGTGGCATCGTAACCCGATCATCGTTTGTTACCGGAGGACCCAAATGAGTCGATTCCAGCTGATCGCCGTGCTGCTGCTTCTCCCCCGTCTCGTCACGGCGGACGACACGGTCACCCTCGAGAAGATCATGGCCCACCCCGACTGGCTGGGCCGTGCGCCGGAGGGCGCGTACTGGGCCGACGACGGGGAGTCGTTCTACTACGAGCGCAAGCAGGAGGGTGTCGAGGCCAACGACCTCTTCGAGTCCGATCTCGAGGGCGGCGCCGTTCGCAAGATCGAGGACGGCGAGCGTGGCGGCGTCGATTTCCCCCGCGGCCGTTACTCTCCCGACGAGTCCATGAAGGTCTACTCGCGACACGGCGACCTCTACGTCAAGGACCTCACGACCGGCGACATCCGCCAACTGACCCGTGGCGTCGAGACCGAGGTTCACCCGTTCTTCATGGCCTCGGGCGAGGCCGTCGGCTTCCAGCGTGGCGGCAGCTACTTCGTCCGCCGGCTCGACAACGGTCTCGAGATGCAAGCGGCCGACGTTCGCGGGGAGGACGACCCGGACGACGAGGAAGACGACCCGAGCTACCTCGAGGCGCAGCAACAGCGTCTGTTCGACGTCCTGCGGGAGCAGAAGGAGAAGCGGGAGGCCGCCGAGGAGCGGGAGAAGGCGGAGCGACGAGCTGACCCGACTCGCGCCCCGCTTCCCTTCTATCTGGGGTCGGGGATCGAGATCGAGACCAGTCTGCTTTCTCCCAATGGCCGCTGGCTCGTCGTCGGCGTCGTCCCCGAAGAGCTCGACCGCGGCGAGCGGACGCCGATGCCGATCTGGGTCACCGACAGCGGCAACATCGAGACTCGCGACGTTCGGCCCAAGGTCGGCAGCGGCGAACCGGTCGCCGAGACGCTCTACCTGCTCGACCTCGAGGGTCACGAGCAGTGGGAGCTCGACCTCTCCGGTCTCGACGGAATCCTCGACGACCCTCTCGCCGAGCTGCGCGCGGCGGCGAAGGCGCGGAAGCGCGACGAGCGAGGGGCAGAGGGAGGGACGGAGGCGGAAGAGGAATCGAGCGAGTCCGCCGAGCCCGAGCCGCGGCCGGTGCAGGTGCGGGGCCTGTCGTGGAGCGACGACGGTGAGCACGTTGCCATCATGCTCCGCGCCTCCGACAACAAGGACCGCTGGATCGTGACCCTCGAGCCACCCGCAACGACCGAGGGCGAGGACGCCGAGCCCGGGGTGCGCCAGCTCCACCGCCTCCACGACCCGGCGTGGATCAACTGGCGGTACAACGACTTCGGCTGGCTGCCCGACGACCGAACCCTCTACTATCTGTCGGAGGAAGAAGGCTACTCCGGGCTCTACACCGTCCGGTTCGATGGTAAGGATCGAAAACGACTCGCCGGCGCCGCGTTCTCGATCTCCGAGCCGGAGTTCGATCGCGCGGGTCGTTACCTCTACTACCGGGCCAACGTCCATCATCCCGGCGACTACGAGATCTACCGGGTCGCGGTCGAAGGGGGTCCGAGCGAACAGCTCACCACCCTCGGAGGCCTCAACTCCGCCCGTCTATCACCGGCCGGCGACCGCCTGTTGATCGAGCATTCTAGTCTCACCCGTCCGCCCGAGCTGTTTCTGCAGGAGGCAGCCCCCGGGGCGCTGCCTCGCCAGGTGACGAGCGCGGTGAGCGGCGCTTTTCTCGCCGTCGAGTGGAGCGAGCCGAAGATCGTCGAGATCCCCTCTTCCCACGTCGACCGGCCGATCTTCTCGCGCCTCTACCTCCCTCCCGCCGAGGCCGTCGCGCCCGGAGCTCTGCGCCCCGCCGTCGTCTTCGTTCACGGCGCCGGCTACCTGCAGAACGCGCACAAGGGGTGGTCCGACTATTTCCGCGAGTTCATGTTCCACGCTCTTCTCACCCGTCGTGGGTACGTCGTCCTCGACATGGACTATCGGGCCTCCGCCGGTTACGGCCGCGATTGGCGGACCGCCATCTATCGGCAGATGGGCACCCCCGAGCTCGAGGACCTGCGAGACGGCGTCGCCTGGCTCGTCGACAACCACGGCGTCGACCCCCGACGGATCGGCGTCTACGGCGGCTCCTACGGCGGCTTCATGACCATGATGGCGCTCTTCAAGGATCCCGATCTGTTTGCCGCCGGCGCGGCGTTGCGGCCGGTCACCGACTGGGCGCACTACAACCACACGTACACGTCGAATATCTTGAACACCCCCGAACTCGACCCCGAGGCCTACGAACGCAGCTCCCCTCTCGAGTTTGCCTCCGGCCTCGAGAAACCGCTCCTGATCTGCGCTCCGATGCTCGACGACAACGTCTTATTCCAGGACACCGTCCGGCTGGTCCAAAGGTTGATCGAGCTCGAGAAGACCGGGTTCGAGACGGCGCTGTTTCCCGTCGAGCCGCACGGGTTCAGGGAGCCGTCGAGTTGGTTGAACGAGTACCGGCGGATCTACGAGCTGTTCGAGCGGTGGGTTCGGCCGGAGAGAAAGGGGGAGGAAGACGAGTGACGAGAGGAAAGCCATGAAGCCGAGCCCTAGCCGGCTGGATTCAAGAACGAGGGTCGCCTTTGCGCCGGTGATCCGGGCCGTTAGAAAACTGGCCAGGGGACCGAAGCAGAGTCTGCCCTCTCTCAAGGCCGCTTGGACCTCGGGCAGATGGTCGAGACACCAGCGCAGCTTGCTCGCGCCGTAATGCGGCGAGGGATAAAGGCCCGTTTTGCGATGGATGGCATCGGCCTCCGCTTCAAAGACTTTCATCGCATCGGCGGCGCGGACATCGCGCCAGCTGATGACCTTGGAAAGGGGCTGACCGGTGATTCGATCCCAACAGACCATGCTCGAACGCTGCGTCGCCAAGCCCGCCGCGACGAGACGGTCTTTTTTCGCGCCCAAGGCCTCGACGGCGCCGCTTATGGCCGATTGGACGGAGGCGGCGAGCGCTTCGGCATCGTGCTCGACCCAGCCCGGCCTTGGGCTTTCGGTGGCGATTTCGCATAAATGTTTTGCGACCATCTCGCCGCGCGCGTCGAAGACGAGCGCGCGGCTGGCGTGTCCGCCCTGGTCGACGGCGAGATACAACTTGGCTTCGGTCGGCATCGATAGACCCCTTCGCCTTCTCCCGGCGACGCCGCTTCAGATCATTGTTCCGAATGCCGGCCTAAAGTCTGCGCGCGCCTTTCGAGAAAGGCCGTGACGGAAGGATATCGAAAAGTATAGCCCAAGTGTGCCTTGAGTTTCAGGTTGGAGATCCGGCGATCCGGGGAAGACGGCGGCGGGCCGTCTTCCACAATGGGAAGCCGCCAGCGCCGCGCGATCCATTCGGCCAATTCCGACCGGCGCAGTTGCGCATCGTCCACCACGTTGAAGGTCTCGCCGACAACCCTTTTCTCGATCACGCGGTCGATCA
>CALZKB010000229.1 GCA_945787575.1 Thermoanaerobaculia bacterium | reverse complement strand
ATGCGCGCGAAGCCCTACGTCGCCAACCGGACCCTTTCGCTCCTCCAGCAGGCCTTCGACCAGGCCGAACGTTGGGGCTGGCGCCCGCAGCATACGAATCCTGCCCTCCACATCGACCGCTACCCGGAGGAGCTGCGCGGTGCAAAGAAGGAGGTCATGCTGAATGCCGAACAGATGGCGGGACTCTTGAAGGCCATAGAGGCGGAGGAGCGGTCCGGAGGCAATCCCATCGCGTGTGCCGCCGTTCGAGTCGTCTTCTGGACCGGCTGGCGGATCGGCGAGGTCCTGCGCCTCCAATGGCCTCACCTCGATCTCGAGAACGGCGTCGCCAAGCTGCTCCAGACCAAGACGGCGACAGAGGAGTACAGACAGCTCCCGGCAGAGGCGGTCGAGATCCTCAAGCACCTGCAGCGCTTTGAGGCCTCCCCGTGGGTTTTCTCGGGTCGCGACCCCTATCAGCCTCTCGAATCCGTCCGAAAACCCTGGTCGAAGATCCGCAGCAGAGCCGGCCTGGACGATCTCGACGGCCTCGGAGCGCTTCGCCTCCACGACCTGCGTCACAACGTCGTCAGCTGGGATGTCTCCAGAGGAGTGCCTCTGGAGATCGCCGGCAAGAACGTCGGCCATCGCTCTCGGCGCTCGACCGAGGTCTACGCCCACTTCGCACCCGATGACCTCACGCGGGCTGCCGACGATCGTGCGCGAGCGATGCGATGGGCCGTTGAGAAGACCAGGCAAATTCCTGGAGGGAGCGCCTAGGGAGCGCTCTCAACGAGCCCCTGACATACCACTGACAATAGACCCAGCCAAGAAAGGCATACTTTCAAACAATGAATTGGCGGGTGTTGCTCCCTATCGGCCTCCTCTTGCTGGTCATCCTGATCTTCGGAGGTTTAGCCGATCGTGCCATCGTCGATCAGGCGCGGAGCGTCGAGTCGGCAGCCTACGCCAAAGCGGATGAGACTGCCCGGCTGGCGGCTTTCTCGGTACGCGCCACGCTTGCCCGCCATGAACTGGCGGTCGTGGCGAGAGATCCCGGCCCGGGAGTGACCGTGTACCGACACGTGCTGTTTCCCCGCAGGTCGCTGCGCCATGGCACGGGCCAACCGTACGGCGAGCGCTCCGCCGTCGAGCTCGTGGATCTCGTCCAGAACTCCTCTGGCACCACTGCTCAGGGCCTGCCTGAAGCCGTGGTCGCCGCCGCTGCCCTGGGCACTGCTGACAGCAAGACCAAGGCCGCCCATCGTCTTGTCTCCGGGCAGCTACCGGTGCACCCAGACGACCTTCCCTTTCTGGCCCAGGCTCTGGGGCTCGGCGAGGACCCTCGGGTCGAGTCCCTGGAGGCCAGGCTGCGCGCCGCGCCGGCCGCCGCGAGCCTACCGATCTTCCCCGACTTTCGGCGCACCCTGACCAAGCGAGGCACGGTCGAGGGATGGTCGCGACGCGATGACGAGGGCATCGGCTATGAAGTTCCGGCCGGCATACTTCTGGAGCAGTCACAGATCTCGAATCGAGCCAGGCTGGCGAACGATCCGCTGCCATCCGGCGACTCAGCCCGCCGTCGCATCGCCCCTGTCCCCGATGTCGTAGGCCTCGAGCTTGCGGTGTCCCCGGGGGTCCCGAGCCGATTGCCCATCCGGACGCTGCGCGCCGGCCTCTGGGCGGCGGTCTTTACCTCCTTCCTGGGCATCGCCGCCGCGCTTCGAGCCTTCAGCCGCGAGGCGGCGGCCGTGGCACGCGAGAAGGCGTTCCTCGCAAGCGTCACACACGAGCTCCGCACGCCGCTTGCCGCGATCCGGCTTCTGGGTGAAACCTTGTCGAAGGGCCGGGGCAATTCCCAGGACTACGGAGCGCTCGTCGCTCAAGAGAGCGAGCGTCTCGAAGCGCTCATCGACCGGGTTCTAGCGGTAACGCGCATGGATGAGGCGCCGTCCTTTTCTCGCGTTCAGCCTTGCGAGATCGTCACCTCGGTGGTGCAACTCATGAAGCCTCGCGCCGAGCACAGAGAGGTCACCATCGATTGGCACGATCCGGGCAACGAGGGTTCGAGACTCGAGGCCACCTGGGACGGGGAGGCTGTGCGACAAGCCTTGTTGAACCTCCTTGACAACGCCATCAAGCATGGGAGACGAGGCGGCCGGATCGGGGTGCGCGCCGGGCAGGAAGGCGAGTCGCTACGGCTGTCGGTAGCGGATGATGGGCCAGGCATCAGACGACACGACCGGAAACGCATCTTCGGGCGATTCGTCCGCGGGGAAACGGACAGCGCGGGAACCGGACTGGGTCTCGCCCTTGTTCAGCAGGTAGCCCAGGCCCATGGCGGTCGGGTGGATCTCGTCACCGAGGAGGGTCGGGGATCCACGTTTGCGCTCGTCCTACCACTGGTGCCGCCGGGAGCTGGAATCGCTCTCGAGGAGCAGAGGGTCCCGTTGTGAAGACACGGCTGCTCCTCGTCGAGGACGACCCGTCCCTGGCCCGTGGTCTCGCCGACAACTTCCGCGACGAGGGTTATGAAGTACGTCGAGAGGAGCGCGGCGACGCGGCACTGCCAGCCGTGCAGGAGTTTCGCCCCCACGTCCTGGTGCTCGACATCAGACTGCCGGGACGCTCGGGGCTCGACGTCTTACGCGAGCTTCGCGCCAGCGGCGACACGGTGTCGGTGCTCATATTGACGGCGAAGGGCGACATGGTCGACCGCGTCGTTGGCCTCGAGCTCGGAGCGGACGATTACTTGCCCAAGCCCTTCGCGCTGCAGGAGCTGCTGGCCAGGGTGCACGCGCTGGTGCGTCGCCGCCCCTCGGCCCGGGCACGCAAGAGAATCGATGAACTGGTGCTGGGGGATATACGCTTCGATTTCCGGGCGTTCACCGCCTCGGGGCCGGGTGGTTCCATCGATCTGACCCCGTACGACATCCTTACGCTCAGAGTGCTGGCGGAGCGGCGAGGCGAGGTCGTGGGGCGCGCCGACCTGGTGGAAGAGGTCTCCGGCATGGATTCGGTGGCGACCCTTCGTACGGTCGACAACCACGTCGTGGCTCTGCGAAGGGCAATCGGGGATGACCCGCGCCGGCCCCGTTGGCTACACACCGTAAGAGGCGAGGGATACCGGCTGGCGCCGGCCTGACAGGCGCTGACTCGCGGCTGACACTCTCTCCTCATCCCTCGACTACCCTCTGCACGAGGTCACCGAAATGAAGCGACTTGCCGCCCTGACCCTCTTCTCTGCCGCCGTTGTGTCCCTCACCACGATTCCGGCTGATACTAGTAGCGCAGTCGAAGCGCGCCGGGACCCGGCGGTGCGGATGACCCAGGGGAAGCTGGCGACCGACCTGGCCAACTACCAAAGGGCCTCAGAGGCCTTCTCGTCGGTCGCCAGTGACGACAGCGCTCCGACCGCCATGCGCTGGGAGGCTCTGGTGCGACTGGGCCTGGCACGAACTGCGGCAGGAGATTTCCGTGGAAGCACCGATGCTTTCAAGAGGGTGACCGAGAACTACTCGGATGATCCCGAGGCCGTTCGCTTTCTGATATCCGCGGTGGCGGGGACGGTCCCGGGAAGGATCTGGCTCGATCTCGAGCCGCAGTTCGAGAACATCCTTAGAACGGCCGAGGTCGTCTCGGTCGAGGACATCATGCGGAGCGTCACTGGCCCCAAGCAGGTGCACCTGGTCAAGGACGGCGCCAACCTGAGGGCAATCTTCAAGCAGGCGGACTATCGGGCCGACATAGCTGCCTACGAAATGGACAAGGTCCTCGGTCTGGGCCTAGTTCCGCCGGCGGTCGAGCGCACTATTGACGGCGGTACGGGCTCGCTCCAGCTGTGGGTCGAAGGCTGCAAGGTGTACAAGGAGTTCCGGGGTGAGCCTCCTCCGGCGCCTGATTGGAGCCACCAGGAATCCCGCATGAGGACTTTCGACATTCTCATTGGCAACCGGGACCGCAACGCGATGAACATCCTCGTCGACCCGGCCTTGGGAGCGATTCTGATCGATCACAGTCGAGGCTTCGGCACCCACATGGAGCTCGAGCGCCTTCCGGATCGATTCGATCGGCACCTCGCAGCGAGATTGCGGGCGCTCGATCGGGACGGGTTGCAGAGACGTTTCGGGGAACTCCTGAGCAGTGAGGAGATCGACGGCGTCCTGGACCGCCGGGATGCGCTGCTCGACCACCTCGAGAGGCTCATCGCCGGCAGAGGCGAAGCGCAAGTGCTCTTCTAGGCCCCAGCATGACCGACGCTACCGTCCTGATCATCGAAGACGATCCGAGCCTGCTCCGGGGTCTCAAAGACAACTTCGAAGAGAACGGCTACCGGGTGAGCACGGCCTCCGACGGCAAGACGGGCCTCGAGGCGTCGGTCGATATCAATCCGGATCTGATCATTCTGGACATCACGCTCCCTGAGATGAACGGCTTCGACCTTTGCAGTTCCGTGCGCGAGCAGGAGCTGGAGATGCCGATCATCATGCTGACCGCCGACGATCAAAGAGAGAGCATCGTCCGCGGCCTCGACCTGGGGGCCGACGACTATGTGACGAAGCCTTTCAGCATCGAGGAGCTTCTGGCAAGAGCGAAAGCGTTTCTACGACGCCGCGAGAGCGGCGCGTCGGTCGACCAGACAAAGGCACTCGTGCCCGGCACGCGACTCGGTCGCTACCAGATCCGGAGCCTGCTTGGGCGAGGTGGCATGTCGGAGGTCTACCGCGCCCTGGACTCAAAGCTGGGTCGGGAAGTAGCGATCAAGGTCCTGCCGAGACAACTCGCCCGAGACCCCGAGTACCGGATCCGTTTCCAGCGCGAAGCCAGAGCGATCGCGGCGCTGTCCCACGCGAACATCGTGAAGATCTACGACCTGGGTCGAGACCGAGGACTGACGTTCGCGGTAACCGAGCTCCTGGACGGCGAGAGCCTGCGGGACCGCCTGGAAAGTGGTCCACTAGTCTGGACGGAAGCCTCGAGGATCTGCGCCATGGTAGCGGATGGGCTCGCCACCGCACATGCCGAGGGCCTGGTTCACCGGGACATCAAACCCGGCAACATCTTCCTCTGTTCCAGTGGCGCAGCAAGGATTCTCGATTTCGGGCTCGTCCGGATCGTCTCGGTGGCCGGACACCCGCTCTCGGACAACGCCCCGACGCCGAGTGCTCCAACGTCAGCAGGCAAGATCCTGGGGACCGTCGGCTACATGTCGCCTGAACAGGTGCGGGGGGAGAAGGCCGATGCCAGAAGCGACCTCTTCTCCCTAGGCTGTGTCCTACACGAGCTCATCAGCGGCCGGTCACCATTCTCTCGGACCACTGCAGTAGAGACCATGGCCGCTGTCCTAGCCGAGAATCCTCCGCTCCTTGCCGGGATCGGCCTCGCGATGCCGAGGCGGCTCAGCCGGGTGGTCGAGCGCTGTCTGGCGAAGGATCCCGAGGAGCGTTTCCACTGCGCCGGTGACCTGGCCTCTGCTCTCCGCGGCGTTCTCAGCTCCCACGAAGCGCCATAGCTCAGCCACCTGGGTGGCTGAGGGCGTGCGAACCTAGGCTCGCCGTTAACCGACGCCGATTTTCGAGGCCTCCGCCAATATGGGGACGGCGCCTCCGACTAGCTTGGAACGGGTCCAACTGGTGGAGCCGATCGGGATCGAACCGACGACCTCTTGAATGCCATTCAAGCGCTCTCCCAACTGAGCTACGGCCCCAGGGTTCCCACGAACGCGGGAGC
>CALZKB010000228.1 GCA_945787575.1 Thermoanaerobaculia bacterium | reverse complement strand
ATCTCGCCGCCGACCCCGAGCGCACCTCGCGCTTTCGCCGTGAGGCCGAGGCGTTGGCCACTCTCAACCACCCCAACGTCGTCACTGTCCACTCGGTCGAAGTCGCCACCAACACCGACGGCGACGACATCCACTTCCTCACCATGGAGTACGTCGAGGGCAACACCCTGGGCGACGTCTTGCCGGAGCAAGGTCTCTCTCGCGAGAGCTACTTCGAGCTCGCCGTGCCGCTGGCCCAAGCGTTGGCCGCAGCGCACGACAAGGGCATCGTGCACCGCGATCTCAAGCCCAAGAACGTCATGGTGGGAGAGAACGGCGTCCTCAAAGTTGTGGACTTCGGCCTGGCAACCGCGGCACTGCCGGTGCCGCCTTCATCGGGTGGCGATGGTGTCAGCCAACTCGCCACCGAGTCCGCCCAGCAGCCAATCACCCGTGCCGGCGCCGTGATCGGCACCATGCCCTACATGTCGCCCGAACAGCTCGAGGGCAAGTCTGTCGACGGCCGGAGTGATGTCTTTTCACTCGGTGTCGTGCTTTATGAGATGGCAACCGGGCGGCGCCCGTTCAATGACGAGACTGCGGCGTCGCTCATCGCCGACATCATGAGCGGCACGCCGCGCGAGGTCGACATCGTGCGGCGCGATCTGCCGCATCACCTGGCCCGCATCATTCGCCGCTGCTTGGAGAAAGACCCTGGCCGCCGCTTCCAGACCGCACGCGACGTGAGCAACGAGTTGGTGGACTTGCGAGACGAAGTCACCGGGAAAGGAACCGGGCGCGAGTCCCAGTCCGTAGCCGTGTTGCCGTTTGCGAATCTGAGCCCTGACCCAGAGAACGAGTACTTCGCGGATGGGTTGACCGACGAGTTGATCTCGGCGCTATCGGCAATCCGCGAACTCCGCGTGCTCTCGCGAACGTCCACCAGTCTCTTCAGGGACGCTGGAAAGAGCATCCCGACCATCGCGCAGGAATTGGGCGTGCGCTATGTCGTAGAGGGGACCGTCCGGCGGGCCGGAAGCAGCGTCCGCATCACGGTGCAGTTGATCGACGGTCGATCCGATGCACACCTTTGGGCGGGGCGCTATTCGGGGACGCTGGAGGACATATTCGACCTTCAGGAGAGCTTGTCCCAGCGCATCGTCGAGGCACTGGAGGTCACACTCACGCCGCAGGAGACACGACCAGCGGAGGCGCGGCCCGTGCCACAGGCATACGATGCGTACCTGCGTGGGCGGTCCTACCTCGAGCGGGTGACGGCGGACGGCCGAAGGCGGGCAATCGAGTATTTCAACCTCGCGATCGCTGCCGATTCAAGCTATGCGCGTGCGCACGCCGCATTGGCGACGACCTACCTTCAGGAATTGGCGCTGGGTGGCGTTCCCGGACCGGATCTCGCGCGCCGGGCACGGGCGGCTGCCGAGCGCGCGCTCGAACTGGATCCGACAACGGGTTCAGCGCACGCCACGCTCGGCTGGCTCGCGTTGGCGCAAGGGTGGGACTGGTCGGGTGCCGAGACCGCGACGCGACAGGCAATCGAGTCAGAGCCGCACGACACGGCGGCATTACACGTCTACTCGCTGCTACTGATTGCACTGGGTCGGCTGGAGGAGGCCATGGCCGTAAGCCGCCGACTGCTGGAGCTGGATCCACTGTCACCGCTGATGAACACGCATCACGCCATGCAGTACTACTACGCTCGCCAGTACGATCGAGCGATCGAGCACGCAAACCGCACGATGGCGATGGACCCAACCTACGTGTCGGTGCACGGTGCGCTGGGTACGATCTACGTGCAAATGAGTCGCTACGACGACGCGATTGCGGCCTATGAAAACGTGATGGCCCTCAGCGGGACGCCAAGGGAGACCATCGAGGCCTTCCGTAACTGCTACGACAATGAAGGGATAACCGGTTTCTGGCGCTGGCGGGCCAAAACCAGACCGACGAGGGACAAGGCCGTGGCGTATGCGGCCTTGGGTGAGGTCGACGAGGCGTTCGCATGGCTCGAACGGGCGCTGCGGGAGAACCCCCTGGGATCAATGAACTTGAACGTGGACCCCAGCTTTGATCCGCTACGCAACGATCCCCGATTCGACGCTTTGCTGGAACGGATAAGCTATCCGAAGACGATGCCACTCGGAGACGCCGAAACGGCATGAAGACTCTCTTCAACCCGCTGCACCGTACTCGGGTTATCGAACGGCTCAGCCGGCTGACCCCCGATCGGGCACCCAAGTGGGGTCGGATGACGGCGCACCAGGTCGTGTGTCATCTGGCGACGGCGTTGCGCCTGGGGCTGTCAGGGGAGTGTCCGCGCGAGCCGACCGGGTTGATGGCACGGCCGCCGTTCAACTGGCTAGTCATCTACGCACTGCCGTGGCCCAAGGAGAGCGCGTCGAAGCCCGAATTGTTCGACTTCGAGGTGGCACGATGGGGGGAGGACCTGGCGGAGCTGCGCGGACTCATCGAGGACTTTGGCGCGCGCGGACCGGAGCGCCAATGGCCCGTCAACGTAGTCTTCGGCCGCATCTCCGGCAAGACGTGGGGCGCGCTGCAACACCGACACCTTGATCACCACCTGCGGCAGTTCGGGTTGTGAGCCCGCACCGGTCGGTGAGTCATGTGGTGAGGATCGCCCGCCACCCTGGAGCGACCTTCCCAACGCGGCCGGCCTTTCAGGCATCGACCCCAAAAGAGGGTAGCTTGATGCCTGGGACCGCCTTGAAACGTGGAGCGCTCGAGGTTCCTGTCGACCGCCACTTCTCGAGGATGGAATCTCCGGCGTTATGGGCCAACGGCGCTCGGTGTTCGCGAATCCCGTTGCTATGATGACTTGAGACGGATCTCGGCCCTGGAAGGATTATCTCGGGGCCTCGGGCGTCCGGGGAGTCACCTAAGCCAAGAGAGGTGTCGCACATGCAGACCAAGCCCTTCAATTCGTTCGAGATGGCTCAAGCTCAGTTCGAGAGCGTAGCCGGTCAGCTCGGACTCGACGCCGGTGTGCGGCAGCTTCTGGGCTGGCCTCTGCGCGAGTACAGCTTTGCCATTCCGGTTCGAATGGATGACGGCTCGGTCCAGGTCTTCCGAGGCTATCGGGTCCAGCACAACGATGCTCGTGGCCCCTGCAAAGGCGGTATCCGCTTTCACCCGATGGAGACTCTCGACACGGTTCGGGCCTTGGCCATGTGGATGACTTGGAAGTGCGCGGTGGTGGACATACCGCTGGGCGGCGCCAAAGGAGGCGTCGTCTGCGATCCGCACAACCTGACCGAGTGGGAGCAAGAACAGATCTGCCGCGGATTTGTTCGGCAGATCGCCGGAAACATGGGTCCGACCCAGGATGTGCCGGCACCCGACGTCATGACCTCGGCTCAGCACATGCTGTGGATGTTGGACGAGTTCGAGTCGATTCACCGCGCCAGACTCCCCGGCTTCATCACCGGCAAGCCGGTCGAGTTGGGAGGCTCCATGGGGCGGAGAGAGGCGACCGGGTACGGCGTGGTGTTTACGATTCGCGAAGCTCTCAAGGAACTCGGTCTGCGAGCCCAGGACACGCGGGCCAGCGTCCAGGGCTTCGGCAACGTCGCCCAGCATGCGATCAGCCTCTACCGGCAAATGGGCGGTACGGTCATTGCGGTTTCCTGCTGGGATCAGGAAGACCAGGTCGCCTACACCTTCCGGAAGAAGGAGGGCATCGACCTGGAAGAGCTCCTGGGCATTGCCGACCGATTCGGAGGAATCGACGACTCGAAAGCGCGGGATCTCGGCTATGAAACCCTGCCCGGCGAGGCCTGGCTCGAGCAGGAAGTGGAGATCCTGATTCCAGCGGCGTTGGAGAATCAGGTGAGCGCCGAGAACGTCGATCGAATACGCGACAGCGTCAAGCTCATTGCCGAGGGTGCCAATGGGCCGATTGGCCCAAAGGCGGACGCTGCAATCAAGGAGCGCGACATCTTTGTGATTCCCGACCTTCTGGCGAACGCCGGCGGCGTCACGTGCAGCTACTTCGAGCAGGTCCAGAGCAACATGAACTACTTCTGGGAGAAGGACGAGGTGCTGGGGAAGCTCGACGTCAAGATGACCTCGGCCTTTATCGCGGTGAGCGATCTGGCGAAGAGGGACAACCTCCATATGCGCGATGCTGCATATGTGATTGCGGTGAGTCGGGTAGCGCAGGCTTGCCGAGATCGGGGCTGGGTCTAAGAACCGCGCCGGCGTGGGAGGACCATCGTGAAAGTCCTCGTCAGTGAAACCGTGACCGAGCGAATTCCGGCGTTCCGCCGGGGCCTATTCGCCGCCGGCGAGACCGTCACACGACTAGGGGACGGGAGTCTGGGCGGGAAGGCCCTCGGCCTGATCCTGGCCCGGCAGATCACCGGTGGCCTTGCCACCCGTGACGCTGTGATCGAGCTCCGGATTCCCACGATGACGATCGTTGGGACTTCGGTGTTCGACGCTTTCTCATGCCTTCCAGAAGGGCGATCTCCCAGTGGAGGTTCTGGGAGACCTGAAGGCTCTGATGGATGAGGCCCGCACCCCTTTGGCCGTGCGGTCCTCGAGTCTTCTGGAAGACGCCCTCTATCAGCCGTTTGCCGGCGTCTACAAGACGAAGATGCTGCCAAACAACCAAGTCGATGCGGCGGAGCGCTTTCGCAAGCTGGTCGAAGCCATCAAGTTCGTGTACGCGTCGACTTTCTTCGCCGGCGCCAAGAGTTACGTGGGTGCGAGCGACCGGAACATCCGTGACGAGAAAATGGCGGTCATCATCCAGGAGGTTGTCGGCCGGCGGCAAGGAGACCTTTTCTACCCCGATATCTCGGGAGTCGTGCGTTCGTACAACTTTTACCCCTCGGGCCGTGCCCGCCCGGAAGACGGCGTCGTCAACCTGGCCCTGGGACTTGGCAAGACGGTCGTCGACGGCGGTCTCTGCTGGGTCTACTCGCCGGCCCAGCCGAAGGCGCCGCCACCGTACGGCTCTCCCCGAGAGTTGTTGAAAAACACCCAGGTGAGGTTCTGGGCGGTCAACATGGGCAAGCCGCCGGAATACGACCCGATCGCCGAAACGGAGTACCTTGTCGAGGCGCCGCTTGCCGATGCCGAGACCGGCGACGCGTTGCGGCACCTGGTTTCGACCTACGATGCGAGCTCCGACCGTGTGGTTCCCGGCACGGAATCGACGGGACCTCGGGTCGTCGATTTCTCACCCGTGCTGGTCCTGGGATCGCTGCCGCTCAACGAGATCCTCCGAGAGCTCCTTGCAAAGAGCGAGGAGGTGGTCGGTGGTCCGATCGAGATCGAGTTCGCCATGCGGATCGACGATGGGCCGACTCCGCGAGGGCGGCTCGGATTCCTCCAGGTGCGTCCGATGGTGGTGCCGAGCGAGACGGTGGAGATTGCCGATGAGGAGCTTCGCGATCGCAAGCTCGTCGCGGTCTCCCATCGAGCTATGGGTAACGGTGTCGAAGATGCGCTCGTCGACGTAATGTACGTCAAGCCGGAGGCCTTCGACGCGAGATCCACCGGGGCGATCGCCAAGGAGATCGACCAGTTGAACAGGGCTCTTGTCGCAGAGCGCCGGCCATACGTCTTGATCGGTTTTGGCCGCTGGGGCTCGAGCGATCCGTGGCTGGGGATCCCGGTGCAGTGGGGCCAGATCGCCGGCGCGCGAGTGATCGTCGAGGCCTCCCTGCCGCAGATGAACGTAGAGGCAAGCCAGGGAGCGCACTTCTTCCATAATATCTCGAGCTTCCGCGTGAGTTACCTGACAGTTGGACATCAGGCACGGCCCGGCATCAACTGGGACTGGCTGAGCGCGCAGGCGACCGTGGCCGAAACAGACCACGTTCGCCATGTTCGCGCCGCTCGTCCCGTTCTGGTGAAGGTGGACGGCAGGAGTGGCCGTGGAGGCATCTGGACAGGTGACGAGGAATCATGACCGCATCTCCGACCGACCAACCGGTGGACGAGATCATCCGCGCGCTCCAAGAGCGAGCCAAGGAGCTCCACTGCCTCTATCACGTGGACGAGATCCTCGGGCAAAGCGACAAGGACCTCGACTCGATACTCGAGAGGGTCATCGAAGCGATCCCGCCTGGTTGGCAGTATCCGGGGGTTTGCGCCGCCAGGCTGACGCTCGGGAAGCGTTGCTACGAGCCGGCAGGGTTCGAGGAGACGCCGTGGGTGATGGCTGCCCCGATCAGATCCGGAGGGGAGACGGTAGGCGAGCTCGAGGTGTACTACACCGAGGAGATGCCAGATCTCGACGAGGGCCCGTTTCTCAAAGAGGAGCGGCGGCTGATCGACGCGATCGGCGAACGGGTCGGGAATTTCTTGATGCACCGGAGACTGACCCACGCCCTGCGACCTCAGCAGCTCACTGGCCCGCCCGCCGCGGACGAGCCGGAGGAGAGATGGAGCGTCGTGCTCGAGTTTCTGCGCGGCACGGATCGCGCACTGCTGGCTCGCATCTCGCGGAGAATGATCAACTACTTGTTCAGCAAGGGGGTCGGCGAGGCCGGTGCGCTTCTCCGAGAGCTGACGCCTCCGGACTCGGGACCCTTGGAGGAGGTCACTGACGAGAACCAGCCTCTTTCCAAACGGGAGCCGCTGAACTCGGACGAGCTGGCCGGAAGAACGTTCGAGCTCGCCTCGACCCACTTGAGCGAGAAGGAGGTCTTAACCTGCATCCAGAATTGGATCAGGGAGGAGAACTCTGGGTTCCTCTATGCCGCTCTGGAGAACCCCGACGCGCCGTTCTCCGAGGTGGCCGGTGCCCTGGAGCGCTTTCACGCTCGTGGCGTCGACGAGCTCGAGCTGCGAGTAAGCGCAAGAAGAGGGCTGGTGGTGGCCCTTTTGCGGCGCTTCTTCAGCGGCTCTCTCGAGTTCATCAACAGCGCCAAGACCGTTGTGCGTATCAACGACTTCTACGAGCTGGTCAAACACACGGTCTATTCTCCGCTCAGCTACGGCAAGCTGGGTGGCAAGAGCGCCGGCTTGTTTGTCGCCGCGAGGGCGGTGAGGCGCCTGGCGGAGGAGTCTCCGGAGCTCGCCGGAATTCGCGTCCCCAGGACCTGGTACATCGCGTCGGACGGGTTGTTGCAGTTCATCCGCTCCAACAGCATGGAGGACTTCTACGACCTCAAGTACCGCGAGATCGACCAGATTCGGCAGGAGTACCCCTATCTGGTCCAGGTCTTCAAGAGCTCTCCCTTCCCGCCTGAGCTCTCCCAGGGGTTCAGCGCTCTGCTGGATGATCTCAGCGACAGCCCGATCATCGTTCGCAGCTCGAGCTTGCTGGAGGATCGAGTCGGCTCGACCTTCTCGGGGAAGTACAAGAGCCTTTTTCTTTCCAATCAGGGCAGCAAGCAAGAACGACAGGCGGCGCTCGAGGATGCCGTCGCGGAGATCTACGCGTCGGTCTTTGGGCCGGACCCGATCCACTACCGAGCGGAGCGCGGCCTCCTCGATGTTCACGAAGAGATGGGGATCATGGTCCAGGAGGTGGTCGGCAACCGCGTAGGCAAATACTACTTGCCCGCATTCTCGGGCGTGGCCCTCAGCAACAACGAATTCCGCTGGTCGAGCCGCATCAAGCGTGAGGACGGTCTCGTGCGGTTGGTGCCGGGTCTCGGCACCCGCGCCGTCGATCGTCTGAGCAATGACTATCCGGTGCTGGTAGCGCCCGGCCAGCCCGGCCTAAGGGTGAACTCCTCGCCCGAGGAGGTAGAGCGCTACTCTCCGAGAGGCCTTGACCTCATCAATCTCGAGACCAACGCTTTCGAGACCGTGGAGATCTCGGAGCTATTCCGCGAGGTCGGGCCGGCTCTGCCGATGGTTCACCAGACGGTTTCGGCTGTCCGAGATGGTCAGATTCGAAAGCCACTCGGCACAAGCCTGGACTTCGTCAATCAGGACTACGTCGTCACGTTCGAAGGGTTGTTGAAGGACACTCCCTTCGTGGCTCGGGTCCGAGCACTGCTCGAGGTCCTACAGAGACAGCTCGGCGTGCCTGTCGACGTGGAGTTTGCCTCGGACGGCGAGGACTTCTACCTGCTGCAATGCCGTGCCCAGGGGCAGTCGCCGCAGAGCGCTCCGGCGGCGATTCCGCGCGACTTGCCGCGCGAGCGGCTGCTGTTCACAGCCGACCGGTTCGTTTCGAACGGGCGAGTTCCGGCGATCACCCATATCGTGTATATCGACCACGCCAGCTACCATGCGCTTCCCGACTTTCAGTCCATGCGAGAAGTGGGGACCGTGGTGGGCAGACTCAACAACCTGCTCCCGCGACGGCAGTTCATACTCATGGGGCCCGGCCGGTGGGGAAGTCGCGGCGACATCAAGCTCGGCGTGAGCGTAGGCTATTCACAGATCAACAATACGGCCGTGCTCGTGGAGATGGCCTGGCAACGGGGGAACTACGCTCCCGATCTTTCGTTCGGAACCCATTTCTTCCAGGATCTGGTAGAGGCGGAGATTCGCTACCTGCCGCTCTATCCAGACGACGCGAACGTGGTCTTCAACGAGGCCTTCCTACTGAGATCTCGCAATCTTCTTCCGGAGCTTGTGCCGGGAGCGGCCCATCTCGCCGAGACCATCCGCGTGATCGACATTCCGGCGGAGACCGACGGCCGCATCCTGAGGGTGCTGATGAACGCGGATCTGGGCGAGGCGGTCGGAATCCTCTCCGATCCCTCCGATGGCCTCTCCGACGAGACCGGACGCGGTGACATCCTCGTCGAACCCAGGCCGGGCGACCACTGGCGGTGGCGACTGCGAATGGCCGAAAGAATCGCCGGTGAACTGGATGGGGTACGTTTCGGCGTGAAGGGCTTCTACGTTTTTGGAAGTACTAAGAACGCCACCGCAGGACCCGGAAGCGATCTCGATGTCCTCGTCCACTTTGGCGGCGGGCAGGAACAACGCGCCGATTTGAGCCTCTGGCTCGACGGCTGGAGTCTCTGCCTGGCCGAGATGAACTACCTGCGCACCGGGTACCGCTGCGATGGCCTCCTCGACGTGCACTGGGTGACCGATGAAGACATCGCCAAAAGAACGAGCTTTGCGGTCAAGATCGGTGCAGTTACCGATGCGGCGCGGCCTTTACCGCTGGCAAAGCCACTCGAGGGGGCCGCTGGTCAGCCGTCGTGAGACCCTGCCTTTTCGCGAGCGACCTCCACGGCAGCATCGGCCGCTATTCTCGACTGTTCGAAGCGATCGAGAGCGAGCGGCCGATCGCCGTGTTTCTCGGGGGAGACTTGCTGCCCGGGCCTCTCGAGGAGCCGGTGCAGCCTTCGGGAGGCCGGGTGGATTTCATCCAGGACGTGATGGCGGATGGCTTCAGAAGGCTCCGCCTCCGGCTGGCGAGCGACTATCCGAGGGTCTTTCTCATCTTCGGCAACGACGACTGTCGGTTCTACGAGCCCTCGGTCCTCAGCGTGGCAACCGAGGGTCTCTGGGACTACGCCCACGACCGCCGGCTGGCACTGGATTCATACACGGTCTACGGGTACTCCTATGTGCCACCGACACCGTTCCTGCTGAAGGACTGGGAGCGCTACGACGTATCCCGCTATGTCGATCCCGGGTGTGTCTCGCCCGAGGAGGGGCGGCGCTCCGTTCCCGTCACCGAGCACGAGGCGAAGTACGGAACGATTCTGGAGGACCTCGAGCGCCTGGCGGGGAACGACGATCTGAAGCGCGCGATCTTCCTCTTTCACACCCCGCCGTATCAGACCAATCTGGACCGAGCCGGCCTGGACGGTCACAAGATCGAGCACGTTCCTCTGGATGTCAACGTGGGCAGCGTCGCAGTGCGGCGTTTCCTCGAAGCTCGTCAACCTCTCCTCTCGCTTCACGGCCACGTGCACGAATCCGCTCGCCTCACCGGATCATGGCAGGATCGCCTGGGCCGCACGCTCCTGTTCGGCGCGGCTCACGACGGCCCCGAGCTCGCGTTGGTGCGCTTTCAGCTCGACAAGCTCGAGTGCGCGTCCCGGAGCTTGCAGGCGATCGGCTGAAGCCCGGGGATCTGCGCTCATCCCAGCTCGAGCGCCAGCCTTCCGACAGTGAGCTCCTAGCGGCTCCGGAACGGGATCTTCAGCGAGTAGACGGTTCCTTCGAGCCGGCTCTCGAGAGCGTAGCCGCAGCCGTGGAAGACCTGCAGCATGCGCTTGTTGTCGGCGAGCACGTCGGCGGTGAATCCGGCGATGCCCCGGGACTGCGCGACTTCGGCCAGGGCCGCCATCAGCTGCGTCCCGATTCCGCGTGCC
>CALZKB010000227.1 GCA_945787575.1 Thermoanaerobaculia bacterium | reverse complement strand
GGCCGAGCGGACCCGCGACATCGAGAATCGAGTCTCCCGCGCGCAGGGAGTTCATCAGCTTGGTCGTCTTGCCGATACCCTGGACGATCAGGGTAATCGTGCCGTCGGCCGTGTCGGAATCGGCAATGGTCAACGGAATCCGTTCGCCGTCGCCATACAGACGGACGATGACGAACTGGCCGGGCTCGCGTTTGCGGGCGATACGCGGCGCGATCACCCGGAAGAGGCGAACGTCCGGGGCCAGCGCGCGAGATTCGATGATGGGAAACACTCGGTACCCTCCTGAGCGAAGGAGAAAGTGTAGAGAAGGCACGAACTCGGTGCGCCACCCGCTCGGCACGTCGGACCCCCGCCCGCAGAGGTAGGCGCGCCACGGGCCGCTAGGGGCCGAGGCGACGCAAGGTGCCGTTGCCAGTGATGGCGACGACCGGGTCGCCGTAGTACTCGAGGACCGAAAGCCCCCCGACGAAGCCAGTCAGCCGCTCACTCGCGCGGACGACGGCCAGGTTGACGCCGGTGAGGTCCACGTGGGTCACGCGGCTCGAAAGGCTGCCGCCACGATAGGCGCCGACCCCTGAGAGCACGATCTCCTGACGGTCCGCCCGACCTTCCGTGAAGACGTCGCCGACGCCGGTCAGCCTGGCGCCGAAGTCAGGCGTGTCGATGTGCCGAGCGTCGATGCCGCCGACTCCGGTGAGCTCGACGCGGTCGAGGTTCACGACCGTGACGTCGAACGAGATCGAATGCACCGACTGGTTCGTGCTCGGAAGATCCAGGCCCAGGATCAAGGTGCCGGCGGATACTTCCGACGTCAGGTATGGAATCAGCGCCTCGTCGGCGGAAATCGTGAGCGACTCCGACGCGCCGTGCTCGATAAAGGCTGAGCCCACGCCCTCGAGCGCCACGGCGTTGAACCCCTGCACGTCGCGGTTCACGGTGACCCACGAGCCCGGCGGCACGATCGCCGGGATGGGCGGGGCGGTTGAACTGCTGCCGCCGTCGTGATGCCACTCGCAACCGGCGCTGCCGAGAACCAGGATTGAGATGAACGCGGTGCAAGCCGCGGCCGCCGCGCTCTGGCGAGGGCTGGACAGGGGGTTCCTTCTCATGACTGCCTCCTCTCGAGGGGATGGATCGCCTTCCCTGTCTGGTAAGCGACATCCCGCCCGAGAGAGCGCAGTCCCCTTCCCCCCCTGGCCTGCTCAATCCTCGAGCTCGGCCATATCGTCAGGCCTCAGCCCGCCGAGTCGTAGGCGGCGGCAATCCAGCCCGCGAGCTCGGCGTCGACCTCGCTCGGCGAGCCGAGCCGCACCTTGTACTGGCACATACCACCGGGCTTTTGCGCGATCAGACGGTCCCCGGCCTTCAGCTCCTTGGCATTCAAGCCGATCTCGACCTGGGTCTTGGTCGCCGGCCCGACCATCGCGAACTGCTTCTTGCGCCGAAGGCTCAAATAGGCCTTCTTGGGCGCGATCTCGAAGGGTCCGAGCTTCCCGATCTCTTTCATCACCTGGTGGTGGATCGGCAGCAGTGCAGCTTTGGGGCCGGCGTAGATCTGATCGACGGCGGCGTCGGCCGTGGCCGCTGGAGCCTCGGCGGCACCGGTCGAGCGTCGAAAGAGAGTCACCAGCGTATTGGCGTCGCCGTGCCCCAAGCCCAAGCCGCTCTTCGCCGCGTCACGCAGCTCGCCATGCTTGGCGAGGCCGGACTTCTTCAGCCAGGCATAGAGTTGATCGAGCGTCTTGCCGGTCTTCTTCTCGATGTTCGTGAGCTGCGTTTCGATCGCCTTGTCGATGTCCATCGGTTCTCGGTCCTCCTCTTCTCTTGCGCGAGACCGCCAATCTTGGCAAATGACGTCCTGGGAGTCGAGCCTCTACGCGGGCGCGGCTGCCACGCTTGCGCCCCCTCCGGCTTTCCGACGCGCTGTCAGCTGTTCGTGGCGATGAACAGCCAGAGGTCCTCGAGCGCAGGCGAAGGGGGTGCGTCGGGTCCGGGCGTCTCACCTTCGCCGATCAGCTTCTCCGCCCATTGCGGCTTCACGGTGTCGATCCACGCCCCCCCCAGGAACCCTGCTGACAACCGCGACATGCCGGAACCGTCGGGGGCGCGCCTCGGTCCACGTCTCTCCGTGCCCAAGGCCTTCGGCCAGCGCTTGCGCTCGATCGACGCGTGTGTCCGGCGGCTCGAGGCCGGTGTGGACCAGGGCCCCCGGAGCGTCTCTAGCCGTCAACTTCAGATCGAGGTAGCAGGTCACCTCGGTGCCCCAATCGAACGTAACGGGAGTCCCGCTCGTCGCTCCCTCGAAGTCTTGGTGCTTCGCCTAGAAACGCCAGCTCCATCTCAGTTGGGGGGTCCAATACTCGACGTCGCCACTGCTGGTGAAGATGCGGTGGTAGTCGGCGGCCAGCTCCAGCGCCCGGCCGGGGGTGGGATCGAAACGCACGCCGATTCCAGCGCTCGCTCCCGGCTCGACCGACCCGCTCTTCGGCGCATAGAGGCCGGCTCCGACCTCGGCGAAAGGCCGCGGGGTCGCTGAGCCGATCTCGTACTTCAGCATCCCGGAGAGGTTCCACCAATCGGTGTCGCCCACGCCGCTGACGGCGGCGGCGAACCGGGAGTAACCGAGGACTCCGACGAGGGAAAGATCGGTCGTCAACCGGGCTTCCAGGTCGAGCGCGGCGCTCCAGTCCGCGTCGTAGGAGCCGTTGAAGGTGCCGCTGGGAACCGCCGTTCCCAGGTGGAGGCTGGCGGCGAACCGCTGTCCCGTCTCCTCCCCGAGGTTGAACGACGAGCTGACTTCATCCACGTGCACTCCGACGTCCACTTCCACGGGGTCGACCCCGCGGGGCAGCTCGAGGACTTGTACGTAGCTTCCGGAGAGATCATCCCGCAGCTCGGAGACCAGCCGACCTCGGGACGGGGCGAGAGTGATCGACCGACCGTGGCGAGGCCCCAGGTAGTTGCCCAGGGCGTCCCGGGGGGTCACCATGAGCTGGTACCGGGGCATCCGCTCCACGTCCTTCAGACGCTCGACCTGGACGGCGAGGTGGTCCGGCGAAACCCCGACCGACACGTGGGTCTCCCGGCCGGCCTCCCGCACGAAGGCGCCGGCGGCGGCCTCGCCGCGGGCGCGGAAGAAGAAGGAGTAGGTTCCGTCCCGGACGGTGTCGGTATAGCGACGGGTGTAGACCCCATCCCCCGGCGTCGCGTCTCCGTGGCTCCCGTCGTCGTGGAGGCGGAGGGGTCGGTCGGCCACCAGGCGCCCGGGGAAGGCCGCACCCCGGACGTCGGTCAGGTAAGTCGCCTTGCGCTGAAGATCCGAGAGGACCTCCCCGTCCCTTTCCCCAGGTACCTCGGCCAGCTCTCCGTCGGTCACCCCGTGGACGTGGAACCAGTTGCCGGCACCGTCCTGCGGCCGGGACACGTCGACCTCCACCGTCGCCGCGCCGACCGGCTTCGAGCCGGCGGTCAGGCGGGCGCTGAGGAGGATCGCTTCCCCGGTGCGGTAGTCCGTGCGGTCGAAGCCCGTCTCCATCTTCAAGCCGGAGTCGAGAATCACGCTGTACTGGTATTTCTCCTCTTCGTCCTCGCCGAGCTGGCCGGCGTCGACGATCAACCGCCAGGGCGTCGGGCCGACTTTTCCGGACCGGCTCAGAAAGCCCTGGTCCAGGGTGAGGATCGTGTAGGTGCGCCCCTCGTGGATGCGCACTCCCGGCGGAGCGCTGACTAGCTCAGGCAGCTCCGTGCCGTCCGAGGCGACGACCTTGAGACCCAAGCGGCCTCGCTGCGGCGTGACCCAGCTCAGGAAGAAGCTCACCTGGCGGTCGTGGCCGCTCATCGGCACCTCGCGGACGATCTCCCCCCCGCCTCGGATGATCCCGTGAGGATCGGCCGGGGACTGCAGGCCGAGGGCGTCCACGAGGACCCCCTTGTACGCGTCCTGGAGGCCCGTCGCCGGATCCCAGCTGACCGGGTCGAACGCCGCGTCGGTCACATCGTAGAAGCGACCCCCCGTCTCTTCGGCGAGGGTCTCCAGGAGAGCGTGGTCGACATCCGTCGGCCGGCCGAAGCCGATGGTGAACAGCTTCACCCGCTTCGCATCGAGCTCGGCGATCAGGCTCGTCACCGACGGGTCGTTCACCCCCACCGGCGCCGGACAGTTGTGGTAGCCGTCGCTGAGCAGGACGATCGCCCGGTCGCTCTCGGTACCGAACATGCCCAGCGCCTTCTCGATGCCGGCCAGAAGCGGGGTGCTCCCCCCTGTCGTCAAGCCGGGGACGGTTGTCGCCACGGCGGTGCCGATGCTCGTGCCGTCGACCAGAGTCATCGGGGTGACCACCTGGCCGCTACAGCCCGTAGTGCTGCTCCAGGGCTGGGTCGGAAAGCGCGAGATCCCGAAGTTCGTCCCGTTCTCGGCGTAGTCCTCCAACAACTCGAGAAAGGCGTAGGTCGCCCGCTTGGCCAAGGTGATCCGCTGTTGATCGGGGTCGGTCGTCGACTGACCTTCGTGGGTCCACGCCATACTTCCCGAGGAGTCGAAGGCCAGCACCACGCCCGCTGGATGAGCACAGTCACCGCCGTCGAAATCAAACTCGATACAATCAAAATTCGGATGCGGCGATGCATCACACTGGCCATCACCTACGTGATTGGCCTCATAACAGCTATTGAAACAATCCATGACCATTTCCGCGCCACAATCGTCGCCTGGCGCGTACGATCGCTGGATGATCGTACCCAGATTCCCGACCGCCACGGGAAGAGCACTACCCTCCCAAATAGTTACTCCCCAGAGCCACCTGTTCGTTCTGGACGATTTCGGCGCCCACACCGCGCCGTCAGACGAAGTCACGATGGCACCATTGTGCCCCACGGCGAGGAAAGTGCCGTTCCCATAGGTTACTTCGAACAGACTCTTGTCACTCCCCAGGTTCCGCTCCGTCCAGGTCGTGCCATCACTGCTCACTTCCACCGAGCCGTCGCTCCCCACGACCACGAACCTGCCGTTCCCGTATGCCACTCCATCATTGCGAGCGTTGGCAAAGTAGTTCCAAGTCGTGAGATCCGACGATGACGCGATATGGTCGTTCCCTACAGCCACGAACATGCCATTACCATAGGCCACATCGTGAAGCTGACCGGTAGTTGCCAATTGCCGAGAGCTCCAGGTCACTCCATCCGAGGAAACCAGGAGAGTCCCGGTGTTTCCCACCGCGACAAAGCTGCCATTTCCATAGGCTAGACCGTAGAAATCTCGATCTGTCACACCCGCTATGTTTCCTGTCGCCCACGTGAGTCCGTCCGGTGAAGTAGCCACGGTGGCATGGTCTCCCACGGCGACGAAACCACCGTTCGCATACACGACCTCCTTCAAACCAAAGTACGTTCCCGCGTCTCTCCTGGTCCAAGAGACCCCGTCCGGAGAGGTGACGATCGTGCCCAGGTCTCCCACGGCGACATACGTACCGGGTCCTCGAACCACTCCATAGAGGTTTTCGCCAGTGACCGCTCCCGACGTGCGAGAGGTCCACTCGTTGTAAGCACCTCTGAAATAGGGTTTCAAGGCCTCGTACCACACGGCTACCATCTTTTCGTAGCCTTTCTCTGCCGAGTCGTCGTCAATAGGCTGCACAGGATGTACATCTTGTGCATCATCTCTGAAGTCACCGAGAGGTTCGAACTCGTAGACGAAGCCGGGGTCGTGCTCCATGTCGACGACGGCAACGGTCGTGACATGAACGATCCTGCTGTGTTGGGTTGCATAGAGGTTGACCTTCTGGAGAATCTCGCCTATCTCATCGAGGGTCGAGCTAATCGACTCACTAGACAGCAGATCATTGGTGCCGATTTCGAGAAGCACGATATCGGCGGGATTGTGCGTGAGCCAGTCGCCGCCGGTACCATAAATATTGTCCCGGACTCCGTCAGCCTTTCGTCCATAATAACCTTCATGGTCACGGTCGAAATCTGTCGGTACGCCATGAACGCTACAGGCATCCTGAGGGTGTTGCTGGCTACCGACGAAATCGACGTCGAGACCTTCGGCCAGCAACTTCTCGTAGAGTGGATACCTATAACCGAGATCGCATCCACTCTGGGAAGGGCAACAACCCCTCGTTATCGAGTCACCCAGGGGCATGATCCTGACTGTCGCACCGACAGAGGCAGGCCCAACCACCATCAAGGCACCCGTCAGTAGGGCGGGAAACAGAGATCTCGTGCTCATGGCAACCTCCGATAACTTCTCTCGAGCACCGGCGGGAACGCCCGGCCGATCACCTCGTAACCACGCTCCTCAGCCGGCGTCTGGCACCGAGGCGTGCCTGACTCGATCGAGCGCGGGTAACGATCGAAGCCGGCTTGGCAAGGACGTGACCAAGCTTGTCGCACGCCTGTGCCGGAGCTCGATCCGCCACCGCGAATAGGCTCGAGCTACGATCCCGTCGGCGTCTGAGCTTCCTGCCTAGCAGAGGAGCTCGAGACCCACAACCTCCGGACAGGTCGTTCTCGCCTACCTCACGGGGCGGGGCGCACGAACAGGCACCGTGCGTCTCACCACCCCGGTCCGCCGGCGCCCGGCTCGAGTCGACCCGGGCCCCGCGTTCAGAAGCTGTAGATCCCCGACAGCGAGATCGTGTCGCGCCGGTCGGAGAAGTCGGCGCCGAAGTCGATCTGGAACCGCTGGAAGGCCGCTCCGAAACCGACCGAGTAGTGGATCTCGTCGGCGGTCTCGCCGAACAGCGCCTGAACGAGAGGATCTTGCACGGGGCTCCTGACCCCGTGGTCGGGGTCGTGCCAGACGCCGAGTCGAACGGCCAACACTGGCTCGGTCTGCAGAAAGGCGAATTCGCCGCCGAGGTGGACCTCGTCGCCGTCCTCGATCAGCTCTGCCGACGAGGTGTTACCCAGGCTGTCGAAGATGTCCGAATACTCGACTCGGTCCCATTCGAGACTCAAGGTCAACCGCCCGTCGCCGGAGCGGTGGGCGACACCGAGGCCAAAGACGTCCGGAAAGGC
>CALZKB010000226.1 GCA_945787575.1 Thermoanaerobaculia bacterium | reverse complement strand
ATAGGCGGCATCGGCGAGCTCGATCGCCTCGTCGTAATGGCCTTCATAGAAGGCGATGAGAGCTTGGACGTAGCGGCCCGAGCTGTCCTCGGTGCCCGCTCGCAGGTACTCGAGCGCCGGACTTCGGAAGACGCGGGCGAGCTCTTCCCGAGTCGCCCGCGCGGCCATCGTGCTCCGCGGCATCGGACTCGCGTAAACCGCCTGGTCGTAGAGTCGACCGATCGCCTGTCCGAGCGCGGAGGCGACGTCCGGGCCCCGGTAGTTCGCCTCCCAGGCCGCCTCTAGGTGCTTCTTGGCGAGTTCGTTGCGGTGGAGCGCCAGGTAGCCGCGGCCCAACGCGTAGTGGCCCGGCCCATCGGCGAGCGGACCGAGGCTCTTCATCTCGGCTTCGACCTCCGCCATCTTCCTCTCCAGTTCGGAACGCTGACGGGCCATGTCATGCAGCGGGAGAAGGGCCGCGTAACGGGTCGAGGCTTCCATCTCCTTGACCGTCTCGCCGAAACGGCGGGCGAGCTCGGCGCCCTGGCGGGCCTTGGCCCGCGTATAGAGTCCGAAGGCGGCAAGCCCGAGGAGGGAGAGCACCGCCACGGTTGCGGCCAACGTCACCCAGCGATTACGACTGACGAACTTGCGAGCCCGGTAGGCGAGCTTCGTCGAGTGGGCGGAGATCGGCTCCCCGTCGAGATAGCGCCGGAAATCGGCGACCAGGTCCGGCGCTCCAGAGTACCGGCGCTCCGGGTCGAGCGCGAGGCACTTGAGCACGATCGCGTCGAGATCCCGGGGGATCGAGGATTCGAACCGGCTCGGGGGGAGCGCGTTGCCGGCCGAGATGAGCTGCAGGGTGTGAGCGATGTTCTTGCCCTGGAAGGGCACTCGGCCGCTGAGCAGCTCGTAGAGCACGACGCCGAGACTGTAGATGTCGGTGCGGCGATCGACCGCCCCGCCGCGAAGCTGCTCCGGGGACAGGTAGTCGGGGGTGCCCGCGATCTCCTCACCTTCACTGACCGGACCGCTCAAGCTCTGAGCGAGCCCGAAGTCGACGACGATGCAGCGCAAGGCGCCGCGCTGGTTGGTCGTAACCAAGAGGTTCCCCGGCTTGATGTCTCGGTGGATGAGTCCCTTCTGGTGCGCGGCCTGGAGAGTGTCGGCCACCTGCTGAACGAGCCGTATCTTCGTTACGAGAGGAAAGTTGCGGGCGGCTTGGAGCAGCGGTTTGCCGTCGATGAACCTCATCGCGATGTAGGGCTGTCCCTCGACCTCGCCGACTTCGTAGACCTGACAGACGAGCGGATGCTCGACCTGAGCCTGGGCGCGAGCTTCATCGAGAAAGGCCTTGGTGAGCTTCGAGTCGCGACGGTGCAGGAACTTGAGCGCCACGAAACGATTGAGCTGCGGGTCGAACGCTTTGAAGACCGAGCCCATTCCCCCGGCGCCGAGGGGCGCGAAGATCTGGTAGCGATCCCAATTGTCCGGAACCGGGGCGCGAGGCTCTTCGATCTGCGGATGGGGATCCTCCGCCTCGGGGTCGAGCTGCCGGATGAGGTTGATCATCGCCCGCTCGTCGAGATGTCCCGATTGGATCAATCGAGAGATCCAAGGCCCCCACGCCGATCCCGGCCGAACTTCCGAGCTGTCGGTCGGCTGCGGTACCGCCTCGAGGTCCTCCCAGGCCAAGAGCCCGCGCTCGATGGCCATCCGCAGCAGGCGGATATCGGCTTTGAGGCTGAGCTTCCCCATGAGGTTCGCGGGCTGGCCCGCTACATTGAGATCAGGTCTCGGATGCTATCCAGCTGACCGTAGGCGTCAGCCTCGCCGATCTCGATCAACCGACGGAGATAGTCCGACTGAAACATTAACAAACTGAGGAAGTCCGGGCTCGACGTCTTCCTCGTTCCCAGCCCCCGCGTGAGGAACCGGAACGTCTTGGGGAGGTCGGCTTCGTACTCCGCCGCTAGCCGGCCGAGGTCCTCGGAAGGGCGCAGCACCATCAAGCGGATCGGTCGCAGCTTCTCGGTGGCTCTTCCTTGGAGGAGGCGGTTGATCCGCTGCAGCCGCATCGCGTCCTCGTTGATCGAGTCGAGAAAGACGGCGTTGAGCATCGTGCCCAAGATCTGGGCGGGAGGCGGATAGCCGATGACCGCCGGCGAGGACGCCTCGCTGGGCGACCGGTCGTAACGGGTGGAGATAGCCAGAATGCGATCGGCGCCGAGGTGAATGGCCGGCGCCAGCGGGGTGAGAAACCGAACCCCGCCGTCGCCGTACCAACCGTCACCCAACCGCTGCGCGGGGAACAGGATCGGCAGCGCCGAGGAGGCCATGATGTGCTCCGCCTGGATCTCACACTGAACTCCGATCCGGTTCGGTCTGGTCCAGGATTGGATGTCGCGCCCCTGGACCCAAGTCACCGTCTGCCCGGTGGAGTACTTGAGGGTAGTGACGGCGAGCGATTCGAGCAGCCCGTCTTCGAGGTTGGCCGCGATGCCGGGAACTCGACCCGAAGGATCTTCCATAGCGCGCTCGAGAATGTCGCGTAAAGGGGAGGTGTCGAGCAGGCCGCGTATCCTGCGGGTGCCGCCGTGACCTCCGGACACAAGCGCGAAGCCCCATTTGAGAAGGGTCGATGCGAGGGCCCAAAAGTCGAGTCTGAAGACCTTCGCGGGGGACAGCCCAGTCCACAGCCGAGTCAGCTGATCGGCTGCGTCGAGCAGCTCGCCGGTGTGAGCGGCCAGGTAGACCGCATTGATCGCCCCCGCCGAGACGCCGGTAATGATCGGGAACCTGGCGCCGGGTGCATTGTTCGCCAGGCATCGCAGAAAGCCCACTTGGTAGGCGGCTCGCGCGCCGCCTCCGGTGAGAACCAAGGCGAGCTTTCCAGGATCCTCCATGCCTCCGGGATCCTACCAATCGCGCCGGGCAACGAGCTCTCGGTCGTCTCGATTCTGCCCGACCCTTCGGATACACTCGCCAGCTCCATGCGTCTCGGAGATCTCCATCTTAAGATCGTGAGCGACGGCGAGTTCCGGCTCGACGGCGGAGCCATGTTTGGCGTCGTACCGAAAGCGCTGTGGGAACGGCGGAAACCGGCTGACGAGCTCAACCGGATTCGGATGGGCACCAACTGCCTGCTCGTTCGCTCCGGCGACGAGCTCCTGCTGATCGATACCGGGATCGGCGACAAGCACGAAGCCAAGTTCCGAGAGATGTTCGGCATGCCGGACGGTGTCGATCGGCTGCCGGATTCGTTGCGCCACGCCGGCCACGAGCCAGAGGACGTCGACCACGTGGTTCTCACCCATCTGCACTTCGACCACTGCGGCTGGAACACTCGGAGGATCGACGGGAAGCTCGAGCCCACTTTCCCGCGGGCGCGCTACTGGCTGAACCGCGGCGAGGTCGAGCACGCCAGGAATCCGACCGCGCGAGACCACGCGAGCTACTTTCCCGACAATTGGGAGCCGCTCTTCGAAGCGGGAGTGGTGGAACTGTTCGACGGCGAGGCGGCGCCCGCGCCGGGGATCCGGGTCGTGCGGACCCCGGGTCACAATCGCGACATGTGCATCCTCCTGCTCGACGGCGGCACCGCCGAGCAGGGCGTCTTCCTGGCCGACCTCGTACCGACGGCTCATCACCTCCCGTATCCCTGGGTCATGGCCTACGACCTATACCCTCTCCAGACGATCGAGAACAAGATGCGTTGGTTGCCGCGGGCGTGCGAAGGCAACTGGCTCTGCGTGTTCGAGCACGATCCGGATACCGTGTTCGCCCGCCTCCGCGAGAAGCGACCGGGCCGCTTCGTGGCCGATCCGGTGGCCGACGAGACGGTCTTGCCGTGAGGGCATCCCGCATCGACGCACAGAGGAGACGATGGGCAACGAATACGACTTGATCGTGATTGGGAGCGGGCCCGGGGGATATGTCGCGGGCATTCGGGCGGCTCAGCTCGGCCTCGAGGTGGCGGTCGTGGAGAAGGACCCGAAGTTCGGAGGAACCTGTCTTCACCGTGGCTGCATTCCGACGAAGGCGCTGCTCCACACCGCGGGCCTGTTCGACGAGATCAAGAAGGCCGGTAGCTTCGGTGTGAGAGTCGGTGATGCCGAGGTCGACCTCGGCGAGGCTCATGCCTACAAGGACAAGGTGGTCGCCAAGAACGCGAAGGGGATCGAGTACCTGTTCAAGAAGAACAAGGTCGTGGGGGTGCACGGCGTCGGGCGGGTGATCGGCCCGAATCGGGTCGAGGTGGGGGGGGCGGACGGGAGGAAGACGCTCACCACCGACAACATCTTGATCGCGACCGGCTCGGTGCCGCGCGCGATCCCGATCGCGCCGCCCGACGGCTCGAGGATCCTCAACTCAGATCACATTCTGAAAGTGGCCGAGGTGCCGAAATCGCTGATCGTGCTCGGCGCCGGCGCCGTGGGTGCCGAGTTCGCGTCGATCTTCGCTTCGTTCGGCTCGGAGGTGACGCTCGTCGAGCTGCTTCCCCGGGTCTTGCCGATCGAGGACGAGGACGTTTCGAAAGAGCTGACGAGGGTCTTTCGCAAGCGCGGCATCAAGGTCATGACCGGAGTGACGATCGACGAGGTCGAGACGACGGGGCGCGGCGTCGAGGCACGGCTCACCGGCGAGGGCGTCGACGGATCGATCGAAGCGAGCCACCTGCTGGTCGCGGTCGGCCGCGCTCCGGTTTCGCGGGGACTGGGGCTCGAGGCTCTCGGTATCGAGCTCGACCGCGGCTACGTGCCGGTCGACGAGTTCATGCAGACCAGCGTGCCGGGGGTCTACGCGATCGGCGATGTCGTGGCGACGCCGTGGCTCGCCCACGTCGCTTCGGCGGAGGGCATCCTGGCGGTCGAGCACATGGCCGGCGCCGGAGCACGGCCGCTCAACTACGCTCTGGTGCCGTCGGTGACCTACTGCGAGCCGGAGGTCGGAAGCGTCGGTCTGACCGAGGCGCAAGCCCGCGAGAGTTACGAGAAGGTAACGGTCGGCAAGTTCCCGATGAGCGCCCTGGCCAAGGCGTCGATCGTCGGCAAGACCGAAGGCTTTGTCAAGATCGTTCGCGACGAGGAATTCGATGAGCTGCTGGGAGTCCACATCATCGGAGCCCACGCGACCGACCTGATCGCCGAGGCCTGTGTGGCGATGCAGCTCGAATCCACCACCGAGGAGCTTTTCAGGACCATTCACGCGCACCCGACGCTTTCGGAAGCGATGGCGGAGGCAGCTCACGCCGCCGTCGGGCACGCGATTCACTTCTAGTCGCTCCATGGAGTCGACGGACTCAGAGAGGAAGCTGTCCCGATGCCTACAGAAGTCGTGATGCCGCAGATGGGCGAGTCGATCGCCGAGGGCACCATTACCCGGTGGCTGGTGAAGGTGGGCGACACCGTCGAGCGCGACCAGCCGCTGTTCGAGATCTCGACCGACAAGGTCGACGCCGAGATCCCGAGTCCGGCCGCTGGCATCTTGCTCGAGGTCCGCGGGAACGAGGGCGACAACGTTCCGGTGAACGAGGTGATCGCTCTCATCGGTGAGGCCGGCGAGGCGCCGCCGCCCGCCGAAGACGGGAAGGACGCGGAAGCCGAGGGGCTCGAAGCGGAAGCGACGAAGGTCGAGGTGCCGCCGACCGAGGAGACTGGATCCGAAGAGGAAATCACGGTCGAGGACGAGGCTCCCGCCGCGGGGACGGCGAAGGAGGAGGCGCCTGCGCGAGTCGAGGCCGACGAGTCGGCGCAGCAGGAGCCAGCCGCGGCGGCCGGCGCGGCCGCCGACGAGAAGAACCGCATCCGCACGGCTTCGAGCCCGGTGGTTCGCAAGATCGCGGCCGAGCACGAGATCGACATCGCCGACGTCGCCGGCACCGGCATCCACGGCCGGGTCACGAAGAGCGACATTCTCGCCTACATCGAGGCCGGCGGCTCTCGGCGGTCCGAAACCGAAGCCGAGGCGGCATCGCCGCCGCCCGAGCCG
>CALZKB010000225.1 GCA_945787575.1 Thermoanaerobaculia bacterium | reverse complement strand
CGAGATCGGCCGCGGCGCGCTCGATCTCGCCGCGCTCGACCAGACGCAGGGCGAGGTCCAGTCTCGCCGGCAGGTGGTCGGGATCGAGCTCGAGGGCGCGCTCCAACGCCGCCTCGGCGGCCGCTCCGTCTCCCGCCCGCCGCAAGGCGACGGCGCGCACGAAGAAGACGGGCGCCGACGGGAACCGCGAGCTCGCCGTCGCGCTGACCTCCAGGGCGCCCGGAAGATCGCCCTTGGCCAGATAGTTGAAGGCCAATTGCGACCATAGCTTCGCCGAGGCACCGGCGTCGCCGTGCACCCGCTCGAGTGCCTCGCGCGCAGCTGACAGCCTGCCGAGCTGGAGCAGGGCGGCGGCCAGCATCTCGTTGTACATCGGGCTCTCGGGCGACTGCTCGAGCAGGGAACGAAACGTCTGCTCGGCCAGGAGCGGCCGCCCCTCCAGCAGGAGGAGCTTGCCGCGGCTGATGGCGTTGACGTCCACGACGCGCTCCTGCGGCGGGGCGCCGTCTGATCGCAGCCGCTCGACGATCTCGACACCCGCTCCGGCGGTGGCGCTCAGATAGCCGAGGGCCATCAGTCGCTGACGGGTCTCTTCGTCGGGGATGGACGCCGCCGTTTTCTCTTGAGCGGCGTTGGAGTTGATGAAGCGGGCGAGCTCGCGCCGCATTCGCTCCGCGAGCTCGGGCTCGACCTTGCTCAGATCCCGCAGCTCGGCCGGGTCGTTGGCCAGGTCGAAGAGCTCCGGCCGCGGACCATGGACGTACTTGTGGCCGCCGTCGATCCAAGCGCGGAGCTCGCCCCAGCCGTGCGCCAGTCGGGGGGAGAGAGTCTCGGCATAGAGCGCCACCGGTTCCGGCCTCGCGTTCTCGCCGATGGCGGCCGCCAGGCTCCTGCCCTGACTCCCCTCCGGCGGCGGCAGGTCGAGCAGCTCGAGCACTGTGGGCAGGATATCGATCGTGGCGACGGCCTCCTCCACGACCTGTCCTCCGGGCATCCCGGGGCCGCGAATGATGAGCGGCACCCGGAGCGTTCCGTCGTAGAGAAGCATCGAGTGGGTCTCCTCGTCGTGCTCCCCGAGACCCTCTCCGTGATCGGAAGTGACGACGAAGAGCGTCCGGTCGTACACGTCGAGCTCGCGAAGCCGTCGGACCAGGGCGCCGAAGGCCTCGTCCGAGTAGGCGATCTCCCCGGCATAAGGATCGTCCAGGAAGAGCTGGTCGTAGGGCGGCGGCGGTCGAAACGGCTGGTGAGGATCGTAGTAGTGGAGCCAGAGGAAGAAGCGCTCGTCGGCAACCTCCTCGAGCCACTCGTCCACCGCTTCGTTCACCAGCTCGGCCGGCCGCTCGTCGAAGTAGATCGACGGGCCGTCGTCCGCGTCGGTAAAGCCGAATCGTGCCGCGAACCGATCGTCGTAGATCTCGAACCCCTGATCGAGACCGAACTTGGCCGCGAGAGGGAAGGAGCCCACGGCGGCGGCGGTGCGCAGGCCGTGACTCCGGAGGATCTCGGCGAGAGTCACCTGCTCGTCGCCGAGAACGAAGAGCCCGTTGTCGCGCACGCCGTGCGCAAGAGGGTGTCTGCCGGTCAGAATCGTCGAATGCGCGGGGGCGGTGATCGGCACGCTCGTATACGCTTGCGCGAAGAGCGTACCCTCGGCGGCGAGTGCGTCGAGGTGCGGCGTCTCGGCTCGCTGCGCGCCGTAGGCGCCGATGTGATCCGCGCGCGTGGTGTCCAGGGTCACCAGCACCACATTCCACCGGGCGCCGTCCCGGCAGCCGGAGAGGGCGAGAACAGCGACCAGGCAGAGCCATCTTCGGAGAACCATCATTGAGTCCATCGACCGAGAGGCATCGCGACCGGATTGTGTGTGAGAGACGCGCGGCAGTCAACGCGGGCGTCGCCGCGATCGGCTTTTCCCTGATGCTGCTCGGGTGCGGCGCCGAGCGCGCCCCGTCGCTCTCCTGGCATCGTGCCCTGAACGCGGTCGAGGAGGGACGGTTCGACCTGGCACGCGGTTACCTGGAGACCGTCTACGCCGAGCGCCCGCGCGACCTCGAAGTGTGCACGCTGCGCGCCCGCTCCTGGTCCCGGGGCAGGATGCAAAGCCCCGCCCGGGCGATCGCGGCCTGGCAGAGCTGCGGCGAGATCGCGCAGAGTGACGAAGGTCGCCTGGAGATCGCCCGTGCTCACGTCAGGCTCGGGGCATTCGAGGAGGCGATGCAGGCGCTGGAGGGCATCGCGCCGAGCGCGGAGTCCCACGGGCTGCGGGCGGAAGCGCTGTTGCGTCTCGACCCGGCCCGGGCCATGAGCGATCTCGCGGTTGCCGTCGAGCAGTTTCCGGACGACGCCAAGCTGCGCAAGCTGGCCAGCCGCGCGGCTCACCTCGCGGGGAATCCGGAGCTGGCGTTGGAGCAGGCGAACGAGGCAGTCGACCTCGATCCGGTCGACGCCCGAATGATCTATCTGCAGGGCAGGTTGTTGCAGAGCCAAGGCCTGCCCGGGGAGGCCGCCGAGGCGTTCGAGCGCCATGAGCTGGTGTCCCTTCTCCGCGGTCTCGGCGGCCGCGTCGAGCCGACCGCGGTCGAGAAACTGCGGCTGCTTGCAGAGCTCGGCGCTCGGACCCCGGCGGTCGAAGTCTGGAAGATCGAGCTGCTGAGCGCGGTCGGCCGCGTCGACGATGCCGTCGAGGCGATCGAGCGGCTTGCCGGCGCCCAGGGACCACCCGAGCTCCTGCGGGCCGAGTCGGTGGCGGTGCGCCTGGGGAGGCCGGCGCTGGCGCGCGATCTTCTCAAGCGAGCCGAAGAGGCCGCGACCGAGCCGGCCCTCATTCGTGAGGTGCGCTACCGGCAGGCACGTCTTCTCTACATGGAGGAAGACGGTGACGGCGCAGCGAGAGAGATCGAGTCGGCTTTGGCGAGCGACCCCTGGGTCGCGCGGTTCGTCGACCTGCGCGCACGCTTGGAGGAGTCTGCCGGGGATACGGCCGCCGCGGCGAAGAGCTTCGCCCGGGCGCTCGAGCTAGCCCCGTGGAATGTCGAGACCCGTCTGGCGCTCGCCGGGCTCGAGCTCGGCCGGGGAGAGAGAGAACGGGCCGAGCGACTCCTCTCGGCCGCTCCGGAGCCCTCTCCCGCGATCGAGGATTTCAGGCGGCGGCATGGGCTGGTCTGAAGCCGGTCGCCGCGGCCGTCTTGCTCTGGCAGCCGGATCGATTCCAATGCTGGCGGCCATCGCCCTGTTCGGGGCCACGGCCGGCGGCTCGCACGAGCTGAGGTTCGAGGAGAGGGCAATCGAGCTCGGCGTCCGCTTTCACCACCAAGATGGGCGTAACGGAGAGAAGTACTATCCGGAGACCACGGCGAGCGGCGGCGGCTGGATCGACTTCGACGGTGACGGCGACCTCGACCTCTACCTGATCAACGGGGCCGCGGCGCCCGGAATCCGCCAGGATCCCGTTCCGCGCAACGCGCTCTACGAGAATCGTGACGGTCGGTTCGTCGACGTCACCGAGCGCTCCGCCACCGGCGACAGCGGCTACGGGATGGGAATGTGCGTCGGCGACTACGACGCCGACGGCCGATTGGACTTCTTCGTGACCAACTACGGGGCCGACCGGCTCTTCCACAACCTCGGAGACGGCCGCTTCGAAGAGAGGGTCGCGGAGGCCGGCATCGACGAAGACCGGTGGAGCAGCAGCTGTGCGTTCGGTGATCTCGATGCTGACGGCGATCTCGACCTCTACGTCAGCCACTATCTGGACTTCTCGTGGGAGCGCAATCCGCTGTGCACCAACGCCGGCGACGGGAGTCGCATGTACTGCCACCCGAGCGCGTTCCGAGGAGTGACCGATTCGCTGTTCATCAACCGGGGGGACGGCACCTTCGTCGAAGAGGGCCGCGCGCGGGGTCTTGCGACCGGCAGCACCGAGAAGGGCCTCGACGTGCTGGTGAGCGATCTCGACGGTGACGCGGATCTCGACATCTACGTGGCCAACGACGGTACGTCGAACCGTCTCTACGCCAACGACGGGACAGGACACTTCGAGGACATCGGCCTGGCCTCCGGGGTCGCACTGAGCCGCTTCGGCGATCCCCAGGCGGGCATGGGCACGGCGGCGGGCGACACGGACGGCGACGGTCGTCTCGACCTGGTGGTGACCAACTTCGCCATGGAGTATCACACGCTCTATCGCAACATCGGTGAGCTGCGGTTCGACGATCGCAGCGCCGCATCCGGTCTCGAGCGTCCCACGCATCTGCCCGTGGGCTGGGGCGTCGCGCTCTTCGACGCCGACAACGATGCCGACCTCGATCTGGCGATCGCGAGCGGCCACATGCAGGAAGGCATCGAGTTACTCGGGCCGGCTCAGCGCTACGCTCAGCCGAACTTCCTCTTCGCCAACGACGGGCGGGGAGTCTTCCATGACGTGAGCGCCAGCGCCGGACCCGCTTGGAGTGTCGCGAAGGTAAGCCGCGGACTCGCGGTGGCGGACTGGAACGACGACGGCCGGCTGGACCTGCTGATCACCAACAACAACGGAGAGCCCGACCTGTTGGAGAATCGATCGGAAGCGCCCGGGCACTGGCTCGGCGTCGTGCTCGAGGGGCCCGCGGAGAACCCGTTCGCCTTCGGGGCGACGGTGGAGCTGACCGCCGGTGAGCGCCGCCAGCTGCGCCAGGTTCGCAGCGGTGGTGGCTTTCAATCCCAATCGGACCTGCGACTTCATTTCGGTCTTGGCGAGCACGGCGACGCGGTCTCGATTCGCATCACCTGGCCGGACTCCACCGTGCAGGTCGAAGCCACCGACCGTCTCGACCGCTACTGGCCGATCGCCTATCGGCGACCGGCCAAGTCTCGAGCACAGGGGCGGGGCGAGGAATCCGACTGAGGGCCCAGTCCCCACACGCGGTTGGCGGCCGGAATCGTGCAGTCGGCTCGCCGGACCCAGGGCTATACTCTCGGCATGATGCAGCGACGCGTCCGTCCCGCCCGACGTACCGAGAGAATCACCTACGCGGTCCGCGACGTCATCGCCTGGGCCGACGAGGCGCGGGCCGCGGGCCGCGAGATTCTCTACCTCAATATCGGCGATCCCAACCTGTTCGATTTCGAGACCCCGGCCCATATCGTCGAGGCGACGGTGGCGGCGATGCGGGCCAACAAGAACGGTTATGCGCCGTCGTCGGGGATCGAAGCGGCGAGGGAGGCGGTCGAGCGCGACAACGCTCGCAAGGGGATCACGAATATCGTCCACACGTACATCACCTCCGGCTCGAGCGAGGCGATCGATCTTGCGATGGCGGCGCTTGTGAACCCCGGCGACAACGTGCTGACGCCGTCGCCCGGCTACCCGCTCTATCCGGCGGTGCTGGCGCGCTTCGACGCCGAGGAGCGGCTCTACCCGCTCGACGAAGCCAACGGCTGGCAGCCCGACATCGCGGCGATTCGCGAGCGGATCGACGAGCGGACGAAGGCTCTGGTGGTGATCAACCCCAACAATCCCACCGGCTCGGTGACCGGCCCCGAGGTGCTCTCCGAGCTGGTCGAGATCGCCCTCGAGCACGACCTCGTGCTCTTCAGCGACGAGATCTACGATCGGCTGGTGTTCGAGCCGGGGTCGTTCACGGCGACGGCGTCGCTCTCGGGAGAGGCGAAGATCATCACCCTGCACGGCCTTTCCAAGGTGTTCGTGGCGCCCGGCTTCCGGCTCGGTTGGGCGTCGATCTCGGGGCCGGCCGACGAGCTCGCCGACTACTGCGCGGCGATCCACAAGCTCGAGGGGGCGCGCCTGTCCGCCAACCACCCCGAGCAGTACTCGGTCGAGCCGGCGCTCGAGGGGCCGATGGACTTTCTCGACGGAGTGCTGGCGAAGCTTCGCCGCCGCGGGGAGTTCGTCTGCAAGCGGCTCAACGCGATCGACGGTATCTCGTGCGTCGAGCCGAAAGGGGCGTTCTACGCCTTTCCGCGGATCGACTTCGACATGCCCGA
>CALZKB010000224.1 GCA_945787575.1 Thermoanaerobaculia bacterium | reverse complement strand
CCCAAAATCGGGCAACACCTGGTTTCGCGCCTTCGCGGCGAATCTGCGGAGCGAATCGGATGAGCCGGTCGACATCAACCAACTGCGCACCGGCTCCATCGCCAGTGCCCGTGGCCCGTTCGACGACATCGCCGGGGTCGAGGCGTCGGACCTGACTCCCGCCGAGATCGAGCGCCTGCGCCCCGACGTCTACCTCAAGATGGCCGAGGAGGCCACCGAAACCGAATACCACAAGGTGCACGACGCCTACACTCTCACCGCCGACAGCCGGCCGCTGCTGCCTCCCGAGGCCACCCGCGGCGCGCTCTACTTTCTGCGTAACCCGCTCGACGTCGCCGTCTCCTATGCCCACCACTCGCACCGGGATCTCGACACTGCCATCGCCTGGATGGCCGAAGAAAAGCACTGCTTCTGCGCCGGTCCGAAGCGGCTCTTCAACCAGCTCCAGCAACGGCTTCTGACCTGGAGTGGCCACGTGCTGAGCTGGGTCGACCGCACGGAGTTCCCGGTCCAGGTCCTGCGCTTTGAAGACATGAAGAACGACCCCGAGCCGACCTTTACGAGCGCGGCGACCTTTGCCGGCCTGCCCGACGATTCCGGGAGCGTCCTACGCGCCCTCGAGTTCTGTTCGTTCGAAGAGCTCCAGCGCCAGGAAGCCAAGAGCGGCTTCGGCGAGAAGAACCCGCGCGCCGAATCCTTCTTCCGCAAGGGCGAGGTCGGATCCTGGCGCGAGCAGCTCTCCGACGAGCAGGGCGCGAAGGTCATCGCCGACCACCACGAGGTGATGGACCGCTTCGGCTACCTCGACGAAGCCGGGGAACCGGTCTTTTGACGTCCGATCCAAGCACTGATCTCGTCGTAGTTTCACCCACTTGGGGTGCCCACTCAGGGAGCCATCCTCTTCTTGACGTTCTTTCTTTTCTTGGGGGGGATCGAGTCCTTCTCTTCGCAGAACAGGAAGTCAATTCGACCACGCCGACGTATCTCCAGACTCGAAGCCGTCGGTAAAGATCCGGTTGATCCCTATCTGAAGGAGCTGGTCGGCGGCGACGTCGTCGAGGGTGGTTCGGGTGCCGTCCGCCCAGTCGATCCGGATCTGGTCTATCACGGTGCTGGCGCCGAGGCCGAAGTGGGCCTCTGGCGGGGTACCCGCGAGATAGCTGCGCCCGGCGAGGATGTCGCGCCGCTGGGTTACCGCTCCCAGGTCGGCGAACACCCTGGCGCCGATCGCCAGGGCATCGGGAGCGAGTGCGATGTCGAGCCAGTGCCCCGAGTTGGCGCTAGCGTTCTCGAGTAGGCGCGCCGGCTGATTGACGTTGGTGATCAGGAGATCCTGGTCGCCGTCCCGGTCGTAGTCAAAGGCGGCCAATCCGCGCGAGTCGTCGGGATCGTCCAGGCCGGCTCCGAGCAGGCGCGAGAAGTTGCCGGCGCCGTCGTTGATGAACAGAACCGAGGGCGTCTGGTAAACGTCCGAGTCTGGCCCCTCGCGATCGAGCACAAACTCGTCGAAGCCAGTGACCGCGGCAAGATCGAGGTCGCCGTCGTTGTCGACGTCGACGAACTCTGTGCCCCAGCCCCAGTAGGTGTCTTCGACCCCGTGGAGCTCCGCCATGTCCACGAACTGGGGCGTGCCCAGGGTGTCCTGCAGGTTGACGTGGAAGGCGTTGAACTGGGTCGTTCCGAAAGGTCCGCCCGGGTCGGTGATGTTGGTGACGTAGAGATCGAGATCGCCGTCGTCATCGTAGTCGGCCGCCGCCACCCCCATGTCGTTGCCGGTATGAGTGAGACCGACCTCGGCGGTGGCGTTGGTGCAGACGTCACCGTCGTTGAAGTAGAACTCATCCGAGGAGTGATCGACGGCAACGAAGATGTCGGCAAAGCGGTTGCCGTCGAAGTCGGTCAAGATCGCGGTGAAGCTGTCTCGGTTGAGCGCGCCCAGACCGACCGAACCAGTCACATCCTCGAATTGGAGGTTACCCAGATTCCGGTAGAGGCGATTCGAGCCCGGGAACTGGGCAGGCGGGTTGACCAAGTGAAACGCCCACACGGTCACGTAGATGTCGAGCAGTCCGTCTCGGTCGAGGTCGGCCAGAGAAGCGCCGGCGCGCAGGTAGCCCTCGGGCCGGAAACCGGATCCGGTTGTGACGTCGGTGAAGACGCCGGCGCCATCGTTGCGGAAGATCTTGCTGGTCGGGTAGTCCACGGATCCGTCGTCGTCGTTGATCAGCAAGAGGTCCGGGTCGCCATCGTTGTCGAGGTCGGCAAAGTGGGCGACCCGCGACATTCCGAGGTCGGCCAGCACCGCCGGTGTGACCTCGGTAAAGGTCTTGCTGCCCAGGTCGAGGTTGTTGCGAAAGAGTCTGTTCGGCAGGCCAAGCTGGGCCAGCAAGTAGACGTCGAGATCGCCGTCGCCGTCGTAGTCACCCACGGCCTGACCGTTGCCCATGTTGCGCTGCATCATGGGCTGGTTGCCGGTCAGGTGCGCGAAGGTCTGGCCGTAGGCGCCCACGAAGTTGATGAGGGCGGTGCTGGTGGCGTCGGTGAACATCGGCTGGCCCGAAGCCGCCGCGGCCCCGTGAGCAACGGTCAAAACGCCGGCGAGCAGCACGTCGAGGCATCGCCTTGCGCCGGTCACCGGACGACCTCCTGCCATTGGGCGAAGTCATCCAGCAGGAGAACGCCCCAGCTTTCTGTGGCCATGCCGTCGACGGCGCCCCAGCGGAGGTCGTCGACCGAGGCGGTGCTGTTCAAGAGACCCGCGAGCCCGGTAAAGGGCCCACCGTTGACCGCCACGCGCAGGACACCGGTCCCGGCGCCGGCGCGCCAGTCCACCTGAACGAGATTCCAGCCGCCGGCCAGGAGAGCCTCCTGACCTGGAGCCGTCTCGGCGAGGGCGCCGCCGTCGAGCCGAGCGGCGAGGGCGAGGCGGACCTCGCCCGGCGCCGCTCCCGGCACCAGGCTGACACGAAACTGAAGAGCTCCACCCGTCGAGAACCCACTCAGATGATCGATCCGGTCGCCCGAACCGAGCGTCAGCCGATCCACGTTGACGTGGAAGCGCACCTTGGACGCTGGGTCCGCGCTCGGCGAAGCATCGCGGACGCTGCTAACGCCCGAGGCAAGTGCCGGATCGGTACCGGCCGAGAGGGCCGAGCCCGCGAGTACCGAGAAGCCATCCTCCAAGATGATCGTCTGCCCCGCCCGGAGGGTTGCTCCGGCCGGGCCGACCGCAACACCGGCTGCGGTGAGCAGATCGCAGGCGACAAAGAGACCCTCGATCGGCCCGGCCGCGACTGGCAGATCCAGCTCGTCGACACAGACCGACAGCTCGAGCCCAAACTCTCCGGTGTAGGCCGCGTCCGGGTCGACCCTGAGCGAGCCGGCCCGGGTTTCGGCGGCCGGTATGAGCAGGAATAGAATCGGCGCGAGCGCTCGACGGATCGGATGGGTGCGTAGCATCTGAAGCAGCGATAGGATATCGCTTCTCCAAAGCAAGAGGAACGCAGGGCCGCAGTTCCTACGTCCAACGAGTTGGGGTGCAGGCAGAGATCCCGTGCCCCGTGATAGTATCGCCACGCACCACAATCGGTACCGTTTCGAGGAGGTATAGGATGAAACGCCACACGTCATCTCGGCAGGAGCCTCATCCTTGCGACCGGATCTCTGTTTCCATGCAGCCGGGTGGGCCGCATCGCAACCCGGAACGGGCATGGCACGCCCCTACGCGATTCATTCTGGGCTCTCTAGGCGACACGCGCCAGAAGCCCACCGCCCCAACCGAGACGCCATTCACTTTCACCCCGAGTTCTGGGCCGATCTCGTAATTCTCGCATCCTTCCGCCCTCCCGTTTCCGACCGGTCACCTACGCCGGCCCCGCCGTCTCGTCGAGCGGTAGCGGCTCGCGCCACGGCCCGAGCCCCGAGCGCACCCAGCGTCTCCAAGCGGCAACGTAGGCGCCGACGCGCTCCGGGGGCGCGCCTTGCTCGTAAAGCCGGCGCGGACGCCGCCGGTGCTTCTCTTCGCCTCGCCCGGCGATCTCGGGCCGAGTGTTCCGAGGCGATTTGAGCCAGCATCGGACCAACAGGGCTGCCTTGGCGGGCGTGAGTGGCTGGGCGCTTCAATTGTCGTAGTATCGCCCCCCGATGACGAACGAAACCCGGTCCGACCTAGACCTGGCGACCGTTCTCGCCCGCTCGGACGAAGTCCTCGAAGCCGAGATCGACGGCGAGGCGGTGATGATGTCCATCGAGAAGGGCGAGTACTACGGGCTCGACGCGACCGGCACCGCGATCTGGAAGCTTCTCGAGAAGCCGCGCTCAGTGGGCGAGATCTTTCAGGTCATGCAAGAGCGCTACGACGTCGAGCCCGACGTCTGCCGGCATGACGTCGAGACGTTTCTGGGCGATCTTCTCTCCGACGGTACGCTGCGAATCGTCGACGGCACGGTGGAACCCGAGGGCTAGCACCCATGAGCGCGATCTTCGGCTTCCTGCGCCTTGACGGCTCCGGCGCCGAGCGCGACGAGCTCGCGGCCATGGATGGGGCCTTAGCCCACTGCGGCCCGGACGGCCACGGCCTGTGGACGAAAGGCCCGGCCGCGCTCGGCCACCGCAAGCTCGAGGTCACGCCCGAATCCCGACGCGACGAGCAGCCCAGGGTCAGCGGCGGGCAACTCATTCTGACCGCCGATGCGATCCTCGACAACCGAAATGAGCTGATCGCCGAGTTCGGCCTCCCAGAGAACGAGAAGAGCCTCCCCGACAGCGATCTGATTCTCGAGGCCTACCACCGGTGGGGCGGGGATTGTCCGAAACACCTGCTCGGAGACTTCGCCTTCGCGGTCTGGGATCCCGAGGCCGGGACGCTTTTCTGCGCCCGCGACCACATGGGCATCCGGCCCTTCTACTACGCCCATCTTCCGGGCCGGCTGTTCGCCTTCGCAACCGAGATCAAAGGGCTTCTGGCGCTCGCGGAGATCCCAAGGCGCGTCGATGAGACCACGGTCGGGGATTTCCTGACCCTCAATCACTCGAGCCGCACGCGGACGTTCTATCGCGACGTGCGGCGATTGGACGCGGCGCATTCCTTGGCCGTGTCCACGGACGGTGTGCGCGCGAAGCGCTTTTGGAGCCTGCGCCCGGACCGCAGGCTCGAGCTGCCCTCGCGCGAGGCCTACGCCCGGGCGCTGCGCGAGCGGATCGAAGAGGCGGTGGCCTGCCGGCTGCGCTGCGGCGTCCGGGTCGGCGCGCACCTGAGCGGCGGCCTCGATTCCACGGCCCTGGCGGTGCTGGCGGCGCGCCGTCTCCGGGAGCAGGGCGAGCGGCTGGTGACCGCCTCCTTCATGCCGGCGCTCGAGGAGGGCTGGCGTCTCCACGACGAGCGGCCCTTCGTCGATACGATCAAAGAGCGGGAAGAGCTCGAAGCCCACGAGATCGTGACCGACTCTGTTGACTACTGCTCGAGCCTGGACATCGACCGCCCGATGGCCGTCGACGCCGGCACTCCCGAAGGCAGGACCGCGGCGTTGATGGCCGAGCGCGGCGCGCGGGTCGTGCTCTCGGGCTGGGGCGGCGACGAGCTGGCGACCTTCAACGGGCGCGGGTACTTCTCGGAGCTCTTCGTCAAGGGTCGATGGCTGACGCTCGCTCGCGAAGCGCGCAAACGGAGGCGGCACTACCCCTTTCGCTGGTACCGGTTCCTGGCGGGCAACGTTCTCGGCTACCTGCTGCCCGACCGGCTTCATGCCTGGGCCAGTGGCGTCTTCGGCGGCCCCACCCCGAGTTCGCGCGCAGGATCGGCCTCGAGAAACGAAAGTGGGAGCGAACGATCTCGTTGGGACCCGACCTGCGCCGCAACCAGTTCAACCTGATCACCGACGGCCACATCCAGCACAGAACCGAAAACTGGGCTCTAGTGGGAGGTCGTCATGGCGTCGTCTATCGCTTCCCGCTCCTCGACGTGCGGCTGCTGGAGTTCTGCCTTGCGGTGCCGCCGGAGCAGTACGTCCACGACGGTTGGACCCGCTATCTCTATCGCATGGCGATGGCGGGCGTGCTGCCGGAGAAAATCCGCTGGCGGCCCGACAAGCTCGCTCCCCTCCCCGACGGCGCCCGGCAGATCGTGCGCTCGAAGGAGCAACTGATGCAGCGGCTGGCTGCGATCGAGGGCAACCCGGCTCTCGCCCGGTATCTGGACCTTGCCAAGATGCGCGAGAAGGCGGCGTTGCTGCCCGACGAGGAGACGCTCAGAAGACGAAGCGAGCGCGAGTTCGAGACCGGCGGCCAGCTCCACCTGGCCGAGGCCGTTGGCCTCGGCCGCGGGCTGACCCTCGCCGACTATCTGATCGCCGCCGATCTCTGCTAGGTGCGGAAGTCGGCTGGGGTTAGTGGCCGTCGCGGACGTATTTGACGTAAGCGTCATCCAGAAAGGTCCGGAACTCGGCCACCTTCTCCTCCGATCTCTCGGCGGCGCGGTCCGCCTCG
>CALZKB010000223.1 GCA_945787575.1 Thermoanaerobaculia bacterium | reverse complement strand
ACCACGGGAAGGCGTTGACGGTGGCGACCCCGGAGCAGAAGCGCCGCATTCGGGAGAGCACCCGGAGGAATCAATACACGCTTCAGGAGTGGCTCCATGCGATGAACGTGGGGGCCGATCCGAGACACCTTCCTCTTCTGTCGGAGTTGATGGCAGAAGTGATGAGGACCTTATCGCCGAGTGGGAGGCGCGAGCCCAAAGAAAACGGGCGCGGGCTGGATTAGACGCCCCAGCCATCAAGGAAGGGGATTGCGTACCGAGCCCACCTCTAGCGAGCGCTGAAGCCAGGCGGCAAGAGCCAAAGGCCGAAACGGCAGACTCCTCGGCGGCTTCTCTCCTCACAATACACAAGGGTACGCAGGGGAACTCAGAGGGTACGCACAGGGTTCTCACCGGGAACTCACCGGGCTACCCAACGGAACCCAACGAAGACTTACAGGTTGACAAAAGGGAACGCAGACGGGAGCTCCACGAAGAAGAAAACCGGCTCTCGCCAGCTTGGAGTGTCCGGGTGGAGAATCCCGATGACTTGGAGACAGCGCTCGCTCAGTGCAAAGCGCCGGAGGATCTTGATTCCTTTCTCGGCTTTGCGATTGAGCGTAATCAGGGAGACTGGCAACAATCGTACGACGCCCGCGACTATCGAGCCTCTGTCTGGACTTTCACGAGTCTCTCGCGGGGTCATCCAGACCTAGCCGATTTGGCGACCTGGGAAGCGGTCCGTCGGGTTGACGCGGCGATTGAGAATCATGGCGGGTGGGACGCTCTTCCCGACTGCGACACGATCGGGAAGCCCTGTGACCCACGAGAGACCTTCGTCGATCTATGGGGCACGATCAGAGAACCGCTCTACATGGAACTTCATCCGAAGAGCGCACCGCCTCTCGTCGAGATGTTCCCGCTTCTGTCCGATCACTGGCCGACCGACCGGGACGCTGCTTATCGGCGGGTTGTGAGCCTCTGCTACTGGTTTGCCCGCCTTCTCGACAATGACGGACACTTCTTCCTATCGTGTCGCATGGCTGGTGCGCTCGTCGGTGTGGAGCCCCCCCACGCCGCTGCCCTGTTGAAACGAGCAGCCAACAAGAACGAGGGCCTACTCGAATTGCTCAAGGCAGGCACGGCCAAGAGCCGCGAGGCTTCCGAGTACCGGTTTCGTTTGGATCGGGTCAGGGTCGAGCAGGTGGAGCGCATATGACCACCAAGAAGGCGAAGAAACCAGCTTCCAAGAAGCCAGCCCAGACGGAGGTCAAAGCTATTCCACCAACACTTCCAAGACGACACCGTACATGCGCTTGAAGAGCGGGCCAGATTTTTCGATCCCTTTGATCGTCGCGTTCACTGTCTTGCCTTCGTCGAGCGCTTCCGCTACCCACGAACCCCTGGCCAGATAGCCAATCTGCCCGTGTTCGCTCACGACAGCAATCGCATGCGAGTCGTAGGGGTTATCCGGCTCCGGTTGCAGGGAAATGGGCATGCCCACCCGACAGCGACGGATGATCTTCTGCCTATCGCTCCCATCGTCGTTCTGGAACGACTCGCCCACGACGTTGACCGGATACGTCTTCAATTGCCCCCCCTAGGTCTAGAGATTCTACAGCGGGCCGGTAGGCAAGAAAGCCCGCTGAAAGTCGGGGTTCAGACCCCCTGGTGCTGACTTTGTGCTGACTCACTACAGGACAAGCAACGTCCCGCAGAGGACGAAGAACTCGTAAGTAGTTGCGGGATAGAGAGTAATAGTGGCGCGCCGCCAGGGATTCGAACCCCGAACCGCCAGATCCGAAGTCAGGAGCCTGCCCCCTACTCCGTACTAGCCACCTTCCCATCCTCCCGTAACGCCGCCTCCAGAGTATGCCAAGCCAACGTCGCACACTTGACCCGCACCGGAAACTCCCTAACCCCCTCAAAAACCGCCAGCTTCCCCAACTCCGCCCCAGCCTCCCCCTTCACACTCGGATCCCCCGTCATCAACTCATGAAACCCCTCAAACAACGCCTCAACTTCCGCGACCCTCTTGCCCTTCACCGCCTCAGTCATAATCGAAGCCGAAGCCTTACTAATCGCACACCCCGACCCCTCGAACCTGATGTCCTGGACGACATCGCCTTCGAGCACCAACGAAACCCTCAACATATCCCCACAAAGCGGATTATGCCCATCCGCTGTGCGGTCGGCGTTCTCCAACACCCCGAAGTTCCGCGGCGCCTTGTTGTGATCGAGAATCACCTCCTGATAGAGGTCGGTGAGCTCACTCACCCGAAAACCTCGCGGATCTTCCCGATCCCCGCCGCCAACCGATCGATGTCGTCCTTGGTGTTGTAGAGCGCCAGCGAAGCGCGGGCGGTCGCCGCCACGCCATAGAAATCCATCACCGGCTGCGCGCAATGATGCCCGGCGCGGACGGCGATCCCCTCCCGGTCGAGGATGGTGCCGATGTCGTGGGCGTGGACGCCGTCGATCAGGAAGGAGAGGACGCCGGCTTTGTTCTGGGCGGTGCCGATGAGGGTGAGCCCCGGAATCGCCTCGAGAGTCTGGGTCCCGTACTCGAGCAGCTCGGCCTCGTAGGCGGCGACCTGAGCCATATCGAGCGACTTCAGAAAATCCACCGCCGCCCCCATGCCGATCGCCCCGGCGATGTTCGGCGTCCCGGCCTCGAACTTGGCCGGCGGCTCGGCCCACTCGCTCTTCTCGAAGGTGACGGTGCGGATCATCTCGCCGCCGCCTTGGTAGGGGGGCATGGTGTTCAAATGCTCGAGCTTGCCGTAAAGGGCGCCGATGCCGCTGGGGCCGAACATCTTGTGGCCGGAGAGGGTGTAGAAGTCGCAGCCGATGGAGGCGATGTCGATGGGCATGTGGGGGGCGGCCTGGGCACCGTCGATGACTACCGGGATGCCCTGCTCCTGGGCGGCGGCGGTCATCTCGGCGGCGGGGTTGATGGTGCCCAGGGCGTTCGAGACATGAACGAAGCTGAGGAGCTTGGTCTTCTTGGTCAGCCGCTTTTCGAACTCGTCCCAGATGAGCTCACCGCTCTGGCTCATCGGCGCGACGACGAGCTTGGCGCCTTGCTGTTCGCACAGCAGCTGCCAGGGGACGATGTTCGAGTGGTGCTCCATCGCGGTGATCAGCACTTCGTCTCCGGCACCGACTCGCTGGCGGCCGAAGGTCGAGGCGACGAGGTTGATTCCCTCGGTGGTACCCCTCACGAAGACCACCTCGCGCGGGCAGCCGGCGCCGATGAAGGTGGAGACCTTCTGGCGCGCCGCCTCGTAGGCGTCGGTCGAGAGCTGAGCGAAGCGGTGAACGCCGCGGTGGACGTTGGCGTAGTACTCGCGGTAGCAGGAGAGCTCTGCCTCGATCACCACCTCCGGCTTCTGGGCGGAGGCGGCGCTGTCGAGGTAGACGAGCGGCTTGCCGTAGACCTCCCGACTCAGAGCCGGGAACTGGCGTCGAACGCTCTCGACGTCGAAAGCGCTGCTCTCGGAATCAACGCTGGTCGCCGCTGTCGTCATCTTCTTATACCAAGTGGCGCTACACCGCCTGCCGGACGATCTCCCCCTTGGGTAGACGGCGGAAGAGGAACTCCTCCAGATCCCGGCGCACCTGGGGCAGCTTGACCCGGGTGACGATGTCGGCGGCGAAGGCGTAGGTCAGCAGCGACCGGGCAGCCTCCTCGCCGATTCCGCGCGAGCGCAGGTAGAAGATCGCCAGCTCGTCGAGCTGGCCGACAGTCGAGCCGTGGGTACAGCGGACGTCGTCGGCGAAGATCTCGAGCTGCGGCTGCGAGTTGCAGAGCGCCTTGTTGGAGAGCAGCAGGTTGCGGTTCGCCTGCACGGCGTCGGTCTTCTGGGCGTCTTCCTCGACGTAGATACGGCCGGTGAAGACCGCCCGCGCCTCGCCCTCGAGGATCCCCTTGTAGAGCTCGTGGCTGTAGCAGTTGGGCTGGTTGTGCTCGACCCGCATGTGGTTGTCGACGAGCTGCTTGCCTTCGACCATGTAGAGGCCGTTCAAGATGCTGGTGCAGTTCTCGCCGTCCAAGGTGGCGTTGACGTCGTTGCGCACGATCGAGCCGCCCCAGGAGAGGCAGTGCGAGGAGAAGTTGGTGTCGCGGTGCTGCTTCACCTGCAGCGTCGACATGTGGAAGGCGTCGGTCGACTCGCGCTGCAGCTTGTAGTGGTCGATGGTGCTGTTGGCGCCGGCGACGACCTCGAGCACCGGGCAGGTGAAGTAGGCGCCGTCGCCGACCGAGACATGCTGCTCGAAGATCGTCACCTGGCTCGACTCTTCGGCGACGAAGAGCAGGCGGGGGAAGAAGGCGACCGGCTCGGCTTGGGCGGCACCGACGACGATCAGGTTGATCGGCTTGTCGATGACGGCGCCTTTCGGCACGTAGAGGAAGACGCCGTCGCGGTGGAAGGCGGTGTTGAGCGCCACGAAGGCGTGCTCGTCGAAGCTGGCGTAGCGGCCGAGGTGCTGGTCGATCAGCGCCGGATGACTCTGCCAGGCGTCGGCCAGGGAGCTCACCACGGCGCCCGCCGGCAGGTCTTCGAGGTGCGAGAGCTCGGGGGCGAGGCGGCCGTTGACCAGCACCAGCTGGGTGCAGTCGGGGTAGAAGTAGCGCTCGAGCTCGGCGGCGGTGACCGTCGGCGCGCTGCCCTCGGCGGGGGCCGCCACGGTGAGCGGCGTGCGGACGAGCGGCTTGACGTTGGTGAAGCGCCACTCTTCGTGGCGTGTGGTCGGGAAGCCGAGCTCGGCGAAGCGTCGGATGGCGCTCTGCCGCAGATGGGTGACGCGCCGCGAGCCGCGGCTGGCGAGCTCATCCTGCAACTCTCCGAAGATGGCCGGGAAGTCGGTGGCCGCGGCCGGTGCGCTCTTCTCGCTCGCGCCCGGCGCCTGCACTTTTCTTTCGGTTGCGATGGTCATCTCCCGATTCCCCCTAGGCCGGGCTGGCGCTGGCCGCCGCCGCGTCCCGGGCTTCCCGCTCGTGGCCGCCGTAGCCCTTCTCTTCGAGCTCGAGCGCCAGCTCCTTGCCGCCGGTCTGCACGATCTTGCCGTCGATCATGACGTGGACGACATCGGGCACGATGTACTCGAGAAGCCGCTGGTAGTGGGTGATAACGACGAAGCCGCGGTCCTCGGAGCGCAGCGAGTTGACCCCCGCGGCGACGATCTTGAGAGCGTCGATGTCGAGGCCGGAGTCGGTCTCGTCGAGCACCGCGAGCACCGGGTCGAGCACCGCCATGTGGAAGACCTCGTTGCGCTTCTTCTCACCGCCGGAGAAACCCTCGTTGACCGGCCGGTGGAGCAGCTCCTCGTCCATCTTGACGATCTCCATCTTGCCCTTGACGTAGGTCAGGAAGTCCATGGCGTCGATCTCTTCCTGGTCGCGGTGCTTGCGGATGGCGTTCAAGGCCGCCTTCAAGAAGTAGACGTTTGAGACGCCGGGGATCTCGACCGGGTACTGGAAGGCGAGGAAGATCCCTTCCCGGGCGCGGATCTCCGGGTCGAGCTCCAGGAGGTCCTCACCCTTGTAGGTGATGGTGCCCTCGGTGACCTCGTAGTCCTCGCGTCCGGCGAGTACCTGGGCGAGGGTCGACTTGCCGGAGCCGTTGGGGCCCATGATGGCGTGTACTTCGCCCGCGTTGACGGTGAGATCGACCCCCTTGAGGATCTCCGCACCCTCGACGCCGGCGTGGAGGTTCTTGATATCGAGCAAACTCATGATTTCTGGTTCCTTCGCTTGGAGAGAGGTCTGGTTGGTCCGGGTTGTCAGCCGACGCTGCCTTCGAGGCTGACCTCGAGCAGGCGGCGCGCCTCGACGGCGAACTCCATCGGCAGCTCTTTGAAGACCTCTTTGCAGAAGCCGTTGACGATCATCGACAGGGCATCCTCGGCGTCGAGGCCGCGGCTGGCGCAGTAGAAGAGCTGGTCTTCGCCAATCTTCGAGGTCGACGCTTCGTGCTCCATCTGCGAGGTGGTGTTCTGGACGTCGATGTAGGGAAAGGTGTGGGCGCCGCAGCGGTCGCCGATCAGCATCGAGTCGCACTGCGAGAAGTTGCGGGCGT
>CALZKB010000222.1 GCA_945787575.1 Thermoanaerobaculia bacterium | reverse complement strand
GAAAAACCCGTCGTTCCCCTGCTCCTGATAGAGAGGCATCAAGAGAAGACCGGACATCGGGGCCGAGACCGGCCTCCCATCCTGCGTACCGACGATCTGCCCTTCGCGGACTTGCCCGAAGCTGCTGAAGCCGGGGTTCGTGCGGTACTCGCCACCAGCGCCGATGGCGTGGCGAAAGCGGACCTCGACGGCAGCCGGCAGGCCGCGCGTTTCGCGCTCGAGCTGTCGCCTCGCCCCTTCCGTCTCTCTACGATATCTCTCGGGAAGCAGGCCGGCGACGTCGAGCACGATCCACAATGCTGCTTGCGCCCGATCGATCGAGCGGTGGTCGTCGTGCTGACCGGTTTCAACGGTAAGGGCGATGACGCCTTGATCTGTCAGGTGGTCGCTCAGAGTGCCATTGAGCTCCTCCTCGAGGCCGAGGGCGAGCGGGATCCGAAGGGCGCGGGCAAAGCGGCGGTTCATGAGCGTGTCGTGGAGGACGGTGAACGCCGGTCCCGGTCCGGAGGTGGTGTGGAGATCGACCACGCAAGCGGGTCCTCGAGCGAGCCCGATGCACTCGGCGAGAATTGCGTCGAGTGCGGCCATCTCCGCCTCCTCATCCTGCAGGCCCCCCTGCACGGAACGCACCTTTTGGAGTCGCTCCGGTCGCCAGATTCGGTTCAGGTCGAGGCTCAGGAAGCGCCGCCCCATCGCCAGCGCCCGGCGGTTTCCGCTGAGGCCGATGACGCGTCCCGCGATCGAAGAGCCGTCGGCTTCCAGGCGCGCGAAAAAGCGTTGGAGAGCCTTCACGCCTGCCGGCTCGTTGCCGTGAAGGCCGCCGATGACGATCAAGGTCGGACCGTCGGTCGGATCACCGATGTCCCCGAGGATGCGGGGCCAGATTTCCTTTCCAGGCGCGGCTGGAGTCGGTGCCGGCGAGAGGTTGGGGAGAGGGTGACTCATCGAGGGATCGTGGGCGCCGACAGCGTACGGCCGCGCCCCATTGTAGGGGTTCCGAGCCCGGGAGGGAACCGGTTCGGCCGTCCGGTGAGGATCCTCCTCTACGCGGAGTCCGGCGTGACCAAGGCCGCCCCGGGCGGACGGCTCCTGCCCTTCGAAAATGCGGCGGCCGAGAGGGCGCCGCCCGCTACCGGAGCGGGTCGCCGTTGCCGGCCGGGTCAACCGCCGTCTGACGGCGGAGTCGCCTCGATCATCGCCTTGGCGCGCAGTGCTCCCCGGTTTCCGGGATCTATTGCGAGTGCTCGCTCGATCGCCGCGAGGGCGGCACCGGGGTCGCCGGTCTGAAGGTGAATGAAGCCGATCATGGCGTGGGTGTCGGCTTCGTCGGGATGGTGCTCGAGGCTCTTCTCGAGCGTCTTCAGAGCGTCGGCGGGCTGGCCGGCTTGCATCAGATGACTCGCCGCTTGGGCCAGAGCGGAAGGCCGGAAATCGTAGACCCCCGAGCCGTAGTGCTCTTCGCGGAGCGAGTCGTAGGCTTCGAGAGCGCCGTCGACGCCATCCGCCTCGGCGATCGCCCCGAGCTCGACGACGATGTTGCGCGGCGGTTTCGATCGACCGCGATGACAGGTGTAGCAAGAGACGACCTGGTGCTGTGCTCCCTCTTCGACGACCGGCAGGTCGGCCAACAGCTCGCCGTTGATTCTGCGAGCCATCTCCAACATCCGCCGCGCCGTTCGCTTCGTCGCCTTCTCGTCGCTCGCGAAGTCCATGCCGACGAGATCGTCGGGGCCGACGTGGCAGTGGTTGCAGCGAACGCCGAGGCCACCCGCCCAGTCGCGCATGGTGCCGACCAGCTGGCCCTTGGAGATCTCCGGATCGAGCAGTTTGAGGTTGGTGAACTCGTCCGGAATCTGCGCCTCACCCGTGATCGGCAGCAGAAGCAGGACGAGGCCGGCGCAGACAGCGAGAGAGAGGCGAGCGATCATGGTGGTCCTCCTGGTGGCTTTGGGTTGGGAACGTCTATGGTACGCGCCCGGACGGGCGAGAGTTCTGTCTTGGAGCGGCTATCATGCTCCGAGAGGCGATTCGTCGATCATGGAAGACACCCGTACCATCGATTACCCGCAGCTGGTTCTGCACGCCTTGCGCGACGCGATTGGCAGGATCCTCAGAGAGGTGGCGCGTGACGGACTGCCGGGCGCGCACCACTTCTACATCACTTTCCGTACCGACGCTCCCGGCGTCGTGATGCCGCCGAGCCTGCGACGAAAGTACCCGGAGGAGATTACCATCGTCCTCCAGAATCAGTTCTGGGACCTCCAAGCCGACGACATCGGCTTCGCGGTGACGCTGAGGTTCGGTGGCGACCCGGTGATGCTGGAGGTGCCCTACGCCGCGATGACCGCCTTCGCCGATCCTTCGGCCGAGTTCGGGATTCAGCTGGCGGAGCCGGGCGCGGCGGAGGCGGGAGCGGAGGGATCGGCCGAAGGACCGGCGGAGGCCGAACCACCGACCGAGCCGGGCACGGTGATCGAGTTCGACGCCAACCGACGTCGCGACTGAGCCGGGAAATGGGTCTCCCGATCGTCCAGTCCGAGACTCGTATTCGGCGATCACGCAGCACCCGGTGGCGTGCCACGGTCCTCGCCCTCGTGCACCTGGTGGTTGCCGCTCACATCACCCACTGGTTGATCCGAGGCCGGACGCTGACGCCGGTCGAGCCGTCGGAGGCGGCGGCTTTCGCCAACGCCGGGATCATCAACACCGGGCTCGTCTTCTTCGCCCTCACCATCCTGCTGACCGCGGTGTGCGGCCGGTTCTTCTGCGGCTGGGCGTGCCATCTGGTCGCTCTCCAGGACCTGTCGCGCTCGTTGCTCGAGAAGCTGGGGCGACGGCCGAAACCGCTGCGCTCGCGCCTGCTCGCCTGGGTACCGATGATCGCTTTTCTCTACGCCTTCGTCTGGCCGGCCGTACGCCGCTTCTGGCTGACCGATACGCTGGCCGTCACCGGCTCGGAGCTCACGACGACCGAGTTCTGGGCGACCTTTCCCGGCTGGGTGGTCGGCGGTCTCACCTTCCTGATCTGCGGTTTCGTCGCGATCTATTTCCTCGGCGCCAAGGGTTTCTGCACCTACGCCTGTCCGTACGGCGCGATTTTCGGGGTCGCGGAGAAGCTCTCGCCGTTTCGAATCCGGGTGACCGATGCGTGCGCCGGCTGCGGTCACTGCACCGCCGTCTGTACCTCGAACGTGCGGGTAATTACGAGGAGGTGCGCGACTTCGGGATGGTGGTCGACAGCGGCTGCATGAAATGTCTCGACTGCGTCAGCGTGTGTCCCAACGACGCGCTTTACTACGGCGCCGGTGCCCTGCCGCTATTGACCGAGGCGCGGGCGCGCGGACGAACGATGAAGAAGTACCCCTTGTCGTGGACCGAAGAGGCGGTAACGGCCGTCGGTTTCGTTGCGGCGTTCTTCAGCTTCCAGGGTCTCTACGGCTACGGCCCGTTCTTGATGTCGCTGGGAGTCGCGGCGATCCTCTCCGCCCTGGTCTTGCTGACCTACCAGCTGGTCAGGCTCCCGAACGTCGCCTTCAAGGGCTGGCAGTTGAAGCGGGCGGGACGCCTGCGAGCACCCGGCTGGGCCCTGCTCGGGGCGATGGCGCTGCTCGCGGTCGGCTGGGGCCACAGCGCGGTCGTGCGCAGCTGGGAGGTTCGCGGAGAGCAGGCCGTACGCGAGGCCGCCGGCTGGCAGGGGGCGGTATTCGATCTCGCTCAGCCGCGGCCGAGGCTGCCCCGATCCGTGCGCGAGGCGGCGGACCGCGGCGTCGCCGCCTACGAGCGCGCCGGCGAGATCGGTTGGATTCCGACTCTTGGAGCCGCTCCCCGGCAGGCGATCCTCTCCTACCTCACCGGCGACGACACGGCCGCCGAGCGCTATGCCCTTCTCGCGATCGAGCGGGACGAGCTCGCCGGAAGGATGCATCAACTGCTCGGGCGTGGCGCGTTCGAGCGCGGCGACTTCGTGACCGCGCAGAGTCGGTTCGAGGAGGCGGTGGCGGTCGATCCGCACGATTCGCGTGCCTACGCGAGCGCCGGTCTCGTCGCGACCCAACGAGGGGACTTCGAAGCCGCGTGGGCGGCTTTCGAAAGACAGCTCGCGACCTTCGGCGAGTCGGTCGAGGTGCGCTACAACCTCGGCTTGGTGGCGGCCTATGCCGGCGACTTGGACGGCGCGGCGCGCGAGTTCCGCAACGCCCTGGCGCTCGATCCGGTCCACCTTCCGGCGCGGGAGAACCTGGCGGGCACCCTGGCTGCGGCGGGCGATCTGACGGGGAGCGCGCGCGAGTACTCGGTCGCCGTCCGGCAACGACCGGACGACCCGGAGACGCGGGTCCTCTACGCCCGAGTTCTCCTCGCGCAAGGCCGTTTCGCCGAGGCCGAGGCCGAGGTGGAGGCCGCGCTCAGTCTCGCGCCGGGATCGCTCGCGGCGACGACGCTGCGAGACCGGATCGCCGATGCTCGCCGTCGCTGAGAACGGCGACGGAGCGAAGAATCCGGGCCGACGAGCGACGTCGCTGCGCGAGTAGGCTATACTCCGCGCCGATTGATTCGGCCCCAGTGCCTGAAGTTCCCTTTCCAAGAGAATCAGACGCGGCTGGCGGGAGGGCGGGGTAGCCACGACCCACCCTGCCTTCGCCCGGCTAGCCGCAGGTGACACGGAGGAAACCGCATGAAGCTCACACTACCCAAACGTTGGATCTGGCTCGTACCGGTGGGTGCGATCGTGGTGCTCACCGGCTTCGGTCTGGAGGCTCGCGAGGCCGTCGAGATCCAGGTCCTCACCGAAGGCCTGGAGCGTACCGAGCAGCTGGGCACTCTGTCCGTAGGGCCCGACGTCACCATCATCGATCTCGACTCCGTCTCGAACTACACCGATACCACGGGCGGCGAAGATCCGAGCCCGTGTCCACCCGGCTACGGCACCGGCGGGGAGGATTGCCGCGGCTACGCGATCGGCACGAACTCGTGCAACGTCGGCAGCTATCCGGTCGACTGGTGCGACGACCCCTCCCTTCCCAGCTTCTGCCGGATGGAGACTTCGGAATGGCACCCGTTCGCGCCGGCCGCGGGCGACGATCACTCGGTGATCAGCCAGAACCTCTACCGGCTCAAGGACGGCCGCTTCCTCCAGATCGGCGCGAGCTTCTTGAAGCACGGTTTCCTGTCGCTGAACACCGGTGACGCGGACTGCGTTTGGAACGACGAGGGGAAGCCCAACACTAGTTGCGTCGGCCCGCCGGCCGGCGGCGCCCAGCTCGGGACCGGATGCACTGATTTCTACGGTTCCGGCCTCAACGGCAGCCGGCCGCTCGGCCGGCGGTCGGACGTGCAGATCGCGGGCGCCGATCACCCCACCAACCCGGCGGGCGGTGACACCACCGACGACCACGACCAGCGGATCGTCGTCGCGGAGTCCGATCTCGACCCGGCGCAGAACCCCGGCGCCCTCTACTGGGGCGAGGGGCATTACGCGGTGCGCGACGATGCGCGGGCCGGCAACGGTCTCAACAACGCCTCGCACCGCCAGATGACGGTGGGTGCGCTGCCTCAACTCAATCTCTCGTTCACCGGACCGACGGTGCGCGAGCTACCGGCTATCTACGCCTGGCAAGCGGTCGACTCGGCGGTCGAGATCGTCCAGGCCGACAAGGACACTTTCTTTACGGGCGAGGAGGCGGAAGCACCGCTGCCGCCGGGCACCTTCTATCCCGACTACACGATCACCGAGCGCTTTCACGCCGCACGCCGGGTGACCGAAACGACCGAGGGTGTCCTCCAGTACCACTACGAGTACGCCATCTACAACCTGAACTCGCACACCTCGGCCGACGGCTTCGTCATCGATCTGGGGAGCGCCGCCAATTTCGGCGGCGTCGGCTTCCACGACGTGGCGCACCACTCGGGAGAGCCGTACGACACCTCGGATTGGGTGATCACCATGGACGAACCGAACGGCATCGTCCGCTGGGATGCGGTGCCCGCCGGCATGAGCACCAACGCGCTACGCTGGGGGACGACCTTCTCGTTCTGGTTCGATTCCGATGTCGGGCCGAACCCGGTGGAGCACCGCCTCCAGACGTTCCGCGACGACGGTGAGCTGGTGGTACCCTTCACTGGCCCGCTGCCGCCCGAGATCTTCTCCGACGGCTTCGAGTCGGGAGACACGACGGCGTGGTCGACCACCGTTCCCTGACGTTCACGATCGAGAATCGACGCAAGGCGGCCCCCGGGCCGCCTTTTTCGTGTCGCCTCGGGTCCGGCCGGACGCCTGAGACGCCGCTATCCGGCTGGACCTACCGGGCCGGCCAATGCGGGGTCGATCGGTGCCCGCTCGAGGAGAATAGGATTTGAAGAGGGTCGTCATCGTAGCGGCCGTGGCGGTCGCCCTGCTGGCGGGTGCGTGGTGGTGGGGCGGTCCCGGTGCCCGCAGGCGGGCGCTCGCCCGGTACCCACGAGTGGTGCTGGTGACCCTCGACACGCTCCACCTCCTGAGCACCGGCCTCTTCAATCCGGAGGTCGAGGCGACGCCCAACCTCGACCGCTTCGCGGCGAACGGCGTCCTCTTCGCTCAGACCCGCACGACGGTGCCGATGACGCTTCCTTCGCACGCCAGCCTGCTCAGCGGCCGAACGCCGGTCGGGATGGGCCTGCTCCGCAACGGCGACAAGGTCTCCCCCGGCATCCTCACGCTGCCGCAGGTCCTGGGCGAAGCGGGATACCGCACGGCCGCCTTCGTCTCCCTCGCGACGCTGCGGCGTGAATACCAGCTCGATCGGGGTTTCGAGCTCTACGAGGACGGATACGTGGCGGTGCCTCGCTTTTACCGGACCGCCGACGAAGTGCTCGCGTCGGCGCTCCCCTGGATCGAGGCTCACCGTGACGAGCCGTACTTCGTCTGGGTTCACTTCTCGGATCCTCACGAACCCTACGGCTTGAAGGGGGCCCCCCCGGACGTCGTCGTCGAGCTCGACGGTGAGGAGGTCGGGCGCTACAACCTCACCTCCAAGGAGAGGCACGAGCTCGATCTCGATCTCGCGCCGGGACGTCATCGCTTGCGCTGGAGGTCGCTCCGCGAGCCGGCCCCGGACGACCTCGACGGGACGGGACTCTTCGTGCGTTTCCGCGACAACGACACGTTGCTCGATTATGTGGCGTCGTGGGAGCAGCTGCCGCGGCCGGAAGCGGCCCTCGACGAGCCGCTCGAGATCGACCTCGTTCGCACGGCCGACCTTCCGGCGGTCGTCACCGTTCGCTTCGACGGAGGATTGCGCAAGCCGCCGCCGTCGGTCGTTCGTCTCAACTACGCCCTCGAGGTCGCCTACATGGACGACCATCTCGGACGGCTGCGCTCGGCGGTCGAGCAAGACGGTCGCCCGACCCTCTGGATCATCGCTTCCGATCATGGCGAAGGGCTCTACCGCAATCACAGCGTCGTCGGGCACGCGGGCTTCAACCGGGAGGACCAGCTGAGGATCCTGTGGACGATGGCGGGCCCCGGGGTTCCGGCCGGAGAGCGAATCGAGGCGCCGGCGTTGATTAACGACATCGTGCCCACAACGCTCGATCTGCTCGGGCTTGGAGCTCTCCCCGAGGCGGACGGCCAGTCGATGGTCGACTGCCTCCAGGGCGGTGACTGCCCCCCGCGAGGGCCCTGGTTCGCCCACGGCTTCAGCCAGCGCCACGACAAGCTGTCGGCCGTCGCCGCCTACCGTTGGCCATTCAAGGCGCTCTCGCAGGACGCCCCGGGCAGCGGGAGCCCCGAGAAGGACGCCGACGTCAAGTTCGCGGCGCGCCGACTTCAGCGCGACATTCAGGAAGTTCGCGAGCTGCTCGAGCGGCAGTTCGCCGAAGGACAGAAGGACCTCTCGGACGAGGATCTCGATCTGCTTCGGAGCCTCGGATATCTGGGCAACTAGCCCTTACCCGGCCTTGGGGAGAAGCTGCAGCCGTCAGGTTCCCCTTCGAGCCCTCGCTCTGGACTCGGTTGTCGGGCTCTAGCCGTCGGGCAGGGCCTGGACGACGTTGAGGGCGTGCGCGGCCGACTGCAATCGCAGGTCGGGCTCCTTGGCGAGCAGGCGATGAACGAGCCGACCCCACGCCTCGGGGAGCCCCTCGCGGTTCTCACGGATGTTGCGTGGCGGTTCGTTGACGTGCGCCATCGCGAGCGCGGCGGGGTCGTCCGCCTCGAAGGGACCGTGGCCGGTCAACATCTCGTAGACGACGACCCCCAGGGAATAGAGGTCGGTGCGGGCATCGACCGGCTTGCCGAGCAGCTGCTCCGGAGCGGCGTACGCCGGCGTCCCCATCGCCTGCGCGGACTGGGTGAGCCCGGTCTCGAAGGTCCTGCGGCGGGCGATGCCGAGGTCGAGGATCTTGGTGCGCTCGGAAGTGAGGAAGAGGTTCCGCGGCTTGAGATCGCGATGCACGAGGTTTCCGGCGTGAGCCTCCTTGAGACCCTCGAGCACGTCGGCGAGGATCCTCTTGCAGCGGGCGAACGGGAGAGGGGCCTCCTCTGCCAGCGCCGCCGCCAGGTTCCGGCCCTCGAGCAGCTCCATCGTGACGAACAGCCCCTGATCGAAGCGGCCGACGTCGAAGACGCCGACGAGGTTGGGGTGGGTGATGCGGCGGCAGATCCGAACCTCGCGGATGAGTCGTGATTCCTCTTCGGGGTCGGCTTCACTCGCGTGCAGCAGGACCTTCAGGGCGATCTGCTCCCGCAGCTCTTCGTCGTAAGCGCGATAGACCCGGCTCTTCTCGCCCCGGCCGATCTCGCCGCCGATGCGATAGCGGTTCCCGAGGATGCCGCCCTGGGCAAGCGTGGCGGGCGGCGCCGGTGGGGGAGGCTCGGCGAGGCGCTTCTCGATGTCTCGGTGCTCGGGGGTGAGGGCGTGCAGCTGCCGATAGCAATCGACCGCGTCGGCGCCCCGTGCGAGCGCCTCGAGGCAACGACCTTCCCAGTAGAGGCGCTCGAGCGCCGCCTCCCCGACCTCGCGGGGATCGTCGGAGATCTGTCGGACCCGGTCGAGCGCCGCCGCGGCGCGGTCGTCGTCAAGGAGCATCGGAACCAGCTTGAGGCTCGTATCGATCCACTCCTCAGAGCCGGTGCTCACCTGCTCGAGGGCGGCGATCGCCTCCGCCCGAGCTCCCAACTCGATGAAGTACTTGGCGGCTTCGATGTGCTGGTCGTTCCGCTGGAGGGCAGTGGCCGCCTCTCGGATCTTGCCGGCCTGGAGGTAGAGGGTCACGGCCTCGCTGTGTCTCCCGAGGCGCGAGAATGCATCGGCCGCTAGGGAGGGGTCGCCACCCTTCTTGAAGCACCGCGCCGCGGCCTTCAGCTCACCGGCCCGCTGATAGCAGCTTCCTGCGGCCAGGAAGTCCCTGGCGTCCTCGCGGACGGCGCCCGCTTCGCTCCAGAGCTCTTGTTTCTCGAGCAAGCGGGCGGCGTCGTCACTGAGGCCGGCGTCGATCAGGGCGCGCGCCGCCTCCTCGTGGCGGCCGCAGCGGCCGAGGAGCTCGGCGCGCTGGCGGGACGAGAGGCTGGGTATTCGGGCGACCATGTCGGCAGCGGAGTCCGCATCGTTCATCGTCAGGTAGGCCTCGAAGGCCTCTCGCCAGCGACCGGTCCGTTCGAGGACGGAGGCGGACTGCGTCGTCGACGGCTGCCCGTCGATCGCCGGCGCCTCGCTGTCGCTTCGCAGCCGAGCCAGCAGCCCCGCTCGGCGGTCGTCGACCTCCCGCTTCTCCCGCTCGGAGCTCGCCGGCCGGCGCTCATCGATCGCCTTCTGCAGCTGGCGGGAGCGAAGTCCGAGCATCCTGACGGCATCGGCCAAGCGGTTCTCCGCTTCGAAGCAGCTGGCGGCCTTGCCCCATTCACCGGCTTTCTCGTAGAGCTCGGCGGCTCGAAGCGGTCGCTCGAGCTCGGCGGCGGCGTCGGCTGCCTGGCTGTAGGCCGAGCCGAGCTCGAAGAGGATCATCGCTTCCCGCACCATTCCCGATGCGCGGAGTGCGTTACCCGCCTGGCGCGCTGTCCCACCCTGAGGGGCTGCGGCATCCGGGCCGAGAGCCGCTTTGAAGGCGTAACCGATCGCCCGGCTGGTGCTCCCCGCCCTGCCCGCAAGTTCGAGCGCGCGTCGGAACTCCTTCGCCCGAGCCCAGTGCCGGGCGGCCTCGATGAGATCGCCGTCCTCCTCGGCCAGCTCGGCCAACCGGCGATGATCGCCGGTCAACCGTGCCGCGAAACGCGATTTTCCCGCCAAATTTCTCCTCAGGGTCGAACCGGGCGATTCTAAGTGGTGCGGCGGATTCGTCCAAGCTCGTCATTCGGCCTGCGAATGGCAGCGGAAGCGACGACTTACTGACGCCACCGGTCGGCTTCGAGCGTAGAATGCCGCCGCGCCAGGTTACTCGGAGGGCTCGGATGGCACGCAAGATAGAAGCACCAGGAGCGCGGTTGGCGACCCTATGGTCCCGACTGGAGCGGCTGCCTGGGGGTAAGCGTATCTTCAGCTGGCTGCTCGGGCGTACCGCGCCCTACACCGGGTCGATAGGTGCCGTCTTCGAGGAGCTGCGACCCGGATATGCGCGGGTGACGCTCGAGGACCGTCGGCGGCTGCGCAACCACCTCGACTCCGTCCACGCCGTGGCTCTCGTCAATCTGGGTGAGGTGACTAGCGGCACCGCCATGCTGATCGGGCTCGACGAGAAGACGCGCGGCATCGTGAAGGGTCTCTCGACCGAGTACTTCAAGAAGGCTCGAGGTCGGCTGACGGCGGAGACCACGGTGGAGGTGCCGACCGTCACCGATCCGGTCGAGGTCGCGGTCGAGGCCGAGATCCGGGACGCGACCGGCGACCGCGTCGCGCGAGTGACCGCTCGCTGGCTGCTCAGTCCCAGGGAGACGGCGTGAGCCGCGAGTCGGCGACTGCCTTCACCCGCCAGGTGGGAATCGCGCTGCCCTTGATTGGCGGTCCGATGTACCCCTGCAGCAATCCCGAGCTGGTAGCCGCGGTATCCGCGGCCGGCGGCATCGGCGTCCTCCAGCCGGTGTCGCTCACCTTTGTGCACGGCCACGATTTCCGGGAAGGGATCCGCTACATCCGGCGCCTGACCGACCGTCCGATCGGAATGAACGCCTTGATCGAGGCGTCGTCCAAGAAGTACTTCCAGCGGATGTCGGGGTGGATCGACGTCGCACTCGAGGAGGGTGTCCGCTTCTTCATCACTTCGCTCGGCAATCCGCGCTGGGTGTGCGAACGGGTCCACGCTGCGGCGGGCGTCGTCTACCACGACGTCACCTCGGCGAAGTGGGCCGAGAAGGGGCTCGCCGGGGGCGTCGATGGCCTCATCGCCGTCAACCGGCGCGCCGGCGGGCACGCTGGCGACAAGGGGCCGGCCGAGCTTCTCAGGGAACTCGAGGGTCTCGGGGTGCCGATCGTCTGCGCGGGTGGTGTCGCCAGCCCCGAGCGTTTCGCGGAGGCTCTCGACCTCGGCTACTCGGCGATCCAGATCGGCACCCGGCTGATCGCTACGACCGAGTGCACTGCCTCGCTGCCGTACAAGCAGGCGATCGTCGACGCCGGCGAGGAAGACATCGTTCTCAGCGAGCGACTGACGGGGGTGCCGGTGGCCGTCATCAACACCCCGTACATCGAGCGAATGGGTCTCGAGGCGGGGCCGATCGCGCGTTGGATGCTCCGCGGGCGCAAGCGCAAGCACTGGATGCGGATGTTCTACGCGCTCAAGTCGGCGTGGCAGCTGAAGCGGGCCTCGCTCGACGAAACCGGGACGAGAGACTACTGGCAGGCAGGGAGGAGCGCCGGCGACGTCCACGATATTCGATCGGTCGCCGAGGTCGTCGCCCACCTCACCGGAGCTCCGGTGAGCGGCGCGGTCGCGAGATAGACTCAGGACTACCAGGAGGTAGGGGCGGCATGCGATTCAGGCGACAGAGAGGAGAGAGATGATGGCTCTGGCAGGTGTGGCAGCAACTATAGACGGGATCGTCGACAAGCTCGGCGAGGATGCAGACAGCATCCTCGACCATCGTTGCGAGGGGATCGCTCGCGAACAGATCCACGCGCCGGGTCCGGATCACCTGGCGGAGGTCTTCGGTCCCTCAGATCGCAAACCCCCGGTGCTCGTGAGCCTCGCGCGGATCCGGGAGCACGGGCGGCTGGCGGGGACCGGTTACCTGTCGATCCTGCCGGTCGATCAGGGAATCGAGCACTCCGGTGCGGCTTCGTTCGCGCCGAACCCGATCTACTTCGACCCCGAGAACATCGTCAACCTGGCGGTCGAGGGCGGCTGCAACGCCGTCGCCTCCACCCTCGGAGTGCTGGGGATCGTCTCGCGCCGTTGGGCGCACAAGATCCCGTTCATCGTCAAGATCAACCACAACGAGGTCCTCACCTACCCGAATCGCTACCGACAGACCCTGTTCTCCCGGGTCGAACAGGCGTGGGAGCTCGGGGCCGCCGCCGTGGGCGCCACGATCTACTTCGGCAACGAGGACTGCTCGCGGGAGCTCGAGGAGATTACCGGCGCCTTCGCCCGCGCGCACGAACTGGGTCTGGTGACGATCCTCTGGTGCTATTTGCGCAATCCCGCCTTCAAGCACGACGGGATCGACTACCACGACGCGGCCGATCTCACCGGCCAGGCGAATCACATCGGGGTGACCATCGAGGCCGACATCGTGAAGCAGAAGTTGCCGACCAAGAACGGCGGCTATCCGGCGATCGGTTTCGGCAAGACCCATGACCTGGTCTACAGCGACCTCGTTTCCGATCACCCCGTGGATCTCGTGAGGTGGCAGGTCGCCAACTGCTACATGGGTCGGATCGGACTGATCAACTCGGGAGGCTCGTCGAGCGGCAAGGGTGACCTGGCGGCGGCGGTGCGAACGGCGGTACTCAACAAGCGCGGTGGCGGGTGCGGGTTGATCTCCGGCCGCAAAGCGTTCCAACGACCGATGGAGGAAGGGGTCGCCCTTCTCAACGCCATTCAGGACGTGTTTCTCTGTCCGGAGGTCACCGTAGCCTGATCTTGGCCCCGGCGCCGCGAGCGCTCTTCTGCGGAGTATGCCTGATGGCGGCGACCTCGGCGGCGATCGACTCACCGACGGTCCGCTCCCTGGACGGACGAGTGCTCGTGGCCGCGGAGCCTTCCGAGGAGTTCCGGCAGCGTCAGGAGAGCCTGCTTCTCGAGGCCGAAGAGTCTCGACGGGTCGCCCCCGAGGAGCCCGACGGGTGGATCTGGGTAGGGCGCCGGCAGGCGTATCTCGGGCGCTACCACGACGCCATCGACACCTTCAGCGAGGGGCGCCGCCGCTTCCCCTCCGACGCACGGTTCCTGCGGCAACGTGGGCACCGCATGATCACCATTCGCCGACTCGAAGAGGCGGTCGACGACCTGCGGCTGGCCGCCGCGATGGTCGCCGGAAGACCCGACGCCGTCGAGCCGGACGGTCTGCCCAACGCCCTCGGGATCCCCACGAGCACCCACAAGACCAACGTCTACTACCACCTGGGTCTCGCCCACTATCTGTTGGGCGATTACGCTGCTGCGGCCGCCGCCTATGGAAGCTGCAGCGCGTTGGCAGCGAACCAGGACATGCGGGTGGCGGCCGACTACTGGAGCTACCTGAGCTTACGCCGCCTGGGACGCGACGAGGAGGCCCAGCGTCTCCTCGAGGCCGTCGGCCCCGATTTCGAGATCATCGAGAATCGCGATTACTACGACCTCCTGCGGAGCTTTGCGGGAGAGGTCGATGCCGGGGCGCTCCTGGCGCGCGCCTCGGAGGATCGGGCGGCGGTCACCTTTCC
>CALZKB010000221.1 GCA_945787575.1 Thermoanaerobaculia bacterium | reverse complement strand
GCTCCGAGCCGGTCGGCGCGCAGGGTGTCGATCGATACGATCAGGACGTTCGGCTGCGCCGCGGCGGCGGGGACCACGGTCAGCAGGCCGACCCCGACCGCCAACAAGCCACCAGTGAGTCTCCGCTTCATGACCGCGGGAAATGTACCAAAGCGCGCGGCGCTCCGCGCAGCTCGATCGAAGTCAGAGGATCTCCATCTCGGAGATCTGCGGCCGGCGGCGGAACCGCCGGAAAGCCGCCGCCGCTTCGAACACCAGCCAGACCGCCAGCACCAGGAGAACGGTCCCGACGACGAAGAGGATCGCTCCCCCCTCGTGCCACACCCGATAGAAGTTCCCGAGATTGCCGAGCATCGCGACCAAGGTCGATCCCAGCATGAATACCATCGGGATACCGGTGAACCAGGGATTGCGGCCCCGCTGATGAAGGTAGAGGGTCACGACGAGCAACGCGAGGCCTGCCAGAAGCTGGTTGACCGTGCCGAAAAGCTGCCAGAGCGCGAGACCGGCCGGCCGGCCGCCCAGTTCGTAGAAGGCGAACCCGGCGATCACCGCTACCGCGAGCGCGGAGGAGAAGTACCGATCCCCCAGCCACTTCCAGCCGACGGTCTCGCCCATCTCGGAGATGTTGAAGCGCAACAGCCGGGTCGCGGAGTCGAGGGTCGTCAGAGCGAACGATACGACGATGACCGCGACAAACGCCGTCGCCGTCCGGTGGTCGGCGACGCCGAGCTCCTCGATGAAGTGAGCCGAGCCGGTGATGAAGATGCCGACCTTCTGGCCTAGTGCCTGCATCACGCCCCAATTCGCGTACGTGTCGTTCCATAGCTGGGACGCCGTCACCGCCTCGTCGCCGGCGAGACCCGCCGTACAAGCGACCACCGCCAGCAGGCCGAGCAGCGACTCGCCGACCATCCCACCGTAGGCGATCGGCCGAGCGTCGCTCTCCTTGTCGAGCTGCTTGGCCGTCGTCCCCGACGACACGAGCGAGTGGAAGCCGCTCGCCGCTCCGCAGGCGATGACGATGAAGACGAACGGATAGAAGCTCGGCGCCCCCTCGGGCTCCGGCCGAAACGCCGGAGCCGCAAACTCCGGCCGTGAGACGAAGAGGCCGAGATAGCAGAGGGCGAGCCCCAGGTAGAGAAGCAACGAGTTGAGAAAGTCCCGCGCCTGCAGCAGGCTCCAGACCGGAAGCACCGAAGCGATGAAAGAGTACGACAAGAGGATCACCACCCACGTTCCGTGATCGGGCCACGCGCCGCGCTCGAGGCCGAGCAGGGGCCAGCGAATCCCTCCCCACACGCCAACCAAGACTACGAGGAAACCGCCCGCCGTAAGCGGGAGGAGCGCCATGTTGCGGCGGTAGAGCAGGTGGCCCATCGCCAGGGCGACGAGAATGAGCACCGCCGACGGCGCCACCGCGGTCGGGAACGAGGAGGGATCTGCGAGCGGCGCGGCCGGATCCCACGCCTCGGAGATCGAGAACATCACGGCGATGATGTAGACGAAGACGCCCATCGCCAGCGCGATGCCGAAGAAGATGACCAGATGGAAGAGCGTCTTGGCCCGCCGCCCCACGATTCCTTCGGCGACCTTGCCGATCGACTGACCCCGCGCCCGCATGCTGACGACGAGGGCGCCGAAGTCGTGCACGCAGCCGACGAACAGCGCGCCGAGAACGACCCAGAGCATCGCCGGGAGCCAGCCCCAGATCACCGCCACCGCCGGGCCGAGCATCGGCGAGAGCCCGGTGATCGAGGCCCAGTTATGACCGAAGAGGACGAAACGAGCGGTCGGCACGTAGTCGACGTCGTCGCGCAGGGCGTGGGCCGGAGTCCGCCGTACATCGTCGAGCGAGAACACCCTGTCGGCCAGGAACTTCGAGTAGAGCCTGTAGCCGAGGAGGTAGGCCAGCAGGCAGAACGCGGTCGCGACGGCAGCCATCGCGGCATTCTAGCGACGTACTCGCCGCACTTCTCCCCGTCGGCGGTCGACCCCTTCGGGTCATGTTCACCAGGCCACCGCGAGCCCCCGTCGCGCGATCGGGACGAATTCGCTACGCTAGCCGGCCGCCCGACCCTTGGAGGCTCAATGACCGCTCGACCCTCACGCCCGCTCGTTGTCCTGATCACCGTTCTCGTCGCCGTCCCGTTGCTCGCCCCGTCCCTCGCGGCCCAGCAAGAGCGCGAGACGATTCCGCCGGCGCCGGAACGAACCGAGGGTGAAGGTCCCTGGGAGCGGGTGATCCTTCGCGGCGCCACCCTGATCGACGGCACCGGCGCCCCGGCCCGCGGACCGGTCGACATCGTGATCGAGAACAACCGCATCGAGAGGATCAGGAGCGTCGGCGCTCCCGGTGTGCCGATCGACCCCGCGCGCCGCCCGCAAGCCGCAGAGGGCGACCACGAGATCGACCTCGCCGGCAAGTACGTTCTGCCGGGATTCGTCGACATGCATGGTCACATCGGCGGCGTAGAGCAAGGCACGCCGGCGGAGTACGTCTTCAAGCTTTGGCTCGGCCACGGAATCACCACCATCCGCGATCCAGCGTGCGGCAACGGGCTCGAGTTCTGCCTCGATCACAAGGCGAAGAGCACCCGGAACGAGATCACGGCGCCTCGGATCTTCGCCTACCCGGTCTTCGGACAGGGTCACGATGGTCCGTTCACCGACGCCGAGGGCGCTCGCGCGTGGGTCCGCGAGATCGCCGCCCAGGGCGCCGACGGCATCAAGTTCTTCGGCTATCGACCCGACATCATGGAGGCGGCGATCCGCGAGGCCGCGACTCACGGGCTGGGGACCGCCTGCCATCATGCCCAACTGGCGGTCACCCGGGTCAATGCCCTCGACAGCGCGCGCTGGGGACTGACGTCGATGGAACACTGGTACGGATTGCCCGAAGCGCTCTTCGAGGATCGCGTCATCCAGGACTACCCTGCCGACTACAACTACAACGACGAGCAGCACCGATTCGCCGAAGCCGGCCGGTTGTGGAAGCAGGCGGCCGCGCCGAATGGCGAGCGCTGGGACGCGGTGATGGACGAGTTGCTCGGGCTCGACTTCACGCTCGACCCGACGTTCACGATCTACGCCGCGAGCCGCGATCTCCATCGCGCCCGCCGAGACGAGTGGCACGAGACCTACACCCTCCCTTCGCTCTGGCGCTTCTTCCAGCCGGACCGTAACGCCCACGGCTCCTACTGGTTCTACTGGACCACCGCAGCCGAGATCGAGTGGAAGGAGAACTTCCGGCTGTGGATGGCATTCGTCAACGAGTTCAAGAACCGCGGCGGGAGGGTGACGACCGGTTCCGACTCGGGCTACATCTTCCGAACCTACGGTTTCGGCTACATCGGCGAGCTGGAGCTCTTGCAGGAGGCCGGCTTCCACCCGCTCGAGGTGGTGCGCTCTGCGACCCTGATGGGGGCGGAAGCGCTCGGTGCGAGCGAGGCGATCGGATCGATCGAGCCGGGCAAGCTCGCTGATCTGGTGATCGTCGACGAGAACCCGCTCGAGAACTTCAAGGTTCTCTACGGCACGGGCGCGATCAAGCTCGACGAGGAGAACCGCCCGGTGCGCGTCGGCGGGGTCGGCTACACGATGAAGGACGGCATCCTCTACGATGCCAAGGCGCTGCTCGCCGACGTGAGGGCGATGGTGCGCGGGGCCAAGGACGCAGAGAACTTCGAGATCGTGCAGCCCGGTGTCGAAGCGCCGACCCTACCGGGCGACACGCCTCCCCGGCGGTAGCTCGGGGACCTGTGTCCCCGGGCCAGACGAAGGCAGGACCGGCTACCGCTCGGGATCGCCGGACGGCGAGTAGAGCGCCTCCACCATTCGACGAAACCCCTCCGGGCGTGCGACCAGCACGTAGATCGCGCCGAAGGTGAGAATCGCGGGCACCGGAGAAACCAGCTCCAAGATGACGACGACCCAAAGCCACGGCAGCAACGAGCTCGCCTTGGGGTGGGAATCGCTCATGATCGAAGGCAGTCGCTCTCGGAGGTTCAGCCCGCCGGCAACCGCGGATCGGGGTCGGCGAGCACCGCGGCGGCGCGGCGGCGCCGATCGTCCGCCAACGCCGCCCCGATCGAATCGTGCTTGGCAGCGAGGATCTGCGCCGCCGCCAGCGCCGCGTTGATCGCGCCCGCTTTCCCGATCGCCAGGGTCGGCACGGGAATCCCCGCCGGCATCTGGACCATCGACAGCAGCGAATCGATGCCGTCGAGCTTCGACGGCATCGGCACGGCGAGCACCGGCTTCAGCGTCTTGGCCGCCACGACGCCGGCCAGGTGGGCCGCGCCGCCGGCCGCCGCGATGAAGACCTCGACCCCGTCGGCCTCTTGGGCGGCGATCCACTCGAGGAGCGCGTCCGGTGTGCGGTGGGCGGAGAGGGTTCGCACGTCGTGCGGAATCCCGAGCTCGGTGAGCGTCGCCACCGTGTGCTCCATGAGGCCGGCCCAATCCGAGCGCGACCCCATGACGATGCCGACGAGGGGCTTGTCCATGCCGGTCAAATTACCACGCCGCTCTCGGGGGACGAAGACCGGCCTCTGCACCCGAGGACCTTTCCGGCTAATCCTGAGGCCGCGGCGGCGGAGGCGGCGCCTCCTCGAGGAACTTGAAAACGATGTCGCGCCAGAGGGATCGCGTCGAGTCGGCGAGCAGCACCCGATTGATCGGCTCGCGCAGGGAGCTTCCGGTGGGCAGCGCGATGCAGTAGTCCTGACGATCGAACGTCCCCGGCAGCACCTCGATCTTGCCTCCGAGCCGGCTCACCTCGAACTGCATGAGCGGGGCATCGTAGACCGCCGCGTCCTCCTTGCCCGAGGCCACGGCCGAGAGAGCCTCCTTCAAGTCGCGGTAGGGGTGAAAGGGGATCCGGCTCTCGCGCAGGTAGGCCTCGCTGGTGGAGCGGGCGACGGTGGCGACGCGCGAGCGCGGCAGATCCTCGGGTCCTCGAATCGGTGATTCGAGCTGGCTGACGGTCAGCGCCGACGACATCGCCGCGATGAAACCGCCGATCAGCACCATCGCCATGAACATCCAGATAAGGCCGAGAATCCGGCCGGGCACCGTCTTCGGAGCCTTGTCGCCATAGCCGACGGTGGTCATAGTGACGGCGGCCCACCAGAATCCCGACCAGATCCCTTTGGCGGCGTTGCCGCCGAACTGCTCGGGACTGGCGCGTCGCTCGACGATCCAGACGCAGATGCCGACGATGAACAGCGTCACCACGAGGAGCCCCAGCGCCCGCAGGAACCGCATCGAGAAGAACCGGCGCAGCCCAGACCAGAAGGCCGATTCCCGCTCGAGGGGCGCCACCGCGATCCCGAGGCCGGTGTTGTAGAAGGGGTGGGTGAAGTCCATCAGCAGCTCCCGCTCACCGGTGGCGGTCAGCGCCGCGACGCCGGCGTCGACGCTGCCGTCGGCGACCGCCGCCAGCAGCCCCTCGAGGTCGTACTCGCGGTACTCGTAGTCGATGTCGAGCTGGTCGGCGATCTCCTCCCACAGGGCGATGCTCATTCCACTCCACTCGCCGTCGGCTCCCTTCATGGCAAACGGCGGAGCCTCCTTGGTGCCGACGATGAACTTCGTATCGGCCTCGGGCTGGGCTTGCGTGGGCAGAGCCAGCGTTGAGGCGAAGAGTGCAACTGCCAGTGCGATCGTCGTTCTTCTCATCGTTCGATCTCCAAATAGAACGGGCCGTTCAAGGATGATTGGGAAAAGGGCGCTGGAGCCCGGCCCGGCGCGAATCTCGATCCGGTCGAAGGCCAGGTAGAATCCAGATCATGTTCAAGCTGAGGATTCAGTCGTCTCGAGGGGCACCGAGGGAGCTCACGCTCGGTGAGGGCTCGCTCGTCGTCGGGCGGGCACCCGATTGCGACCTTGTGATCGACGACGATGTGCTCTCGCGGCGACATGTCCGTTTCATTACGGAGGGGGATCGAATCTCCGAATCTCCGTCGAAGACCTCGGTTCGAGCAACGGGACGCTCCTCAACGGCGCCCTTATCTCCGGCGTCCCGCCCGCGGCCTTGGGAGACGGCGTGCAAGCCTCGGGCGCCTCGATCTCTCTCCAGGAGGCCGCGCCCGCCGACGAAACCCCCGAGGGTCCGCCGGGCGCCACGGTGCTCCGACCGATGGCGGAGCTCCTCCCCCAGGAGCCCCTTCCCCAGGAGACCGCGGTCGAGGCGGAATCGCTGCGCCGCTACGCGGACCGGCTCAAGCTCCTCACCGAGCTTCATCGCGCGCTCGGCCAGTCGATCGCGATCGAGGATCTTCTGGAGCTCGTCCTCGACGGCGCCTTCGAGCACCTCCAGCCCGAAGAAGCCCTGATCCTGCTCGACAGCGGCGACGGCTTGGAGATCGCGGCCTGGCGTTCCGTCGTCGACGACGCCGCACCTGGAACCGTCTCCGAGACCCTGACCCGCGAAGTCGTCGAGCGCGGCCAGGCGGCGCTCGCGGTCGACGTCCGCTCCGACGAGAGATTTGCGGATTCGAAGAGCATCTTGGCCTCCGGCGCACGCAGCATCTGCGCGGCGCCGCTGCTCTACGAGGAGCACCGGTTCGGCATGATCGCCCTCAGTTCGAGTCTTCAGACCAAGGTCTTCGCCGAGGAGGATCTCGAGCTCCTCGCGGCACTCGCGTCGGTGACCGCGCTGCGCCTTCGCAGCCTCGCGCTCGCCGAGGACGCGGCCGAACGGGAGCGTCTCGAGTCCGAGCTCGCCTTCGCGCGCAAGCTGCAAGTCTCCCTGCTGCCGAAGCAGCTTCCCGAGCTCGACGGCTTCTCGGTGGTGGCTCGAAACGCGGCGTCGCGCGGAGTCTCGGGCGACTACTACCAGGCCGCGTCGAAGGGAGGCGACTGCCTGCTGCTCGTCGTCGACGTCTGCGGCAAGGGCATGGGGGCCTCGCTCCTGGCCGCCTCTCTGGAGGCTACCTGCTCGGCCCTCATCGAGGCGGGCGTCGATCGCCCCGACGAGATCCTCGCGGGGGCCAACAAGGCCCTCTACCAGCGGACTCCTCCCGACCGATTCGCCACCGCCGTTCTCGCCTCGGTCGCTTCTGAGACCGGACGCGTACGCTACGTCAACGCCGGTCACAATCCGCCTCTGGTGGTCAGGAGCTCGGGGGCGGTCGAAGAGCTCGAAGCGACCGGCTTCCCACTCGGCATGGTGCCGGACGGGGAGCACGAGACCGCCGAATTCGACCTCGAGGCGGGTGATCTCTTCGTCATGTTCACCGACGGGATCGTCGAAGCCGAAAACCCGGCGGGCGAGCAGTTCCAGCTCGAGCGTTTCGTCGACCTGATCCGAGACCGGTCCTCGGGGACTCTCGAGGAGCTCGCCGACGCCGTCGACGAGGCGCTGACCGCCTTTGCCGCCGGCACCCCGTTCAATGACGATCGCACCCTCGTCATGATCCGCCGGGAATCTCGGTAAGCGAGAGCGGAGCGCGACCGACGACGGTTCCTCGGCAAGGGTCTAGAACTCCCAGCGGAGACCGGCGGACAGCGTAAAGATCTCCAAGTCGTCGCGCTCGAGGTCCGTGTCGTAGTAGACGTAGCA
>CALZKB010000220.1 GCA_945787575.1 Thermoanaerobaculia bacterium | reverse complement strand
AGGTACCGGGTGTGGCGCTGCGCCACAAGGCTCCTCTGGTCCTCGGCATTCTGGCCGCGGTGGTCGGGCTCGCCGCCTTCGGCGTGCTACCGATCCTGGTCACGGCGATCCTCGGTTGCCTGGCGCTGGTGCTGACTCGCTGCTTGCGGCTGGAGGAGGCGTATCACGCGATCAACTGGCAGGTCATCTTTCTTCTCGGAGGGATCTTGCCGCTCGGCATCGCCATGCAGAAGAGCGGGGCGGCCGGATTGATCGCCGGACGAGCCGTGGGCATGGTCGGCGACCTGGGACCGGTCGCCGTGCTCGCGGTCGTCTACCTGATGACTTCGGTCATGACCGACACGATGAGCAACAACGCCGCGGCGGTGCTCCTCGCGCCAATTGCCATCTCGACGGCCGAGCAGATAGGGGTCGACCCGCGCCCCTTCCTGATGGCGATCACCTTCGCCGCCTCGACCGGGTTCTCGACGCCGGTGGGCTATCAGACCAACACCATGATCTACAACGCCGGCGGCTACAAGTACACGGACTTTCTGCGCACGGGAGTGCCGCTCAGCATCCTGTTCTGGATCATGTCGGTGATCTTCATCCCCCGGCTCTGGAGCTTCTGATCCTCCGCGAGCGCTCGATACCGGGTGCCTGAGACGTCCCGATGGTGGCGAGCCGCAACCGCGGCTCGGGAGCTCGAGGCGGTCACTCCGCGAGCCGGTCACCGGAAGGCGTCGCGATCAGGTCCCCAAGCTGAGCTGCGCTCCCCAGCGATCCAGATAACCGTCCAGCTTGAGCTTGCGGCGCGTGTTCTTCGAGCTCATGTACCGGACTTTGCCGAAGACCTCGCGCTCGGGACCCCACGCTCGGTCGAAGCGGCCGAGAACCCAGAAGATCCCGCTGTAGGAGTTCGGGTTCCTCCCGTCGATCGCGTACTTGTTGTTGAGCTCGATCATGATGTCGAGCGCTTCTTGCGGCGATCGCGACCAGTGGAGGATCTTCTTGCCCCACAGCATGCGCAGGTAGTTGTGGATTCGGCCGCGAGCGCGCAGCTCGTTCTGGGCGGCGTTCCAGATCTCGTCGTGGGTGGCGGCGTTCTCGAACTGCTCCAGGCTGTAGATCTCGGGTCGCGGGTCCGACCGATGCTCGTCGAGGGTTGTCCTCGCCCAGTTCGGAAGGGACGCGAGTTCGGCGTAGTCGGGCCGGTGAAGAGAGAAGTTGTACCCGACCTCGCGCCAGGTCACGAGCTCGTCGAGGAACGATTCCACCGACTCGTCGAGGCCCCACCAACCGCGTCGCTTGCCGCTGGTGTCGTCCGCTAGCCGCCAGGGCGACCATTCCTCCCGGCGAGCGATGGCGTCGAGGACTTGATGGGAAGAGATGTGCCCGAAGTGAAGGTAGGCCGAGAGCTCGCTCGCGGCCTCGGCGTCCGGGTCGTTACGCTCGGTGCCGTAGCGATCGAGTCGATCGTCGAGAAACCGGCGCAGCACTCGCTGCGCGGCCTCGTAGCCGCCCCTTTCGGCCACCGGCGCGACGCCGTGATCGATGGGGAGCTCTTCCAAGCGGCGGCCGCCGTTCAGAAGGTCCCCCGAGGCTCGAGCCCAGCGCTTTGCGACCGTCGGGTCGACGCCCGGAAAGGGCGCTGTGCCCCTCCCCTGCCGGACGCTCTGTCTCGGGAAGTCCATAAGGTGGTTGGGAAGCTCGCGCTGCAGGAAGCGGCGAAAGTCGAAGGCGCGGTGGAACGCTCGCTCGGCTGCAGCCAGCGGTAGGAGACCGTTCGAGTCCACTGCTTCGAGCTTGACATCGAGCTGACCGGCCGCCTTCTCGACCATCCGCGGCAGAAAGAAACACGGAAACTGGTCGGTCACGACGACCGCAGCCTTTGCGGCGAGCGCTACCAAGAGACCCTTGCCTGCCCCCTCTTCGGGCTCGACGTACGGGTAGTAGCCGATCCCCGAGCCCGCCAAGGCTTCCTCGTTGTCGCGCATCCCGTCGATGACGAAACGGTGGAGCCGATCACTCGCCCAGGGGTAGTCCGAGCGCAGAGCCTCCAGCACCAGGAGCGGCTTGCCGAGCTCGGCCGCCCACTCGGCAGCCCGATCCATCGCAAAATTCCAGCGCGTACGGCGGCTCGCGATCATCCAGTAGAGGACGTACTCTCGGTCCCCGCGAATCGCGGCGCCGTTCTTCGCGTGGATTCGGATCTCTGGAACCACGAGGCCCCTCTAGAGCGGCCAGTCCGTCAGGATTCGCTCGGTCTCCTCGGCGTGGCTGCTCTCATCGCGCACCATGTCCTCGAGCTGCACCGCCAGGCCCTTGTCTCCAAACTCGTCGGCCTCTCGCGCCCGCTGCGTGTAGTCGGCGAGAGCCTTGCGCTCGGCCGCAAGAACAGCCTCCAGCATCTCTCGATTCGTGCTCGCGGCCGGGACCGGCTCCGGGACCGTGGTCGGCTCCCCGCCGAGAGCGACGATCTTGTTGGCGAGGAACTGTGCGTGGAGCTGCTCGTCCGCCACCTCCTCGAGAAAGAAGGCCGACAGTTGCGGCCGATAAGGCCCGGTCGCCTTCGCCGCATAGCTGAGGTACTGGATGATGGCGGAAAGCTCTCCGGCAAGGTCCTGGTTCAGATGATCGATCAGCGTCTGCTTATCCACTCTGGCATTCTCCTTGTTTCAGCTAATTCTTGCTGGCAGCTTTCGACGGAGCAGCGTCTGGCGACGGACGATGCTCGTCGGCTCCGTGCTCACGCTCGCTGTCTCGAGCGGGCAAAGCTATCATCTCGGGCTCCGAGGACTCGCTCCCATGGGACCCGCCCGGCAGCCTCGACCTGGCGAATGACCGGCTCCTACCGCTCGCCGAGAACGCGACACCGGGGAAGGGCGAGCTGGTCGCAGCTGGAGAGAAGGTCCGGCATGGGCGGATAGACTCGGTAGCGCGTCGGTGCTTCCCTGTCGCATTCGTCCAATACGGAACGGGGCGTGAGACCCATCCAAGCCAACCAGACCGCGAAGGAGGTACGCCATGTTCGCCCGATCGACCGTTCTGCTTTCGACCGCTCTGCTTGTTTTGACCCAGGCTCTCACCGCCGCTCCGGCCCCCGACATCGCCTCCCTGGATTGGCTGACCGGCTGCTGGGCCGGAGATGACGGAGGCGAGCTCAGCGAGGAATGCTGGCTTCATCCGGCCGGCGGAATGATGCTCGGCTTCAATCGCACGGTCTCCGAAAGCGGCTCGGCGTTCGAGTTCCTCCGCCTCGGGCCCCACCCCGACGGTATTGCCTACTATGCAAGCCCGAGCGGTGGATCGGCGGTGCCCTTCGTGCTCGTCGAGAACGGCGACGGCCTCGCCGTCTTCGCGAACCCGGAGCACGACTTCCCGCAGCGACTCACCTACCGGCGGGAAGGCGACCGGCTGAGCGCCCGGGTGGAGGCCCTGGATGGCAAGAGTGGAAGGGATTCGAGCTGGTCTGGCGGCGCTCGACGCCCGCGGGGCTGGATCAATAGGGTCCATCAGGGATAGCCGGCCATCCTCCGCAACCCAGGGAACGCGGCCAGAACCCCGAGACCGACTCCGGTAGCTGCAGTTGTCATGATCGGCACCGTCCGCGGCATTGCGACGGTAGCGAGCAGCGACCGGGGTTCGGTCAGCCGCCTCCCTCGACCGCCAGCGGGCCGGTGGTTCCCAGACCACCCAGCAGCCCGTTCGCAGCCCAGACCACGAGCGGGCTGAGAAGCAACGTGATCGCGATCAAGCCGACCGTGACCTGATAGGCGAAGTCCTGGATGATGCCGTTCTGCCGGCCAACGGCGGCCAGAACGAAAGAGAACTCCCCCATCTGCGCCAAGAGGGCGGCGACCAGCAGGCTGTGCCGCCAGCTCCGGCCGAGAGCTCGCAGGATTCCTGCGTTGATCATCCAGTTGGTGACGAACACCGCCACGACCAGAAAGGCCATCGTCGGCCAGTATGCCAAGAGGAAGTGCACGTCGATCAGCATGCCGACAGACACGAAGAACAGCGCCACGAGCACGACTCGAAAAGGCTCGAGACTCTTGTGTACCCACTCGGTCTCCCGTGCCGCGCCGACGACAATGCCCGCGACGAACGCCCCCACCGCCGTCGACAGACCGAAGACGCCGGTCAAGGTCGCAAGCCCGAAGCACAGGACCAGAGCTCCGAAGACCTGCAGCTCATGGTCTCTTCGTAGCCACTTGCCCAACGGAAGGTTGACCGCCCTTCGACGTGACAGAAGCGCGAGCAGCACGATAATCGCGGCTGCGCCCAGGCCCTGCAGGCTGAGCTCCCGCGACGTCGGTGTGCGGCCGCCAAGAAAGCCGAGCACGATCAGCATGGGGATGAGCGCCAGGTCCTGAACCAGGAGGATGCCGAGAGCGTCGCGGCCGGCGTCGCTGTCGACGGCCTGCTTGTCTTTGAGCAGCGAAACGACTACCGCCGTGCTGCTGAGGCTGATCGCAAAGCCGAGATGATGCGAGGCCACTCCCACTGCTTGAAGTACCCGAGAACAAGGACGCAGCCAACGCTCGCCAGGACCTGAAAGAGGGCCCCCACCACCGAGATGCGCCACGACGCAAAGAGACGCCGAAGCGAGACCTCCATGCCGACGAAGAAAAGCAACAGCATGACGCCGAAGTCCCCGACTCGAGAGAGGACGAGCTTGTCGGTGAAGACCCCCAGGCCGTGGGGGCCCAGAGCGATGCCGGCAAGGAGATAGGTGACGGTCAGGGGCTGACGCAGGCGGCCGAGGGCCAGGCCCAGCACGAGCAGCACGAACGCGGCCGCTACGAGTCGAGGCAGGAACGGATCTAGATGCATGTTCTCTCCGAATCACCGTGCTATCAGCTCTGTTCGTCGCGTCCCAGGACGGCCGCGTCGACCCGCAGATCATCGTACTCGCCCACAACCCCTGGTGCCACTGACTGACGAGTGCTCCCGTAGACGCAAGGCAGCCTCGCCGCAGCCCTGTGGGCGGACATTGATGTCAGCAACGTTCGTTCTAGGAGACTTGGGTGGTTGCCGAGACGGGCGAGGAGGCTTGCGCCTGCAGAAAAGAAGCGGCGTTGGTGTTGTCACGCCTATTAGGTCGACCCAACCTCCTCTCTACAGTCTCTCTTGATCATAGAACAGGGAATGCGGGCAGCCCGCGTTCGGGTGGCGAGCCTCAATCCCATCCGGGGCCAAGCTATGATGCATGGCCGCGACCTGTGGCTCATGGACGCAGACGGCTCGAACGTCAGGCCACTCACGCGGAACGTGATGTACGAAGGCGGACCCCGGTTCTCGCCTGACGGCGAGAGAATTGCCTTCTGCCGGCAGATTCCAATCGACGAAGATACCCGGGACGGTGAGATCTTCGTCATCGACCGCGACGGTGGCAACGAGGTGCGCATCACCAGCGAACCGGGTTTCGATTGCCTGCCGGACTGGTCGCCCGATGGCCGGATGCTCGCGTTTCACGGTTGCCGTGAAGATGGGTGCTTCATCTACCTCTCCCGCTCGAACGGCTCCGGCCTGCGCCGAGTCAACAACGACCGGTTCGGCGGCCAGTGGCCGCGTTGGTCCCCGGACGGGAAGTGGATCGCCTACACGTCGGCCCGGGACGACCAGACCGATATCTGGCTGGTGCGGCCCGACGGCTCCGAGACCCTTCGGGTGACGGATCACCCCGGCCGGGACGAGGTCGCCGCCCTCGTCCTCTGGTGGCATCCTCGGGCGAGAGCCTGAACGAAGCAGGCCGATGACGGACGGAGATCGCTCAGCGCCTCGCTCCTCCAAAGCCCTGGGGCAGGAGCTTCTTCCGGAAGGTGCCGTCGGCGGCGACGACGAAGATCGCATAGCCCTCGTCCCAGCTGGCGGTATGGATGGCCTGATGGCCCCCGAGGATGGACATGAGTGCATGCAAGGTAATTCTTACTATGTTGTTGTGCGGCTGTTGTGCAACGAGAGTCGAGCCACAGGAGCCGCTGAACGTCCGGAACAGATAGCTCCGCGGGTCTTTCGCCTGAAACCGTTCCGACATGATTCTCGCAAACAATCTCCGGGCGGCGCGGAACTTTGCGACCTCCTCGAAGAGATCTCGATGGCAGCCCAGGCTGTAGGAAAGTCGCGAGGCAAAATCATCCAC
>CALZKB010000219.1 GCA_945787575.1 Thermoanaerobaculia bacterium | reverse complement strand
ATCTAGATACTTATAATTGAACGAAATGAACGATTTGAACAAGCAATCGTTCAGACGAAGAAGACTCGAAACAGCCCCCAGTCCGGGGCGCATCCGCGCTCGGGGCGAGCCCCCACCCCAACTCCTGCCATGACCCTTCCCAGCCACAAGCCACCGTCGCCATTCTCGGTGACGGTGGCCCCCGCCCGTTCTCTTGCCACGCGCCTCCCGGCCGGCAGCTTCAAGGTCGACCTTGAGGGGCAGCCGCAGACCGATGGACCGACTTACGTAAAGGTGGAGATATGAACAAACCCATCTTCCTCTCACCCTTAGCCGTCCTCCTGAGCGGCTGCTCCGCTTTCGGCGCAGCCGCAGCCGAAGAACCGGACTTCGCCGTGCTGGCCGAAGACGGGAGAGTCCAGATTCGCGAGTACGGCGAGTTGCTGGTCGCACAAACAGAGGTTGAGGGCGACTACGACGAGATCAGCAGAGTCGCCTTCGGACGCCTGGCCGGCTTCATCTTCGGAGGCAACCAGTATGGTCAGGAAGTCGCCATGACGGCGCCCGTCCTGCAGGAGGAAGCGACGACCAAGAAGGGCGAGAAGATCGCCATGACAGCGCCAGTCCTGCAGGAGTCTTCAGGTGATGCTTGGGTGATGACGTTCGTCATGCCGGCCGAGTACACCCTCGAAACCCTTCCTCGACCGATCGACAGCCTTGTCGAGATCAGCACGATTCCGCCGAAGCGCGTTGCGACCATTCGATTCTCCGGTCTGATGAACAAGAAGAAGTTTGATCGCTACAGCGCCGAGCTTTCGAACTGGATCGAAGGCAACGGTTACGCCGCCATTTCGCCGCCGCGCTCGGCAGGCTACAACCCGCCCTGGACGCTGCCGCCCTTGCGCCGCAACGAAATACACATCGACATCGAGTCGGCTGGTTAAACAATGAGCCGTATTCGACCTACCAGATGCCTGGTCCCAGTGGCGTTCCTCGCTCTGGCGATTTCTTCTATCAGCGAGGCCGCCGACCTGGGCGTTACTCTCCGCGGCGCGCCTCCCGACGGCACCCTCGTCTTTCAGATCTACGACGATCCAGATGCTTTCGGTCGCTTCCGTGACCCGGCGCGGGAGATCGTCCTTCCGGCACAGGGGGACGACGAGTATCTCCTGCGTGGCGTCGAGGGGGGGAGATCGCTCTCCTAGTGTATGTCGACCAGAACGGCAACGGCGCTCTCGACAGGAACTTCATCGGCATCCCGCGCGAGTCGATCGGCCTTTCGAACGACTACCGGCCCAAAGGTCCACCCAGCTTCGGCCGCGCGAGCTTCCGAATCGAGGAAGACACCGTGATCGAAATCGAACTCTTCCGCGTCCTTGGTGAACGCGGCCAGATAGGCGTCGGCCTCGGCGCCATCGGTCGTGGCAGCCCCTATCTCGACTCGACTCAGTCCGCCTACCAGCTGATCCCGACCATCGTCTACATCGGCGACCGTCTTCAGTGGCTCGGACCCGAGGTCAACTTCGGTCTCGCGGGGAGCGACACGGCTCGACTGGCTCTAACGGCTTCCTACAGAATCGGGAGCTACGAGGCGGACGACAGTCCGGTTCTTGCCGATCTCGGCGATCGGGAGAGCACGTTGCTGCTGGGTCTTGGGCTCGATTCGATCTGCCCAGGGGCTTTGAGCTGGAAGCTGCCTATCGGCTTGACGCGCTGGATCGTATCGGAGGCGGTATCGCGGAGCTGGTACTTTCCCGAGGCTTCCAGGCCGGGATCGTCCGCCTGTCACCCGAGCTCTCCCTGTCCTGGACGAGCGCCGACATCAGCAACCACGATTTCGGGGTGCCGGAAGATGCCTCGACTTCCGACAAGCCCGCATACGCTCCCGGAGCCACGACCACTCTCGGCGTGGGTTTCACCGGACTTGCCGAGCTTACGGAGGACTGGCGAGCGATCCTCAGAGTGACGGGCGAGTTCCTCGACTCGAATGTACTAAGGAGTCCGATATGTGGAGGAAGAGGCAGTACTTGCTGGGTTCGTCGCGCTCACCTATTCTTTCTAGAACTACGTTTCGTCTCGCTGGCGAGACGAGCGTAGCGCGCCTCCGACAGAGAGCGGCTGCTGGTAGCGGTTTGCTGGCCTGCGGGCTTTTCTGATTTCTCGTGATGCGCTCAGCCGTTGGCAGGGTCAGGCAATAGAGTGCCGGTGATGGCGCTGCCGAAGAGCTGGATCGTGGATCGTCACGCCGGAACTCATAGTCCTCAACGCTCCACGTCCCTTCTCCGAATCTCAATGCAACGCATCCTCATACTCTTCGCCCATCCCGCGTTCGAGAAGTCGCGGGTCAACCAACGGCTGGCCGCGGCGGTACAGTCTCTCGACGGCGTTACCTTCCATGATCTCTACGAGGCGTATCCCGAGTTCGATGTCGACATTCGGCACGAGCAGGCGCTGCTCGAGGACCACGACCTCGTCGTGCTGCAACACCCCTTCTTCTGGTACTCGGTGCCGCCGCTTCTCAAGCAGTGGATCGATCTCGTGCTCGAGCACGGATGGGCGTATGGCTCGGGAGGCACCGCGCTCGCCGGCAAGCGCGTCCTGAGCGCGATCTCTACTGGTGGGCGCGAAGAAGCTTACCGGCACGGCGGGCACAACCGCTTCACGATTGGGGAGCTGCTGGCGCCGATCGAGCAGACCTTCGTGCTCTGCGGCATGAAGTACCTTCCGCCCTTTGTCGTCCACGGAGCTCATGGCATGTCCTCCGGTGAGATCGAGGAGCATGCCGAGAGGTACCGTAGGACGATCCAGGCGTTGCGTGACGAGGGCTCGGAGTCCGCCGAGGACGCTCTCTAGTGCACGGCGCCGGCTTCTTCTACCAGGCCCTGGTCTACCTGACGGCGGCGGTGGTGTCCGTGCCGATCGCCAAGCGCCTCGGGCTGGGCTCGATCCTCGGCTATCTTCTCGCCGGAGTGGCCATCGGGCCGTTCGCTCTCGGTCTGGTGGGCGAGGAGGGCCAGGACGTCCTCCACTTTGCCGAGTTCGGCGTCGTCCTGATGCTGTTTTTGATCGGGCTCGAGCTCGAGCCGAGCCGGGTCTGGCGCCTTCGGGGTCCGATCCTCGGATTAGGTGGCCTTCAGGTCGGTGTGAGCACCGCCGTCCTTGCGGCGATAGCTCTTGTTGTTGGTCTCGATTGGCGCACGGCGCTCGCGGTCGGTGTGATTCTCGCCTTGTCGTCGACCGCGATCGTGCTGCAGACCCTCAACGAGAAGAACCTGCTCGCGACGCATGGCGGACAGAGCTCGTTCGCCGTGCTCCTCTTCCAGGACATCGCGGTCATTCCGATCCTGGCGCTGCTGCCGCTCCTGGCAGTCTCCGGGATCGGAGCGCACGGCGACGCCGACGCCGAGCATGCCGACACCTGGGTTGCCGGCCTGCCAGGCTGGGCCGAGACCCTGGTCGTTCTGGCGGCGGTGCTCTTCATCATCCTCGCCGGCCGGTTTCTGCTGCAGCCTGCGTTTCGCGCCATCGCTCGCACCGGCTTGCGCGAGCTCTTTACGGCCGCAGCGCTCCTGCTGGTGATCGCCACGGCGATGTTGATGACCAAGGTCGGCGTGAGCCCGGCGCTCGGCACCTTTCTCGCCGGGGTGGTGCTGGCGCGGAGCGAGTATCGTCACGAGCTCGAGAGCAATGTCGACCCCTTCAAGGGGTTGCTTTTGGGGCTCTTTTTCATCTCGATCGGAGCGTCGATCGACTTCGGTTTGGTGGGCGCGGCTCCCGGTCGAATCCTGGGTCTGATGGCGGCTCTGATCGTCTCCAAGTTTCTGGTCCTTCTGGTCCTCGGCCGCATCTTCAAGATGAGCCTCGACCAGAACATTCTCTTTGCTTTCTCGCTTGCCCAGGGCGGGGAGTTCGCCTTTGTCCTGCTCTCTTTTGCGGTGCGCTACAACGTCGTCGGAGAGACGCTCGCCGGCACACTGATTGCCGTTACGGCGCTGACGATGGCGGCGACGCCGGTGCTGATGTTGCTCAACGAAAAGCTGTTGCAGCCGCGCGTCGGCACTCGCGAGAGCGGCGAACGGGAACCGGACGAAATGGACGAGCAGAGCAGGGTCATCATCGCCGGTTTCGGCAGTTTCGGGGCGATCGTCGGCCGCCTGCTTCGGGCCAAGGGCGTTCCAGCCACGGTCCTGGATCTCGATTCCGATCGAGTCGATCTTCTGCGTAAACTTGGCTTCGAGGTGTTCTACGGCGACGCTTCGCGGTCCGACCTGCTGCACGCTGCTGGAGCGGGCGAAGCGAAGCTCCTTATTCTGGCGATCGACAGCGTGGAGAAGAGCCTCGAGATGGTCGAGACCGCGAAAAAGTACTTCCCCCATCTCACGATCCTGGCTCGAGCCCAGAGCCGGGACGAGGCCTACGAGCTTCTTGAAGCCGGCGTCGAGCATGTATTCCGCGACAAGCTGGATTCGTCGCTCAAGCTCGGAGTCGAGGCGCTTCGACTGCTGGGGTTTCGGGGTCATCAGGCGCATCGCGCGGCGCAGACGTTCCGCCGGCACGACGAGCATGCGGTACGCGAGCTGGCCGCCATGCGTCACGACCAGAAGCTCTATCTGGGCGCGGCGCGTCAGCGCATCGAGGACCTGGAAGAGCTGTTGCAGGGCGACCTGGCCGACCCTGGCGAAATGTGGGACGCCGGCTGGGATCCAGACTCGTTGCGGCAGGAGTATGGGGGGCGGACACGGGAGGAAAGAGACGATAGCTAGAGCACAAATGGAGTCTGCGGATCCTGGTCGAGAAGGGCCGGTGGAGTTGGTCCCGCGGGCTTGAACTGTCGGCGCTCTCCCGTCGATGAGGAACTATCTGTCCCGAATCTGCGATAGTCGCGTTTCGCGATGCCGGAAGGTCCAGAAATCCGTCGCGCCGCCGACAGAGTCGCTGCGGCGATCGAAGGCAAGACCGCCACAGAGCTGTTCTTTGCCTTCGAACAGCTCAAGCATTTTGAAAAGGAGTTGAGCGGTCGGCGTGTGAAGCAAGTGACCAGCCGTGGCAAAGCCATGCTGACCCGCTTCGAGGGCGACCTGACCGTCTACACGCACAACCAGCTCTACGGTCGCTGGTACGTGATGCGCAGTGGCCGGTTGCCGAGAACTCGCCGTCAGCTGCGCTTTGCCGTCACGGCCGGTGATCGCCGAGCTCTTCTCTATTCTGCCTCGGAGATCGACGTCCTCGATGCGGAGGCTGAGCGCCGCCACCCGTTTCTGCGCCGCCTAGGCCCGGACGTCCTGTCACAGGCGCCTGGCGTGGACGATCTCGCGAGCCGCCTGGACGAGAAGCGATTCCGAGGCCGGCAGCTTGGAGCGCTCTTGCTCGACCAGGGCTTCGTAGCCGGGCTCGGGAACTACCTTCGCGCCGAGATTCTGTTCGAGGCCGGTATCCATCCGAGGCGGAAGGCAGCCGAGTGCTCCGGAGGAGAGCGTCGGCGCTTAGCCGGCCGGATCATCGCCGTGACCAAACGGACGTATCGTACGCGAGGGGTCACACTGCCGCCTTCGCGCGTGGCAGGGCTCAAGGCTGCGGGCGCCAGGCGGCCCGACTATCGGTTTTGGGTCTACGGGCGTTCGAATGCCGCCTGCCGAGTCTGTGCGCAGGCTCTGAAAGTAGTCGGCATCGGCGGGCGCAAATGCTATTGGTGTCCTTCGTGCCAGCCTCGAGAAGGCAGCGAGAGGAACCGAAAGGTCTGATGCCAGAGGCAGTCTTCCGATCCATCTCGGGCCAACGGTCGCGGTCTTTCGGGAGCCGGTTGGCGATAATTCCCTTGCTGTCTCTTGCCGCTCGCGCGACCACGCCTCGCGCCCAAGTGCGTTTCGACTCCGCGGGCAAGGTCGTCCTGCACCAGGACTTCTGGGATTCTGCCGGAGGACTGTTCGAGCACGGTCCGGCTCTGGGCTGGATGCTGCGAAGAGCCAAGAAAGGGCTCTGAGAGGGAGCGCAAGAGGATGCTCTCACCCGTGGCCGATCGGCCAAAGGTCGCCGCTGTCCTCGGTGCAGGGCTGTCCGGCCTCGCCTGCGCGCGGAGCTTGGCTGATAGTGGTTGGAGCGTTCGCGTGTTCGACAAGGCACGTGGGGTTGGCGGCCGGATGTCCATGCGCCGGGCTGACGGTCGGCATTTCGATCACGGAGCTCAGTACTTCACGGTTCGCGACAAGCGCTTTGAGGGCTTTGTGGAGTCCTGGCGCCAGAACGGCCTGGTCTCCGAG
>CALZKB010000218.1 GCA_945787575.1 Thermoanaerobaculia bacterium | reverse complement strand
GACGGGCGCCGAATCGGTGTCCGAGCCGCAGGCCTCCGTCGTCGCGGTCACCGTGTAGGTGGTGGTGACGGCGGGCGAGACGGTGATCTCGGCCGTGGTCTCCCCTCCCGGAGCCCACAGATAGGTGTTGTCCGGCTGCGCCGGGGTGCCGACGGTGGTCGATTCACCCACGCAGATCGTCTGGTCGGGACCGGCGTCGGCGATCGGGAACGGCTGGCACTGGCATTCCGCCGGGATCTCGAACCCGTCGGTGGCCGTCGTGCTGTTGGGGCCTGCCGTGGTGGCGTCGATACCGTAACCGCGGCGGGCGAAAGCTTCCCACAGCGGACAGACGTCGACGCCGCCGAAGTTGTCGGTCGCGGCCTGGATGATGCCGTCGCGAACATCCAGATGAGTGGGGCTGCAGGCGGTGTTGGCCATCCCCTCCTGGATGTAGAGCATCATCCGGTTGTTGCCGCCAGTCCCGGCGTAGAAGTCCGGATCGAAGCCGTGGATGCCGACGAGCTCCCAGTAGGCTTCCCAGGCGGCGGTAGCGAAGACGAAGCCGACTCCGTGCGGAACCGAGACGCTCCCGATGTCCGAGTAGGTGAAGTTGTTGACCCCGAAGTTGGTGCTGTAGGGCGCCGGACGAATGCCGGGCCCGGTGGTCGGCTCGCCGAACAGATAGGTGCCGACGCCGCGCGCGTCGGCGCCGGCGTCACCCACCTCGCCGGTGTAGGCGAGTCCCCACCAGTCGCTCCAACCCTCGCCGGGCTGCTGGGTGTTGAAGAGGCAGCTGACGTTCGAGGCGCCGCCGACGGTGCGGTTGGAGATGCCGTGCCCGTACTCGTGAACGATCACCAGATTGTCGAAGTCGCCGTCTCGGGCCGGGGAAGCAATGTTGCAGGTGAACATCTGCATGCGCGGCCGCTGGCCGTCCGGCAGGGTCAGCATGTTGGCGTTGCAGTTGCCGCTGCCGTCCTGGGCTTCGGCCCGCACGTCGTCGCCGCCCAGTCCGGGTCCGGCCGCGTACTGGGTGACCTGGAAGTTGAGGTCCTCGTTGAAGCCGTACTGGTATTGGACGTCGTGGACGATGTTGTTCCAGTAGAAGAGGTTGGCCACCGCCGAGTCCGGGTAGGTGCCCGGGGCTTGGGTGCCGAAATCGATCGGGAAGTCGAAGTCGAAGACCAGGCCGGCGCCGCCGTTGGGATCCGAGCCCGGGTCGGGCACGTTGTTGGCGTCGATGTCGGTGTACGCGTGGACGTTGTTGCCCCGGGTGACCAAAAACTCGGGTCCGGCGGCGCCGTCGGTGTCGTGCCAGCCGAACGGCGACGCGGTCGCGTCCTGCGGGTCGGTCTCGATGGTGCGACCGTCGGCCGGCGGTGGGTTGCTCGAGTGGTTGGGGCTCTCGATCGGCAGCGGGATGACCCGATAGTCGGCATCGGCGACCCAGTCGAAACGGGTCCAGACCTCGCCGGTCACGGCGTCGACCGTGAAATCGAAATAGTGCTGCGAATCCAGGGTCGGAAGCTGGAAATTCCACACCAGACGCGCCTCGCCCTGCCGGATCGGCAGCAGCATGAGCTGCGCTTCGGAGGCCTCCACCTCGTCGACCCGGACTCCGATCTGTGCCGCCGCTTGCTGCATCGCCCAGTCGCTCGACAGCGCCGGCGTCGTGGTGTTGACCGCCGTCGTAAGGCTCGGCAGGAAGCTGTTGTTGACGCTGATGACGCGTCCGTCGCGGTTGACGTTGACGTGCAGCTGGCCGTTGTAGAGGGGCAGCCCGTGGGCGCGCTGGCGCAGGTAGACGTGGGTCGCCCCGGTCGCCTGGTTGAAGGAGGAGCTGCGCAGCTCGAAGTCGTCGAGGTCACCTTCGGTCAGGCCCAGCAGAGAGGAGCTGGCGCTCACGAACCCGAGCGCCACCTCGACGGCATCCGTCGCCCGATTGGGTCCCGTCAGATAACCGGTCCGGTTGAAGAGGTTCCTCGTCGCACCGGTGCGATCGTCGAATCTCGCCGTCAGGTTGGGAACCGCGCCCCGGAGCTGATCGATCTCGGCTACCTGGTCGACGTCGGGCGCCACCGAGGCGCCCCGACTCAGGGCCACTCTGGCGTCCAAGTTGCGGCGCCCCGCCAGGTCGTCTTTCGTTGCGGCGGCGGTGGCGCCGACGCCGAGGGTCGCCAGCAACAGGGCGGCGACAATGCTGCTACAGAGTCTGCTCTTGTCCTTCATCTTCTCTCCCCAGAGATTGTTTTGGTGTCTCAGGCCCCGTTCGCAGATCGCGAACAACCGCGATCCATCGCTCGAGGTTCGGCGGCCGAACGGGACTCCCTCCCGCCCCTGCCGCTTCTTTCCTGATTGCGAATTCGCCGCGATGCTAGCAGCCGACCCGGAAGGATTCAAGCAAGAGGCGGGTCGGACTCCCGCCCGGCGCCTGGATGCCGCTGCAGCTCCCGGAAGAGGACATCGGAGCGCATCGCGCCTGGTAGTCTGAGCGGCCTTCGGCTCGAGCCGCGAGCCCGCGACGAGAAGAGGTCCCACGACCGTTGACCGCGACCCCCACCGAGCAAGCTCGAGCCGCCATCTGGGGGGTGGCCGACCGTAGCCTGGTGTCGCGGGCGTCGATCTATGTCGCGTCGGGGCTGCTGCGCCGAGCGGCGTCCTTTCTGATGCTGCCGTTCCTGTTGATCTACCTGACGCCGGAGGAGTTCTCCCGCTACGGACTGATGCTCAGCGCGCTGACTCTCCTGGTTCCCCTGCTCTCGGCCAACGCCCATCTGGCACCCACCCGCCTGTTCTTCGACCACGAGTCGCGGCGCGGCCAGTCCGATCTGATGGTGACCGCGCTGCTCACCGCGGGTCTGCTGTGCGCCGCCGGAGTGCTGCTGCTGCTCCTGCTGCTGGAGCTGCTGCCGTTCGGCGATCCGGTGTCGCAGGGGGCGACGGACATCCGGCTCTACATGGGGGGCGCCATCCTCGGCATGGTGGTCGCGGAGTACGGCTTCGCCTCCATGAAGATTCTCGGCGATGCGCGACTCTTCGGCCTCACGGAGACCCTTCATGGATTCTCGCTCGTCGGCCTGTTCCTGATCTTGCTGCGAGTCACCTCCGATCCGATCCGCTGCCTCGCTCTCGCCCATATGCTGGCCGCGGCCCTGCCCGCGGCGATCGCGCTCTACCATTCGCGCGGGTACCGCGCTTCGGGGACCTTTCAACGCCGCGTCGCGGTGGGAGCCTTGAGATTCTCCGCGCCGACCGTGGTCCACGTCGCTGCCTTCTGGGCGATCGCGTCTGGTGGGCGGTGGATCGGCGCCGCCTACATGCCCCTCGACACCTTGGCGACGTATACGGTTCTGACCTTCGCGATCGGAATCGTCAGCATGCTGTCGCGGGCGCTCTTCGAGGCCCGACTGCCCGAGATCGGACTGAGTTTCGCCAAGGGTCTCTATCCTCGGGGCGCCGGCATAATCAATGGCATCAGCGCTCTGGGAGTCGGCCTCGTGCTGTTGCTGTACGCCGCCCTGATGATGGTTCTTCCTCGGCTGGAGACGGCTTTGCCCGCTCCCTATCGGCCGACCCTCGCATTGCTGGGATTGGCCGCCGCTGCGAGTCTCTTCGACCTCTTGTATCGTCGCGGTCAGCAGATGCTCATCGCGCTGAAGCAGCCGGCGGCGCTGGCCGCCTCGACGGTGCTCGCGGCCCTCGTCACGGCAGCGCTCGCCCTGTGGCTGGTGCGGACGTTTCAGACTACCGGTCTGTTGGTGGCGACCACGGTCGGCTACGCCCTCCAGGCTGCGAGCTCGAGTCTTCTCGCGAGCCGCGAGCTGAAGCGAGCGGAGCGTTCAGCACTCGGCGCTCCTCTCGAGACCGGCACTCGCCGATGACCAGAGTCTTGATGCTGAACTACGAGTTTCCGCCTCTGGGTGGAGGTTCGGGGAACGCTTGTTTCCATCTGCTCAAGGAGTTCTCGAAGGATCCTTCGCTTCAGGTGGAGCTGATCACCAGCGGCTACGGCAAGCGAGCCGAGCGGAGTCGCTTCGCCGAGGCCGTCGAGGTCCATCGTCTCGCCGTCGGCAAGAGCAGGCGTGATTATTGGACAGCGAAGGAGATCGCGCGCTGGAGCGTGCAGGCGTACGGTCTCGCGAGGCGGCGGTCACGAGCCGAGAGCTACGACCTCTGCCACTGCTGGGGGGGCTGGCCGGCAGGCGTCGTGGGCTATTCAGTGAGGAGTTATCAGCCGTACCTGATCGCGCTGCGAGGCTCGGGCGTGCCGGGATTCAACGAGAGGCTCGGACTGCTGGATCCGCTGGTGTTTCGCCGTCTTTCGCGACGGGTCTGGCGGCACGCGGCGGCCGTCACGGCCGTGAGTCAGAGCCTCGAGCGGCTGGCCCGCCGCACCGCTCCCAACCTTGACATCCAGGTGATTGGCAACGGCGTCGACGCCGTGCAGTTCTCCCCGAACGGCGACGGCGACGGCCCGTTCACGTTGCTTTTCGTCGGGCGGCTGGTGCCCCGGAAGGGGGTGCGCTACCTGCTGGAGGCGCTCGCGAAGCTGCTCGCCGATCATCCTGAAACCCGGCTGATCCTCGCCGGCGAAGGCCCCGAGCGGCAGAGCCTCGAGGCGCTCTGCGGACGCCTCGGTCTCGCCGAGAACGTGACCTTCCTCGGGCACATCGAGCACACCGAGCTGCCGAAGCTCCATCACCAGGCTTCGGTCTTCGTGCTGCCGGCCATCCGCGAGGGCATGTCCAACGCCCTCCTCGAGGCGATGGCCTCCGGCCTGCCCGTCATCACGACGGAGGGCGAGATGGGAGAGCTGATGCACGACACCGGGCTGGTGGTCGCCAAGCGCAACGCCGAGCAGCTCGCCGGAGCGATCGCCAGCTATCTGCGAGATCCCGAGCTGGTCGCGCGGCACGGCCGAAACTGCGTCGCTCTCGCCCGTGAGAGATCCTGGGGTCGGATCGCGGGGGCCTATTTGGAGCTTTACGAGAGACTCCGAGCTGGCCCTGACGCACGAGGCGACGTAAGTCGCCGGACGAGGCCTGAAACGGACGATTGATTCGATCGACCGCCGCCCATCGATCGTTGACGAGCCCCAACGTATCTTCTATCCTGAAAAACCTTGCCTCAAGACAGATCCGACGAGCTCAGATGGCCCATCCCGACGTCTCCGATGACCCGCCCCGTCCGCCCGACCCAACGCGCCTCATCGAGCTGATCACGGCCTACTGGTCTTCGATGGTACCGCTGGCCGCGCATCATCTCGGGCTCTTCTCGATCCTCTCCGAGCGAGCGCGAACCGCGGACGAAGTCGCCGAGGCGAGCGGCAGCGAGCCGCGGGCCACGGCGATGCTGCTCAACGCGGCCGTCGGGCAAGGTCTCGTCGTCAAGAGCGGTGACGGGTTCGCGAACACGCCCTTGGCCGAGGCGTTCCTGGTCCCCGGCAAGCCGAGCTATCTCGGCGACGGGCTCGAGTATGCCTTCGACCTCGTTCCCGTGTGGGCTCGACTGCCCGATGCGGTTCGCAGCGGCGAGCCGCCGGTCGAGCCCCACACGATCCTGGGCGGTGATCCGCAGAAGACACGGCATTTCGTCAAGGCGATGCACAACCGGGCCTCGGGCGTCGCCAGGTCGCTGGCAGAGAGCCTCGACCTCGCGGGTCGCCGGCGGTTGCTCGACGTGGGCGGAGGCCCTGGCACCTACTCGATCCATCTGGCCCGCAAGACGCCCGGATTGCGGTCGGTGGTTCTCGACCTGCCCGCCGTCGTGGAGATCGCCGCCGAGATCATCGCGGAGTCCGGATCCAGCGACCGGGTCGAGACCCTGGCCGGCGACTACTACGAGACGCCGTTTCCGGAAGGGGTCGACGTCGTCCTGATGTCGGGCATGTTCCATCGCGAGACGGCCGAGGGCTGCAATCGTCTGCTCGCCAAGGCTTTCGCCGCCCTGGAGGAGGACGGGATGATCGTCGTGAGCGACGTCTTTTTCGACCGCGAAGACAAGACCAGCCCCCCGTTCGCGGCCCTGTTCGCCCTCAACATGATGCTCACCAGCGACGACGGTGGCGCGCACGCCGAAACCGAAGTCGCCGACTGGATGAGAGCGGCCGGATTCGTCGCCGTCGAAGCCGAGAAGCTGCCTCCTCCCATGCCGCATTCCTTTCTTCGGGGCAGACGACCGCCCGCTCACTGAGCAAGGCCTGATCGAGTGACTGGCGACCGACGAATCCGCACGATCTCGCTGCTCTGCGTTCTGGCGATGCTGGCGCCGGCGGTGCGTCCGGCGGACGGCCCGAGGCAGGAGGCGCCGCAGCCTGGAGCCCCGACCCCGGAGGCG
>CALZKB010000217.1 GCA_945787575.1 Thermoanaerobaculia bacterium | reverse complement strand
GATAGCCCGAGAGCAGGGTTTCGTCGAAGGTCGTGTCGTTTCGTTCGCTCATGCTTCAGTCCTCAATCGACTTCAGGACTCCAACAACAGTTCGCGCAGCGCCGTCCTAGCGCGGTGGAGCCGCGACATCACCGTGCCCGTCGGCACTCCCAGCACTTCGGCGATCTCACTGTAGGCCAGGTCCTGATACTCGCGGAGCACCAGGATCTCGCGCTGCTTGTCAGGGAGACTGCGCAGGGCGCTCCACACTCTTCTCCGAAGCTCGGACTGCTCGAGCCGGGTGCTCGGAGAAGCGGTCGTTCCGATCGGTTCCGGCACCCCTCGGTCGAGCAGCTCGTCCAGCGATTCCGCGCGTCGCACCCGCTGCCGCCGACCGAGGTCGAACGCCTTGTTGCGGACGATCCGAAAGAGCCACGGCTGGATCGGGCGCCGATCGTCGAATCGATCGATCGTCTCGACGAAGCGCAGAATCGACTCCTGCGCCACGTCCTGTGCGTCGGCGCGGTTGCCGGTGAGCTGAAGCGCGAAGCGGAAGGCGGGAGCACGGTATCGGCGCGCCAGCTCGTTCGTCGCCTCGCGATCTCCACCGCGCGTCAAGCGCACGAGATCGGCGTCGTGGACTTGGGGTTCGACCATGAGCGTTGAAACCGCCATCCTACAGGCGCTTACGGCTCGCAGCCGCCACTATTCCATCGGCGGCGCGTGGTAGATTCCTAGTTTCTCTGTAGAAGCTTCAAGACTCACTTCATCGTCAAGGAGACGAACATGTCCGTAGCCAAAGTCACCGAGATCAGCTCGAGTTCCACCAGCAGTTTCGAAGATGCCGTCCGCAAGGGCATCGCCCGGGCGAGTCAGACCCTCGACCGCATCCAGGGCGCCTGGATCAAGGAGCAGAACATCGTCTGCGACGGCGAGACCATCAGCGAGTATCGCGTCGTCATGAAGGTGACTTTCATCCTCAAGGACTAGTCGTATTCGGAGTGACGCCGCTTCGCGGCGTCCGAGATTGGGGAAGTCGAGGGGGTCATGGACTACGAGAAGCTGGGGGCGTTCTATCTCGGTCGGCCTTACGATCTGGCGACCGGCGAGCAGAGTGAGGTACCACTCCTCTACGACTCGAAGGACTTGACGACGCACGCCGTCTGCGTCGGCATGACGGGCAGCGGCAAGACCGGCCTTTGCATCGGTCTGCTCGAGGAAGCCGCGATCGACGGCATCCCGGCGATCGTGATCGACCCGAAAGGCGATCTCGGTAACCTCCTCCTCACCTTCCCCAATCTCGCACCGGCCGATTTTGCTCCGTGGATCAACGAGGGTGACGCCAAGAAGAAGGGGCTGACTCCGGATCAGTACGCCGCCCAGCAGGCGGAGCTATGGAAGAGCGGGCTCGCGTCGTGGGACCAGGACGGCTCGCGCATCGAGCGCCTAAAGGCGGCGGCCGAATGCGCCATCTACACCCCGGGCTCGTCGGCGGGCATCCCGGTTTCGATCCTCGATTCCTTCTCCGCGCCGCCACCGGCGGTGCGCGACGATCCCGAGCTCCTGGGCGATCGGATCAGCACGACGGTGACGAGCCTCCTCGGCTTCATCGGCATCAAGAGTGACGCCATCCAGAGCCGCGAGCACATTCTGCTGTCGACGATTCTCGATCACCAGTGGCGGGACGGCCGCGACCTCGACCTGCCGGCGTTGATTCAGGCGCTCCAATCCCCCCCGGTGAGCAAGATCGGAGTGATCGACCTCGACGCCTTCTTTCCGGCCAAGGACCGATTCGAGCTGGCGATGGCGATCAACAACCTGCTCGCCGCGCCGGGCTTCGCGGCGTGGCTGGAGGGCGAGCCTCTCGACATCCAGAACATCCTCTACACGGCGCAAGGAAAGCCGCGCGTGGCGATCTTCTCGATCGCCCACCTCGAGGACACGGAGCGGATGTTCTTCGTATCGCTGCTGCTCAATCAGGTATTGGGGTGGACTCGGTCGCAGCCCGGCACCAACAGTCTGCGCGCGCTGCTCTACATGGACGAGATCTTCGGCTACATGCCGCCGGTCGCGAACCCGCCTTCGAAGAAGCCGATGCTGACGATGCTCAAGCAGGCACGGGCTCATGGCGTCGGGGTCGTGCTGGCCACGCAGAATCCAGTCGATCTCGACTACAAGGGTCTGTCCAACACCGGAACCTGGTTCATCGGCAGGCTCCAGACCGAGCGCGACAAGATGCGGGTGCTCGACGGGCTCGAAGGGGCCGCCGCCGGTCAGGCCGAGCGCTTCGATCGGCGGGCGATGGAAGAGACTCTGGCCGGACTCGGAAAGCGGAAGTTCCTCCTGAACAATGTCCACGAGGACGGCCCGGTCGTGTTCGAGACGCGCTGGGTGCTCTCCTACCTCCGCGGGCCGATGACCCGCAACCAGATCAAGCGGTTGATGGAGGGCCGGCGGCCCCAACGACCGGCTGCCCGAACTCCTCGGGCGGCGACCGCCGTCGATACCGCCGCGGGCGAGGCGACGCGCCCGATTCTCGACCCCGCGATTTCCCAGCACTTCGTCCCCGCGCGCGACCTCCCGGTCGATGCCCGCGTGCACTACCTACCGCAGCTGATCGGCTCGGCGACCGTCCACTTCTTGAACCGCAAGCACGGGATCGAGAGCTCGGAGGAGGTCACCGTCCTCGCCGACATCTCCGAAGGTCCGGCGCCGATCGACTGGGAACGCGTAGAGGCTGCGCCCAACGACGTCTCGAGACTCGAAGAGAGTCCCGCTCCCGGTGCGACCTTCGCCGACGTGCCGGGCTCTGCCGCTCAGCCGAAGTCGTGGAAGCAGTGGGCCAAGGACTTCGACGAGTGGCTCTACCGCAACCGGAAACTCGAGCTCTACGAGAGCGGCGCGTTCGAGCAGGTTTCGGAGCCGGGCGAGAGCGAGCGCGACTTTCGACTCAGGCTGCAGCAGATCACCCGCGAGCAGCGCGATGAGGCGCTCGACAAGCTACGGGACAAGTACGCGGCCAAGATCGAGCTTCTCGAGGAGCGGCTGCGCAAAGCCCAGCAGCGTCAGGAGAAGGAGGCGCAGCAGGCGAAACAGGTGAAGCTCGACACGGTGGTCCGTATCGGCAGCACCCTGCTCAGCGCAGTCCTCGGCCGCAGCATCCGGACCGGTGCGGGGACCGCCATGCGCAGTGCCACCCGCTCGTGGCGGGACTCCCAGGACGTCGGCCGCGCCGAAGCGGACATAGCGAGCTTGCAGGAGGAGATCGAGGAGCTCGACGCCGAGGCCCAGAGCGAGATCGAGGAGCTTCGCGAGCAGCTAGATCCGCTCAACGAGCAGCTCGAGATCGAAGAGGTGCGACCGCGCAGAACGGACGTCGAGGTCCACCTCGTCGGCCTCGCCTGGGTACCGCGCCGAGCCTGAGGTGCCGATCTCCAGGGGCTCGCTCCATGATCGAGATCGACGAGCTCGCCGGCAACGTCACGGCCGCCCACCGGCGCATCTCTCGCCACGTCCGGCGGACGCCGGTCGAGCGCTCGCCGTGGCTCAGCGAGGCGACCGGCGCCGACGTCTGGCTGAAGCTCGAGAACTACCAGCTGACCGGCTCGTTCAAGCTCCGCGGCGCCACCAACCGAGTACTGACGACACCGCTCGACCAACGCCGGCGCGGCTTCGTCGCGGCCTCGACCGGCAACCACGGCGCGGCCCTCGCGCACGCCGCCGCGATCGTAGAGGCGCAGGCCGTCGTCTTCGTACCCACGACCGCCGAGCCGGCGAAGGTCGAGCGGCTGAGGGCTATGGGGGTCGAAGTCCGCATCGAAGGCGGCGACGGGGTGGTCGCGGAGCGCGCGGCGCGCGCGTTCGCTGCCGAACGAGAACTTACTTACGTCTCCCCCTACAACGACGCGGCCGTCATCGCGGGTCAAGGCACGGTCGGCCTGGAGATCGACGAGCAGATTCCCCGCCCCGATACCGTGGTCGCCGCCCTCGGCGGGGGCGGACTGGTCGCCGGCACCGCCGCTTTCCTCAAGCGCCGCCATCCCGAGCTGCTGGTCATGGCCTGCTCGCCATCGGCGTCGGCGGTGATGATCGAATCCCTCCACGCGGGAGAGATCCTCAACTTCCCTTCGAAGCCGACTCTCTCAGACGGCACCGCCGGCGGCGTCGAAGAAGGCGCCATCACCTTCGAGCTCTGTCGGCGACTGATCGATCGCCGGTACACGGTGTCGGAGTCGGAGATCGCCGGAGCGCTCCGCGACTTCATCGCCCACCACCATTCACTGATCGAAGGGGCCGCGGCGGTCGCCGTGGCGACGGTGCTGCGCCTCGGACGGCAGCTGGCCGGCCGGCGTGTCGCGCTCGTTCTCTGTGGCGCCAACATCGGCGCCGAGAGGCTGAGGGAAGCGCTGGGGACCCGCTGAGGTCAGTCCATGCTGGCGACGGTGTCCGGCGTCTCCTCGCCACTTGCGGCGACGTATTGCGGTTCGGACCAGACGACCCGGAAGCCGTTCCCGTTGCCGGGGATGTCCGGTTCCATCGAGTAGCGCGCGGCCGAGCGCAGCGGCTCCGGCCCGAGTCCGAAGGAGCCGCCGCGCAGCACCTTCTGACTTCCGCTCTCCGGTCCGGTCGGATCGTCCGCCCCTTTCCGGTGGTAGCCGCCGAACCAATCGCGCACCCATTCCGGAGCGTTGCCGGCGAGATCGAGGATCCCTTCGGGGGTGGCGCCTTTGTCGCGGCCCGTCGCCGGCCGCACGTCCACCGGCATCCCGCACTGCGCGAAATTGGCGTGCTCGCAGCTCGGCGCCTCCTCGCCCCACGGGTAGGTGCGGCCCTCGGAGCCGCGGGCCGCGAATTCCCACTGCGCTTCGGTCGGCAGATCGCCGCCCAGCCACTGGGCGTAGGTCCGCGCCTCGTCCCAGGTGAGTCCCAGGACCGGCTTGTCCTCGGTTCCGGGCATGAACCTGTGCCGGCTGTCGAACAGCTGATACTCGGCGTTGGTGACTTCCCGCTGCTGCATGTAGAACGGGCTCAACCGCACGAGGTGAACTGGCTCCTCGTTGGCCAAGCCGGAGGCTTGCCCCATCTGGAACTCGCCGCCGGCCAGACGGACCGGCTGGTTCAGCGCTTCGATCTCGCCCCAGGCCGGCAACTGTGGTCCGCTCGCCAGCGGCGCCGGAGTGAGCGACGAGATCGAGGTGCTTTCACGGGAAAAGAGGTCGCTCCCCAGGGTCGCCTCAGCCAGTGTCAGCGAGCCTCTCACCGTCCGTGGGACAAAAATGAAGTCGCCCTCGTCGTGGCCGGAGTACTTGATCCCCGCATACCTCGGCGTCTGCCTGGCGTTGTTCGCGACATAGATTTTGAGGTCGTCGAAGAGACTCCGACCGTCGAGGATCGACCGGTTCTCGCGTAGGGTGTCCATGAAGGCTTTGGCGAATACCGAATGACCGCTACCGCCACCGTCGTTTACCGGCTCGTTGCCACCCGATGTCAAAGCGTGACGCGATTTTCGGCTGGCCATCCTCCGGAGCCACTCCTCGTCCCTGACTTTGCGGTCGAGCTCGGTCCCGGCGTCTCGAGTGAAGGTGCCGGAATAGCAGGAATCGGCGACGATCATGACGTGGCTGGCGTCGATCGCATTCAGCTCCGAAGTGATGTCCCCGGTGGTGATCCAGTTCGCCTTGTGGTCTTTGTGGGCGTCGACGGGGAGCCAGTATCCCTTGTCGGTTCTTTCGTCGAGTTCGCCGTGACCGGCGTAGTAGATGAGAAGGCTCGAGTCCTTCGTGAGCGTCCTTCGCAACTCCGCCAGCTCTGCCATGATGACCGCACGAGTCGCGTTGACCGCGAGGCGGACCTCAAAGCCGTACTGGTCCGCGAGGAGCTGACCCACCGCCTCGGCGTCACCGATCGCCGTCTTGAGCGGAGGCAGACTCGTGTAGTCGTTGATGCCGATCACGAGAGCGTGGTACTCGCTCAGACCCAGCTCTTGGGTGACCGGAGGCTTGACGAGCTTCGACCCTCGCTGGAGGGTCTGTGCCTCGGCGGCGAGGGAAGCCCACATCAGCAATAGGGCGCAACTGGTTGCCTTTCTCATCGGATACCTCGCTTCGATTCATCTGGTCGAACTCGGGCGTCTCTGTGACTCTGAACGCAGGCGCGGAGGCGAGCGGGCCGCCCGAACTGGATCTCTCACTAGGTGAAGATGGGGCGCCATGCTAACAGATCGGCGTCCCACGACGACCCGAGAGCGCTCGGCTTGCCGGGGAACCGGTGGCTGGCGAAGAGGGTTCCCGGCCGGGACTAGGGCGGCAGCCGGCGAAACAGGCGCAACATCACTATCAGCGAGATCCCGAGGAGAAGAGAGCCGAGGAAGAACGGAGC
>CALZKB010000216.1 GCA_945787575.1 Thermoanaerobaculia bacterium | reverse complement strand
GGCGGCGACGGAGAGGAGCGCCTGCTTGCGGCGATGCTGGCGCGGACCCCACTCGGGCGGCGCCAGCATCGCCCGGGTGGAGATCAGAGCCGGGAAGATGACCGCCGCTTCCTTAGATAGCAGGGCGAGGGCGAAGGAGCCGAGGCAGAGCAGCTGCCAACGAGCTCTGCCGCTCCGGCCGTGATTGGCGTCGGCCCACAGAGCGAGCGCGAAGAACAGTCCCAACAGAAGATCCGAGCGACCCGAAACCCAGGCCGCGGCCTCGACGTGCACCGGGTGGACGGCGAACACGAGGCCCGCGACGAGCGCCCACCGAGCGCTGTGCGACCAGACGTGGCACAACAGCACGACGAGAACCGAGGTCACGGCGTGGAGGAGCGTGTTGATCAGATGGGGACCCCAGGCCGCGTCGCCGAATAGCGTGCGGTCGACCATGTGAGAGAGCACGACCGCCGGACGCCAGTAGTCGAGGAGCTGCCGGCCCGAGGCCTCGTGGAAGAAGCCGGGGGAGAGGTTGTCGCCGAGCTTCGCCCAGTCGTCCAACGAGTCGTTCGCCATCAGGATGGAGAGGTCGTCCCAGGCGAAACCGTGACCGACCGTTCGCGCGTAGAGGGCTGCTGCCACCAGAAAGACCGCCGCTCCGGCGAGCCGAAGCCGCGAGCCCGAGATTCGGCGATAGGCAGTGGCTGCCGCGAGCCCCATTCGCGAGAGCGACACCTCTCGCTCAGTCCTGACGCCCGTTGGAGCTCGCGAGCCGCCCCGAGCTTTCCCAGTTGACGTCGCTGCCACGCATCTCCCCATTCACGGCGTCCGCGAATCGCAGGAGGGAGCCGTCCTCGGCCCACTCCGTGTAGATTCCGTGGAACACCGCTCGGCCCGCCGAGTCTTTTCGCGATTGGACCGCCATGCTGATCACTCCCGAGGGGTACCTGTCGAAGGTGATTTCCGGCGCTTCGACGAAATCGAGAGCCGCCCCCGCGTAGCGCCTCACTCGTTCGATCATGGCTTCGGTCGAGCGGCGCCCGGGGTCCCGACGCTTCGCCTCCTCCAAGCTCGCGACCGCGAGGCCGTAGCGCCCGCGCTCGGCCATCACCTGGCCGAGCCGCTCGTGCGCCTTGGCGTCGTCGGGCCATAGCACCGTGGCGAGAAAGAAGTGCGCTGCCGCGGCTTCCAGCTCTCCGTGCTCAATCGATAGCAGCCCCATCTGATAGTGAGGGGTGGGGCTCAGCGGATCGGCCCGCACAGCCCGCCGATAGAGGTCCCTAGCGGTGTCGACATCTCCTTGTAGCGCAGAGTGCTTGCCCGCGATCAGCAGGATCCTCGGAGTCTCGACTCCCGATTCCAAGGCCTCGAGCGCTAGCCGCCTCGACTCGTCCTGCTTGCCGGCCCAGTCGAGGGTCCAGGCCAGGGAGGCCAGAGCCTCCGCGTGCTTCCGAGGATCGATCAGCTCCTCGACCTGTCTCGTCACCGCTGCGTGCGCCTGGTCGCTCAGCTTGGCGGTAGCCGGAAGGAGACCGTCCTGCCGCATCGCTTCCGTGAGAGCGAGCGCCAGCCTGCGATGCCCGCCGATCGTAGGATGGACGTGATCCAGGAAATCTTCCTTGCCGAGGATGGAGTGGCCTCGACGGCGCTCGAGATCTCGTTCGAGAAGATCGACGAAATCCACCAGGCGGGTGCCCGTGCTCGCCGAAACTTCCTCGAGAACGAGCCCCATCTCCGACAGGAAGCGCAGTGGGCAGACGTCTTCGTCCCGAGCTCGCACGAAGGCCTGCTTCGCCTCGGCGAAGCGCTCCAGGGCGAAGAGCGCCAGACCGCGCTGGTAGTGCAGCGCGGCGAATCTCGGGTCGAGCGCCAGCGCCTCGTCGAGTGTCGACAGTGCTTCCGCCCACGCTCCGGTCCGGTTTTGCCGCCGGCCGATCTCGAGCAGCTGCTCCGATCGCGCCAGCTGTTCGGGCGGGACGCCTTGCGTGTGCTCGCTCTTGAACGGCGACGAGCTCCGCAAGTTGGACGCCGGGGTGACGAAGATCAGGGCGGAGCCCGCCGATCTCGCGATCGCGGCCATCCGCTGGAGGCTCGCTCGATAGTGCCGCAGAATCTGCTCGCGCAGCTCGTCGTCCCTACGGTACAGGTCCAGCCCGGCCGAGCGGTCGAGCGTCGCCGCGACGGCTTCCGGGAGCAAGAAGCGCTCCTCTTCGCCCCCCTCATCGGCGGAGAGGCCGAGTCTCTTCATCGCGGAGGCCATCACGGTCCAGCTCCGGGTCCGCGCCAGGATCGCCGAGAGCTCTCTCACCGGTCCGGGGAGATCCCGGATGGAGGAGTACGTCCTCTCCTCGAGAAACTCATTCTGTCCCGAGTAGACGATCAAGAGATCGGGTTCGTAGTGTGCGATCTCTTCCATCAGGCGGGCTACGCGGTAGCTCGCATAGCTGATGCCGCCGGCGTTGATCACCTCCCAGCGGCGAGCCGGATCGATCGCCGGGAGAATCGTACGGAGCCAACCGGCAAAAGAGGTGCCGTCAGCGTAGGGACGACCGTAGGTGGTGGAGCCGCCGAGACAGAAGATCCGGAAAGTGTGCGGCGCCTTGCGCGTGGGAAAGCGTTGGAGGTTGAAGAGCTCGAGCTTGCCGTTGGCGGTGACGAGCCAGTCGTCGCCGTCAGCGGAGTGCTCGGGCACGAAGAGTGGCACCTTGCCGGCGAAACCGACAAAGGGGTCTTCATGGTCGAGGGCGGGCTCGACTCCGCCAGCTGCGAGAATCAGTTCCAAGACACCGAAGAACACGACAGGTGCCATTACCGCAAGGAGTGCGTTCGCCAGCCATTGGCGTTTCGGTCGAGCGCTGTTGGCCAAGGTCGTCTCCTCGCGGATGAGTTGCCGGCCGGCTAGAGGCCGAACTTCTTGAGCCGGTAACGCAGCTGGTCGCGAGTGACTCCGATCAGCTCGGCCGCCCGCGTCTGGTTGTCGCCGCTCGCTCGCATCGCTCGTTGCACCAGCTCACGCTCCACGTCCTCGAGCTTGCCGATGCCTTCGGAAGCGTCGGTGCTAGCCTGCGCCGGCCCCTCTTTTTGCGGCGCTTCGGCCGGCTCGCCGACCGGCATCAAGACCAGTGAGGCCGGACCGATCAGCGGCTCGCGCGACAAGATCATGGCGCGCTCGACGACGTTGCGCAGCTCGCGCACGTTGCCCGGCCACGAGTACCCCAGGAGGCGGTTCTCCGCCTCGCGAGTGAAGCCTTCGAATGGCCGCTCGAAACGGCTCTGAAGGCGTCGCAGGAACGTCATTGCCAACGGCAAGATGTCCTCCAGTCTGCGGCGCAGGGGCGGGACGGTGATGGGGAAGACATTGAGCCGGTAGTAGAGATCCTGGCGGAAGCGCCCGTCCTCCACCATGGCGGAGAGATCGCGATTGGTCAGCGCGATGACGCGCACGTTGACCAAGATCTCGCGGGTGCCCCCGACCCGCCGCATGCGGCGCTCCTCGAGCACTTGGAGCAGCTTGGCCTGGAGCTCGAACTTGAGCTCCGCGATCTCGTCGAGCACCACGGTACCGCCGTCGGCGAGCTCGAAAGTGCCGCGTCGAGCCGCCTTGGCATCGGTGAAGGCGCCCTTCTCGTGTCCCAGGAGCTCGCTCTCGAGCAAGTTGTCGGGGATGGCGGCGCAGCTGACCTCGATAATCGGCTTCTTGCGACGGAGAGAAAGCGCATGAATGTGTCGAGCGAGGACGTTCTTGCCGCTTCCACTTTCGCCGAGCAGCAGGATACTGCTGACATCGGACCGTGCCACTTCTCCGGCCACGGCGACCACTTCGCGGAAGGCGGCTGATTCAGCGATCAGCTCCTGGTTGAGGTCGCGTTCGCGACTCTGTCGCGCCACCTCCACCTCCTTCTGAGCGCCTCGCATGGCGACCGAGCGCTCGATCAGCTTGACGAGCTCCTCCTGATTGACCGGCGTGGTGAGGAAGTCGAAGGCGCCGAGCTTCATGGCTCGCACAGCGTCTTCCACCTGACCGACCGCGGTCATGACGATTACCGCCGTGTCCTCGAGCTGGGCCTTGTGCGAGGAGTAGAAGTCGAGCCCAAAGCCATCCGGTAGGGAAAGGTCGAGCAGCAGCACGTCCGGTTGGTTCGTCGCGAGATGCTCGTCGGCCTCAGCCAGGTTGGCCGCACCGACGACGCTGTACCCGGCGCGCTTGAGGTGCTCGGTGAGCGCCCACCGGAGCAGTTTCTCGTCTTCGACAAGAAGGAGGAGCGCCATCCTCAGCCCCCAACCTCGGCGCCCGTCGACTCAACGGCTGTCTCCTCGGCTCCGTCTTCGCGCTCGGGAAGTAAGACGAAGAAAGTGGTGCCCTTGTCGACGTCGGTCTCGAACTCGAGGCTTCCGCCGTGCTGCTGGACCAGCGAGCGGGCGATGGCGAGCCCGAGGCCGGTGCCGGCGAACTTGGTGGTAAAGAAGGGGTCGAAGATCTTGTCGGCGCTCTCCGGAGGAATGCCCGGTCCGTCGTCCTCGACGGCCACGATCGCCCCGCCCCCCTGGGGGAACGAACCGGCGCGCAACACGATTCGACCACCGTCGCTCATGGCGTCGGCGGCGTTGGCGATCAGGTTGATCAGCACTTGGCGGATCTTGGCGAGATCGATGCGTGCCTCTATGACTCCCATCGTTGCCTCGACCGCCAGCGTCACCCCTCGGCTACGCAGGCCGGGTGCCATGAAACGCTCGATATCGTCGAGCAGCTGGTGCAGATCGGCCAGCCGCGGCCGAGGCGGTGACGGCTTTGCCGAGCTCAGCAGGCTCTGCATCGTGTCGTCGACGCGCTCGAGCTCGCCCAACATCTCGCTGCACAGCTGCCGATCTGACTCCTTGTCTAGATCCTGACGCATGATCTCGAGCGCGCCCTGGATGCCAGCGAGCGGGTTCTTGATCTCGTGAGCGAGACCGGCCGCCAGCTGTCCCAGTGAGGCGAGCTGATCGGTATGGACGAGACGCGACGCGACCTCCGCCTCACGCTGGCGCTGGCGTGCCAGGAAGCCGCGCAGCAGGTCGTGCAGCTCGGCAGAGACTGGATCCAGGGCGACTTCCTCTACCTGCTCCCGCGGCGCACTGTCCCCCGCTTCGGCGGCAGCTAGCTCTGCTTCGACCCGGGCGACCGAACGCCGGACGCTTCGCTGAACGACGACGGTGCTGACGACGAGGGCGGCGACCCAGAACAGGATTAGGAGGGCCAAGTTGCGTCGCGAGCTCGCCCTCACGTCGCCGATGCGATCGGTGAGATCCAGGGCCATCGAGGCGATCGCCAACGTCTCCCCTGGTTTGTGGCAGGAGGCACAGGTGCGGTCGGCGATGATGCGCTCCCACCCCCGAACCTCATAGTGCTGGCCGGCGTGGGTGAGCTCGAACCGCTGTACCTCGCCCGAGCTCAAGAACTCCGCGATCTCGCGGCGCTCCCTCTCGTTCGGCGGAGCTTGGGGGCCGACCGATGAACCACTGGAGAAGTAGAGCCTGAAGTTGATGTCTTGGTGCCCCTCGGTCAGGGCGTCGAACAGATGACCGCGCTCGAGATCGGGAGAGTGGACCCGGCTGATGATCTTGACCTCCTCCGCGGTCTCCGACAGCAGCTCACCGGCCATGGTGTCAGCCATGGATACCACCTCTCGTTGCACCAGTCGATCGGTCGCGAAGTAGAGGAAGGCGAACGCCACGGCGTGAATCGGGACCGTGAGCCGCAGCGCCCGTTTGCGGGACGCAGAAAGCCTGAGCAGACCAATACTGTGCGTAGGATCACCGGCTGCGGTTGCTGCGGCCATCGGACGGGAGTTTAACGGCTGACGAAGGAGCGGCGCTCGCAGAGATCCGCTCTCTGTCGGTCTGGCGTCAGTCCTAGCGCGGCCGCCGCGGCTTGTGCAGCATGATCCACAGGCCAATGATGACCGTCAGGGCTACCAGAGCGAACGGCACCCAGGGCAGGGACGAAGTCGCGCTCTCGCTCTGCGTGACGACCGGCGCTTGAGCCGCAGGGGTCGGGAGCGCAGCCTGGGCCGCCGGGGAACTCAGCGTCGAGCTCTGCTTGCCGTAGGCCAACGTGATCGAGAAAGACTCCGACCCCGACCGAGCTCCGAGCTCGGCGCGGTAGAAGGTGAGGCCGTCGGCCTCGACCACTTGGTCGGCAGGTGGCGTCAAGCTCATGTCGGTCGCTCCCCTGGGGTGCAGAATCTCGTAGGAGAGCCGGTCGATCGGGCTCCCCGCCGGCCAATAGAAGCTATGTCGCCGTTGAGAGTCGGTGTTGGCCAACGGCACGTAGTACTCGAGTCTGACGGACCGGGAGTCGGTCAAGATCTTGACGGCTGACCAGTCACCGTCGACCTCGACACTGTGCTGAGCCACGAGCAGGTTGCCGCTCGGTCCCTGCTTTGCCACCGCATGCGGATCTCTTGCAGCACGCTGATCCCCCGCTCGATCGTCGCTTCGCTGGCGGCG
>CALZKB010000215.1 GCA_945787575.1 Thermoanaerobaculia bacterium | reverse complement strand
ATCGGTTGAGTGGCTGCTGTTCGAGGAGGGCCTGGAAGCGGGGATGGTCGCGTAGGGCATCCAGGTTGCTGTCCTGCCGCAGCCAGTCGATATAGGCGAGTCCTCTGGTGACGGACTTCTCGACGCACTCCAGGGCCCGATCGATCTCGCCGGCCAGTGAGTAGACGCAGCCGATGTTGTAGAGGACCATCGGCTCATCGGGCTCGAGTTCCATGGCCCGCTCGGCCCAACGCCGTCCCCGCTCCGATTCTCCCAGACAGAGCAAGGCGGTGGCGCCCAAATAGAGCGCTCGGGTCTCCTCAGGGTTCTGCCGCAGGCGGCGCTCGGCGGCCTGTATGCCCCGGCGCCGGCTCGCCGCGGCTTCCTCCGGGCGCTCCAACTCGTCGTAGATCTGCGGCAGGAGCAGGAGCGCCTGGTAGTCGTCGGGATCGACTCTGGAGGCGTGCCCGAACAGCTTCGCAGCGGTCTCCAGATGACCCTGGACAAAACTGTTGCGAGCGTAGAAATAGAAGGCCTCGTAGAGCTTCGGATTCAGGTCGATCGCCGTTTCGAACTCCTCCTCGGCCGCTTCGTACTGGTGCTGCAGCGACAGCACCAACCCACGCGCGGCATGCGCCTCGGCCAGATCGGGGGAGAGCTCGAGCGAACGCCGGCTCGCCAGGTCGGCCTGCTCCAGGTCGGCCTCGTCACCGTCGGCGTACATGAAGAGGAAGGTGCAGCATTCGGCGACGCCGGCGTAGGCGCGCGCGTAGTCGTGGTCCAGCATCAGAGCCATGTTGAACAGCTGCAAGGCCGCTTCCACGCCAGGGCGCCGGTACTCGAAGAACCGCTCGCGCCCCTTGAGGTAGTACTCATAGGCTTGAACGTCGGAGGTCGGCGGTCGCTTGAGAGCCTCCGAGTGTCGCGGGTCGAGGCGCAGCTCGAGCGTGTGGGCAATACGCTCGGCGATCTCGTGCTGAAGGGCGAAGATGTCCTCCAGGGGGCAATCGAAGGTGCTCGACCAGAGCTCGCTGCCGTCGTCCGTTCTGGTCAGCCTGGCACTCACGCGCAGCTCGCCGTCGACCTTGTCGACGCTGCCCTCCAGAACCGCGGACACCCCCAGCTGCCGACCCGCCTCCTGAGCGTTCTGACCGTTCTGAGGACGGTCGATCGCTCGAAAGTGGAAAGAGGAACTGCGCGGCGCGACCCGCAGACCCTGGGCGTGGGACAGAGCGGCAATCAACTCGGCCGCCAGACCGTCACAAAAGTACTGCTGGTCCTTGTCGGCGCTCAGATCGGCGAACGGCAGGACAGCAATGGAGGGCGTCTGCATAGGGTCATCTCCCCGGGAGCTCGGCCGTCTGCATCATGCCACGGGGCGGGACCGTGACAACTACCTCAGAGGGTAGTGCGGACAACGGACCCGTTTGGCAAGATCGAAGGGCAAGGAAACCGAACATGTCTCGAGCCGTCCGGTCCGCGTTGCTAGCGGTCTTCGCTCTCCTCAGGGCGGGAGTGGTTCCAGGACAGGATGTGCCGTCGGGACTTGTGGGTCCGCCGCTGCTGCAGCTCAGCTTCTCGAACCCGGGCGCGCGCAGCCTGGGTTTCGGCGGGGCCTTTGTCGCCCTGGCCGACGACGCCACGGCGGCCTTTGCCAACCCGGCCGGTCTGGTCCTGATCGCAGAGCCCGAAGTGTCTCTCGAGGGACGCTCGAGGAGCTATTCGACACCGTTCACCTCTCGCGGGCGCCTCGAAAACGAGCCGAGCGGCCACGGCGTCGATGTCGTAGCCGGATTGCAGCAAGGGACCTCCTCGGCCGATCTCAGCGGCGTCTCCTTCGTTTCCTTCGTCTATCCGAAAGGCGACGGATCGATCGCCTTCTACCGTCACCAACTCGCCGATTTCGAATCGCGCACCCAAACGCAGGGGATCTTCTCGGGCGGCACCAGCTGTTGCCAGATACGACACATCGAGGTGCGGACGCGAACCGACCTCGAGATCGTGAGCTATGGTCTGTCGGGCGCCTACCGCGTCAACGACAGCCTGAGCTTCGGGTTGTCCCTGGTCTACTTCGATAGCATTTCGGAGATCACCGGCGAGCCGTTTCTGCCCGACGTGGACCCTGCGCTCGGGGCCTTTGCTCCGACCTCGTATCGACCCGAGAGGCAGGCACTCCTGACCACGATTCTGATCGACGACACCGACTTTGGCTTCACCGGCGGCTTCCTGGGGGCGCTCTCGCCCCGCTGGCGAGTGGGGGGCTTCTACCGTCAGGGGCCCGCCTTGACGCTCGAAGGCGAGGCCGTCGCCGGGCCGAGTGGCGACTTCTTCGGCCTCACGCCCGGAGCGCTGCTCGACCAGGCGACCTCACCGATCGCCCTTCCGGACGTCTACGGCCTGGGCTTCTCCTTTCGTCCCTACGAGCGTCTGACCCTCGCCTTCGAGTGGGATCGAGTCGAGTACTCGACCATTCTCGATAGCCTGGACCAAGTCGAGTTCGGTACGGCCAACGTCGTGCTGGAGGATGATGAGGAGCTTCATCTGGGCGCCGAGTACGTGTTCCTCGGCACGACGCCGGTTGCCGCTCTTCGGCTCGGCGCCTGGCTCGATCCCGACCACAGCCCGCACTTCGACGAGTCGGGCGAGCTCTACGAACGCGCGCTCCTTCTGCCGGGCGACGACGAGATCCACCTCGCCATCGGCCTCGGACTCGCATTTCGACGCCTTCAGATTGATCTCGGCGCCGATTTCTCGGACCTCGTCGACACCGTGTCGCTGTCAGCGATCTACGGTTTCTAGACGCGGCTAGCCGCCGAAGCCCCCCTGGTCATCGGCGGTGGGTCCGTAGACCCCCGGCACCGGCACATCGAGCAGCCGCAGGTAGACCGAGAGCTGGCCGCGGTGGTGGTAGGTGTGGCTCAGGATGAAGCCGCGCACCGCTGCGACCCGTGGAAGCTTCGCGATCACGTGGTCGCCGCCTTTGATCGTCCACTCGACCAGCATCTCCTCGTCGCTTTTGCCTGCCAGCGCTTCTTCAAAGCCGGCGGCGTGCTTGTCGAACTCCGCCAGGAGCTCAGCGTTCGACTTGGGCTCGAAAGGTTTGTAGTCGCTCTGGGCGAAGTCGAGCTCGGTACTCGCGACGACCTCACGGACCCAGGAGGCGGATTCGGCTATGTGGCCGGCGAGTCGGCCAAGGCTCATCGATTTCTCGTGCGGCTGCCAGCCGAGCTGGTCTTCGGGAACGCGCTCGAGCATCTTGCGCGTGTTGGCGGCTTCCTGCTGGAATTCGGCGGTTATGGCCTGGGCGAGGGTCAGTGGCATGTCTTGCTCCTTCCGGTTTCTCTGCGTGGACAGGGAATCCCCAATCTAGCGCAGTTTGTAACCGAAGTCTTAGCGGGGGATCTGCGGAGCGACGGCGAGTTTCGGGTGTAGACTGATGCGGTCGGGGGGATCCCGATGGCCAGTATCCGCAAAGCAAGATACGCGAGACGGTTCCGTGGGCTGCCGGCGCTCGCCGCGCTCACAGCGCTCCTGGTCCTGTGTTGTGCCGAGCCACAGCAGGAGGCCGCGGTCGCAGCGCCGGCGCCCCGGCCGTCCGCCGGGCTCATTGCGCAGGTCGAGAGCGGCCTCGTCCCGATGACCGGGGCCGCGGAGCCCCAGTGGGATCAGCGGGCGATGCTGGCGGATCGAATGCGGCACTACGTCGTGCCCGGAGTCGGAGTCGCCGTGATCGACAACTTCGAGATTGCCTGGAGCCGGGGATACGGGACGCTCCGAGCCGGTGGGGACGAGCCGGTTACTCCGGAGACGCTCTTCCACGCGGGCTCGATCGCCAAGTGTCTGTCGGCGGCGGCGACGCTGACGCTGGTCGAGGAGAACCGGCTGGCTCTCGATCGAGACATCGGCGCGAACCTGCGCTCGTGGCGGATTCCGGACAGCGACTTCACGCGGGAGGAGAAGGTCACCCTGCGCCGGCTGCTCAGTCATACCGGTGGCCTCGAGGACGGCTTCACGAACCGATCGTCCGGCGATTCCGTGCCGGACTACTTCACACCGGAGGGCGGCGCGCCGTCGGTGTCTTTGGTGCAGCTCCTGGAAGCTGCTCCAGGGGTCGACGTGGACGGTCCGACACGGGTGGCGGCGGTTCCCGGCACCCGGTACCGGTACGCCAACGCCGACTACGCAATCCTCGAGCTGCTGGTTCAGGACGTGACCGGGCAGCCGTTCGCACGCTTCATGAACGAGACCGTCCTGGGACCGCTGGGCATGTCCTCGAGCACCTACGAGCAGCCGATACCGCCAGGTCTTCGTCTACGATCCGCCGTCGAGCACGACCTCTCCGGGCAACCGATCGACGGCGATCGGCTTCACATTCCCTTCCGGGCGGCCGGCGGCTTATGGACCAGTCCGTCCGACCTGGCGCTGTTCGTGATCGAAGTCCTCGACGCTCATCGCGGGGAACCCGAACGGGTTCTTTCGCGGTCCATGGCGATGGAGATGTTGGAGAGTCAGATCGAGATCGAGAACAATCCGGTGGCGCAAGCGGCCGGCGTGGGTTTTCAGCTCGGGGCTGCGGGCGAAGATCTCTACATTGTCCACACGGGTGGCACCTGGGGGTCGACCAGCATCCTTTGGGCCTACCCCAAGAGCGGCAAGGGCGCGATCATCATGACGAACTCGGCGACCGGCAGCCTGCTGCGCTTCGAGATCCTGCTCGCGATCGCCAGAGAATACGGCTGGCCGATCGAGCCCTAGGAATGATCCGTGGAGGCAACGAGGATTCGATGAGCTACCGCGTACTCACACTCCAGGAGCACTTCGAGGCGAACGGTCCGAAGCGGATTCTGGCGTGCGACGGGGGAGGACTGCGAGGCATTCTGTCGCTCGGTTTTCTCGGCCGCATCGAGTCTCTGCTGAGCGAGCGGCACGGGGGTAGCGACGACTTCCGGCTGGCGCACTACTTCGATCTCATTGCCGGTACTTCGACCGGCGCCATCATCGCGGCCGCACTCGCCAAAGGGATGAAGGTGCTAGAGGTCGTCGACCACTACATGACGATCGGGAGGCAGGTCTTCAAGTCACACTGGTTTCGGAAGGGTGTGGTCCGGGCGCGCTACGACGAGGACAAGCTGATCGAGCAACTCAAGGTGGTGCTCGGGGAAGACACCCGGCTGGGGGACTCATCGATTCAGACCGGGGTCTTGATCATGACCAAACGCCTCGACACCGGGAGCCCGTGGCCGCTCGGGAACAACCCCAAGGGCAAGTACTTCAGGGCGCCGGAAGGCGCCACCTGGATCTCGAACGGCGACTACCCGCTCTGGCAGGTCGTGCGGGCGTCGACGGCGGCGCCTTCCTTCTTTGATCCGCAGACGATCACGATCAGTGAGGCTCCAGGCCGCGAGCCCGTCGAAGGGTCTTTTGTCGACGGCGGCGTGAGTCCGTTCAACAACCCGTCGCTCCAAGCACTGATGTACGCGACGCTGGAAGGATTTCAGGTCCAATGGCCGACCGGTGTGGGTGCGCTCAAGCTGGTTTCGGTGGGCACGGGATCTGCGGACCCGAGTCGGGCGCCGGCGAGGTTGGCGGCCGCGGGAGCTCTCAAGGCGCTCATGTCGCTCATGGACGACTGCGCATCGTTGGTCGAGACCTTGATGCAGTGGATGTCCTCGACCAGAACGGCTCGCTCGATCGATCGCGAACTCGGTGACCTGTCGAACGACCTCGTCGCCGCCGAGCCGCTCCTGGCCTATGACCGCTACGATCTGTCGCTCACTCGAGATGAGATCGATCCGTTGAAGCCGGGTCTTTCCGATCGGGCGATCGCGTCGCTGAGCGCCATGGACGAGCCGGATAATCTCGAGCTTCTGAAGGAGCTCGGAGAGCTCGCGGCGGAAGCGTTGATCCGGCCCGAGGACTTCGAGCGTCAGTTCGACTTGAAACCCTAGCGGCGGATTCTGCGAGCCGAAGCCCGGTTAGTGCAGCTTGTCCGCGAGTGCGCCGAACCACGCCTCGAAGGCCGCGAACGTGTTCTTGGGGCCTGGGCTGGCGGCGAGTGCCTTTCTGCCCATGTGTTCGCCCAGCGCCCGGTAGGCCTCGAATTGCCCCTCGTCAAAGAACTGGTCGGCGGTGGACTCGTGGGGGAACGTCGATTTGCGAGCGCGGTACTCCGCCACGACTTCGTCTTCGTCGCCGGTGATCGATGACTTGAAGTAGAGCAGATAGCCGGGCTCCGGGTCTCCCGGATAGATAATCCTGCCGACCGCGAAATGCCGGCGGCTCAGCCGCTCGCGGCCTCTACGCCCTTTGCCCATCGAGACGTGTATCTGACTGAGGTCGATGTCGATCTCGATTCCCAGGTCGATGCGGGCAAAGCGGATCAGGGCCGCCTTGCTCGGGAATCGCATCTCGGGATCGGCCTCGGCATCGCCCGTGATGATGTACTTGCACCGCCGCCGCAATAGCTCGATAGTGGCCAGGTTCTCGATATGGCCACCGTCGGATAGGTTGACCCAGTCGTGGGTCTCATCGAGTCTGCTCCACATCTCCTTGTGGAAGAGGCGGGGAGGGATTCGCCAGCGGAAGCGGCTCG
>CALZKB010000214.1 GCA_945787575.1 Thermoanaerobaculia bacterium | reverse complement strand
CCACGCCGACCGCCGCCGAGACCGACGTCGAGCGCCTCGTCGCGGCCCTGCTCGCAGAGACCCCGATCGTCGACGATCTGCGCTCGCTCACCGACGAGATCGGCGGCCGACCGACCGGCTCACCCGAGAACCTCCGCGCCGTCGACTGGGGCCTCGCCCGCTTCGCCGCGGCCGGGATTCAAGCTCGCGCCGAACCGTTCGAGGTGCCGGCTCATTGGCTCGAGCGATCGGCCTCGGCCGTCATTCGCTCGACCGACGGGAAGATCGCCTTCCGACCCGAGATCGCCGCGATGCCGTACTCGACGGCCGCCGCCGGATCGACGGCGCCGCTGCTCGACGGCGGTCATGGCACTGCCGACGATTGGGCTCGCTTGGGAGAGACCGCGGCCGGCGCCTTCGTCCTGATCGAGACCGACGAGCTGCGCGACATTCCGGGCCTGTTCAAGGAATATGAAGACGCTTTCGCGATCGACAACCACGCCGCGGCCGCGGAGGCGGCGGGGCTCGTCTACGTCGGCTCGCGCCCGCGCAACGTGCTCCATCGTCACAAGGCATCGCGCGGACCGGCCAACGACCGGCCTCTGGCCGTCGTCGAGCGCGACGAAGGGCGGCGGGCGCTCCGGCTACTGCGCGAGGGTCGCGCCCTCGAGATCGTGCTCGAGCTCGACCTCGACGTCGGCGGTTCCTACGAGAGCCACAACGTCATTGGCGAGATTCGAGGCAGCGCCGAACCGGAGGAGTTCGTCGTCGTCGGCGCCCATCTCGACTCCTGGGGTCTGGGCACCGGGGCGCTCGACAACGGCTGCAACGTCGCGCTGGTGATCGACGTCGCTCGCCAGATCGAACGGCTCGGGCTCATCCCCCGCCGCACCATCCGTTTCGCCCTCTGGAACGGCGAAGAGCAGGGTCTGTACGGCTCCCAGGGCTACACCGAGCTGCATTCCGAGGAGCTCGACCGCCACGTGATGGCCTCCTCCTACGACATCGGGAGCGGCCGCATCGTAGGCTTCTTCACCGGCGGGCGACCGGAACTGGCCGAGGCGGCGCGGCGGGCGGTCGCCCCGGTGGCGAATCAGGGTCCATTCGAGATCGTCGACATCCCGATCGTCGGCACCGACAACTACGATTTCATGATGCAGGGCGTCGGCAACCTCGTCGGGAACCAGGAATCAGCCAACTACGGACCCAACTATCACGCCGATACCGATACCTTCGACCGCGTAGATCTCGAGCAGCTCAAGATCAACGCCGCGATCGCGGCAGCGGTCACCTGGGAGTTCGCCAACATGGAGGTCGACTGGCGGCGGCAGAGCCGGGCGGACATCGAGCAGCTGATCGAAACCACCAACCTGCGTCCGCAGATGGAGATGTTCAGCGTCTGGGAGGCCTGGGCCGACGGCAGCCGCGGTCGTCACGACTGACGGAGCGCGCGTCGCGGACCGGCCAGGAGTCTTCCAGGCAGCCGCAGAATCCCGCGAAGCAGGCCGAAGACGCCGTCGACGGCGATGCCGAGGAGCCGGAACGGCAACAGCAGCAGCCAGACGAACGGGTAGAGAACGAGAGCCAGCAGCGCGATCGGCCAGCTGACGATGAAGAGCAGCAGCCAGAGAATGAACGTCTTCATCGCTTTTGAACCCTCCTTTCTGTTCCTACGCGCCAGCTCGCCGGATGTTCCCAGGGCCGTCGCCCTCGGCTCGGTGGTCGGCTTCTGGCCCCTCGCCTGCGGCTCGGTTGGTCAGCTTCGCGAATGGGTCCATCGCGGTTACCGAGCGGCCGACCGAGGACCCTGGTTGTTGGCGGTCGCCATCCGGCGACCGATCGGTGCTCACAACCGTAGTCCTGAGCACTAGTCGGTCGCCGGTCGCTCCGCCGCGAGCTCGGCTCGGATCTCGTCGTTGTGCTCACCCAGGCGAGGCGGGTGCCGGCGGTAGCTCGGTCCGGTCGCCGACATGTGAATCGGGTTGCCGATCGAGCGCACGAGGCCCAAGAGCGGGTGCTCCAGTTCGACGATCATCCCGCGCGCCCGGACCTGCTCGCTCGCCAGAGCCTGGTCGGGGTAGTGAATCGGCCCGGCCGGAACCTCGGCGGCGACGAGCTCCTCGACCCAGTCGACGGCATCGCGGGTCGCCAGTCGCTCCTCGAGGCGCGGGATCAGCTCTTCGCGGTGGCGATTGCGGGCGGGGTTGGAGGCGAAGCGCTCGTCCTCCATCAGCGTCTCTTCGACCCCGAGTACCTGACAGAAGCGTCGCCAGAGGCGCTCGGTGCCGACCGCCACGATCAGGCTTCCGTCGCGCGCTTGCATCGGCTGGTACGGCGTGATCGTCGGATGGAGGTTGCCGATCTTGGCCGGCCGCTCGCCGGTCGCCAGATAGGAACCGCCGATGTTCGCGAGCCAGGCGACCTGGCTGTCGACCAGTGCCACGTCGATCGCCTGCCCCTCTGCGCTCCCGCCGCGGCGATCTCGGTCGTAGAGTGCGACGAGGATCCCAATCAGCGAGTAGATGCCGGCGCTGATGTCGGCCATCGCCGTGGGAAAGCGCATCGGCGGATCGTCGGGTCCGCCGGTCAGAGCCATCAAACCGGCCTCGCCCTGGGCGATCAGGTCATAGCCTGGCCGTCCCGCCTTGGGGCCGCTGTGCCCGTAACCCGAGATCGCGGCGTGAACGAGCCGCGGGTTGGCGCCGAGAAGGGTACGCGGATCCAGCCCGAGCCGCTCGAGGGAGGCCGACCGCGGGTTGTTGGTGATGAAGACATCGGCTCGGTCCAACAGCCGGCGCAGAATTGCCGAGTCGACCTCGTCCTTGACGTCGAGCTCGAGGCTGCGCTTGTTGCGATTGACCGACAGGTAGTAGGCACTCTCGCCCTCGAGAAACGGCGGCCCCCACTTGCGTGCCTGATCCCCCACCCCGGGACGCTCGATCTTGATCACGTCCGCCCCGAGGTCGCCGAGCATCATCGAACAGTACGGCCCCGCCAGCGCCTCGGTCATTTCGAGGACGCGCAGATCACCGAGAGGGAGGGTTCCAGCCGCCAAGCCGCTGCCTACCCTAGCAGCTCGTGGAGGAGTCCTGCGGGTCCCGACGCTGCCTCACGTAGGATTGCGACGCGGAGGCTCACGGCCGGGACCGGAGCAGCACTCAGAGCACGACCGGAGCTACAATCTCGACATGAGCCTCGCTCAATCGAAAGAGATGCCGACGTCGAGCCCAGGAGATCAACCCTCGGATACCGGGGCCGAGATCCTCCCTATCCCCGGAGGCAGACGGCCCGCCAGCCTTCGCAAGCTGCGATGGGTGGCGATCGCCGGTCCTCTCGCGTTCATCGCCTCGGTCGAATGGACCGCTTGGCAGTTCTTTCCCGAACTGACGGCGTGGCCGGGACGTTTCGTTCTAGCCGTCGTGGTCGTGCTCGTTCTCGTCGCCGCCTTCGGCCTCCTTTTCCGGAAAGTCGACGAAGCCCAGCAGAAAATGGCGCGCCGCAACCGAGAGCTCTTGGCGCTTCACCATGCGAGCCTCGACATCTACGGCGAGCTCTCGCTCGACGTAATCCTGCAGAAAGTGGTCGATCGTACCCGCGAGCTGCTCGAAGCTCGCTACGGCGCGGTGGCGGTGATGGCCGCCGACGGCACGATCGACGAGTTCGTCACTTCCGGAATCGACAGAGAGATAGGTGCCGCCATCGGCGAGCCCCCCACCGGGCATGGACTGCTCGGGGTGCCGCTCCACGAAGGCCAGAGCTTGAGGCTGACTGATCTCGGCAAACACCCGAAGTCCACCGGATTCCCGGACGCCCATCCGATGATGTCGTCCCTGCTCGCCGTCCCGATCACCTGCAAGTGCTCCTTCCGCGGCAACCTCTATCTCGCCGACAAGAACGGCGAGCGCGAGTTTACGGAGAACGACGAGAAGACGCTGAGGCGATTCGCCGACCAGGTGGCGATCGCGATCGACAACGCGGACCTGCATCGGCGATTGAGCTCGCTCGTCATCGCCGAGGAGCGGGCGCGGATCGCTCGCGAGATGCATGACGGCATGGCGCAGATTCTCGCCTACGCCAACACCAAGGCCCAGGTCGTGCGCGAGCACCTGCGCAACAACCGGCCGACCGACGCGGCCAAGCACCTCGAGCAGCTGGCGAGTGCCGCCCGGGAGGCCTACAGCGACACCCGCGAGGGAATCCTAGCTCTCCGCTCCAAGCCAGGCTCCGACGAGTCGCTCGCCGCCTTCCTCAGGCGCTACGCCGATCAATGGCAGACTCAGAGCTCGCTCGCGGTCAAGGTCGAAGTCGAAGACGACCTCGACCTCGACCAGTCGGTCGAGCTCCAACTCATGCGCATCATTCAAGAGGCACTGTCCAACGCCCGCAAGCACTCCGGTGCCAGAAACGCCCGGGTTAGACTGCAGCGGGATGACGATCGAGTCGTCGCGGTGATCATCGACGACGGCCGGGGGTTCGATCCGATTCGGATCAACCCGAGCGGTGCGCCGCGGTTCGGTCTGACGATCATGCGAGAGCGTGCCGAAAGCGTCGGAGGTGCGCTATCGATCGACTCCCAGCCCGACGAGGGCACCCGAGTTACTGTTACCGTCCCCCTTTCCTGACACGAGGTCCACTGCCATGCGAATACTCATCGTCGACGACCACACCCTTTTCCGGGATAGCCTGCGGAGCCTGCTCGAAGCTCACGACATCGAGGTCGTCGGCGAGGCCGACAACGGCGAAACCGCGATCCGAATGGCGTGGGACCTCAAGCCGGACCTCGTCCTGATGGACCTGTCCATGCCGGAGATGGGAGGCCTCGAAGCCACCCGCCGGCTGGTCGCCGAGCTCCCCGAAGTGAAGGTCGTCATCCTGACCGCCTCGGAGGACGACTCCGATCTTTTCGAAGCGATCAAGTCCGGAGCCAAGGGTTACCTTACGAAGAACCTGGAGTCCGATCGGTTCTTCGAGCTTCTCGATGGGGTCGGCCGCGGCGAGCCGGCTCTCAGCGCCGCGCTCGCTCGTAAGCTGCTCGAAGAGTTCGCGCGGCCCAAGAGCGACCGGGAGTTCGATCCCGACGCCCTCACCCAGCGCGAACAGCAAGTGCTCGAGATGATGGTGGCGGGGACGACCTCCAACCGTGCCCTTGCCGAAGCGCTCCAGGTATCCGAAAACACCATCAAGTTCCACGTGCGCAACATTCTCGACAAGCTCCATCTCCACAACCGCGCGCAGGTCGTCGGATACGCTTTGCGCAATCGGATGGTCGATCCGGACGAGGACTAAAGAGGCTCCCGCGCCGCGGCCTCGGGTCCCGCACCCCGAAACCCCGCCCATGGGCGTCTCGGAAAGCCACCCCGGCGGGTGTCGCGGGGTGGCCGGCTAGGCGACTAGCGTCTCGTTTGAGAAGTCGCCCCGCTTCGATCGACAGCGAGTCCGTCTCGAGGCACGGGAGGATTCGATGTCCAAGGCTGTTCGCTCCAAACAAGAGGCTACACCGACCGGCGTAGGTGGATCGGTGGTGCTTTCCAGAGACCACGCCAGCGTCGGTCGCGCCATTCGCATCGGCCTGATGTGGGTGGGCTTCGTCTTGGCGGGTTTCGTCGCGGCGTCGGCGCAGGACTGTCTCGAGTGTCACGACGTCGAAGTTGAGCCGATGGCCGAGAGTGTGCACTCCTTCCTCGACTGCGCCGACTGCCATGTAGGAGCGGATTCCCAGGACCATCCCGACGTCGTTCCGCAGATGGCGTGCGTCGACTGCCATGAGCAAACGGCCGCCCAGTTCGGAGCGAGCGTTCACGCCGCCGAGCTCGCTCCCGAGGGCGATCTGAACCGAGGTTGCTCGAGCTGCCACGGCGATCCCCATCTCTTCCCAGCCGCCGCCGATGCCGCTTCGCCCGTATCACCCCTCCAGCAGTTCCAGAGTTGCGGCGAATGCCACAACGCGTCGGGCCTGGTCGATCGCTATTTGGGCAGCATTCACGCCCGTGCTCTCTTGGTCTCCGGCCTGATCGAGGCACCCGCCTGCAGCGACTGCCACGGCAGCCACGGCATCGAGCGGCCGGCGGAAGACGCTTCCTCGGTGAGCCGCGCTCGGCAACCGGAGACCTGCGGAAGCTGCCATCGTTTCCTGTTCGACACGTGGCAGGCAAAGAGCGCTCACGGCCTGGCATGGAAAGCAGGCGAAAACGGCCCCGTCTGCAGCGATTGCCATCAGTCCCACGCGGTGCAGATGGCGACGAACGCGAGCCAGCGGTTGAAGTTTCCCGAGCAGTGCGGAGATTGCCACGGCGAGCGCTACGCGACCTATCGCGACACCTTCCATGGCCAAGCCACCAACCTCGGCTTCCTGACGACCGCCATCTGTTCGGACTGCCACACGCCCCATCAGAACGTGGCTGCCGAGGACCCGCAGTCGAGCATCCACCCGACTCGCCTGGTGGAGACCTGCGGGGCTTGCCATCCCGACGCGCCGGCCGCCTTCCTGGCTTACAACCCGCACATCGATCCCTCGCAGCGCGAAGACGGCGGCCCGGTCTATTTCGTCTGGCTCTTCATGACCAGTTTGCTGATCGGTGTCTTCGGCGCTTTCGCGGTGCACGACGGCCTCTGGCTGCAGCGTTCGCTGGTGGGGATGGCGCGGGA
>CALZKB010000213.1 GCA_945787575.1 Thermoanaerobaculia bacterium | reverse complement strand
CCTTCACGTCCAGGCTTCGGACGTTGTAGAGACAAACGCCTTTACTGCAGCCCCAGGCGAGGTGCGGGGTGTCGGTATCCCCTGTTTCGAAGGTGCTGCGGGTCATGCCGAGCGGATCGAGGACGTGATCCTTCAGGTAGTCCTTGAACTTCTCACCCGTGGCGATCTCGAGCCACGCCTCGGCCACGGTGAAGCCCCCGCCAGAGTAGTCGTACTCAGTGCCCGGCTTGTGAATCGGCTTGACCGCGTCCTTGAAGACGCTGCGTCCGAATAGGATGGTCTCGAGCGGCTCGTTCGATGGCAGCCAGGGCGCGGCGGAGATCCCGTGCACGTCGAGACCCGCGCTGTGGCTGAGCAGGCGCCTGAGCGTGATGTCGGTGGGCCAGTTGGCTTCGTCATCCTTGAAGTACTTCTCCTCCCACTTCGTCAGCATGGTGTTCGGATGGCTTCGGTTGAACGATCGCACCGACTGGTCGAGATCCAGCTCGCCGTTGCGCGCTGCGGCGAGAACGCCGAGCGACGCGATCATCTTGCTCATGGAAGCGCACTGATACTTGGTGCTTGACGTTGTCGGTTTCTTCTTCTTGTGGACCCGATCTCCGTACCAACGGTGAATCGCGGGCTTGCCGTCGTAGAGGACGACCACGGACAATCCCGCGATCTCGTTCTTCTCCAGGGCCTTCTCGATGGTGTACGGCTTGTCGTCGTAGAGGTAGATGGAACGCTCCATTACCTCGAACTTGGCATCCGCATCCGAATGGGGCACGAGCTGTGCTGTAGCCGCATGCGCGACGAGCAGGGCCAACAGGACTCCCAGGCGGCAAATCACGGGCGTGTCCTTCCTCTTGGCAATTGTGAGCTCGACACTGTGTTCGTATCGCATGTTCCCTCCCTGGAAGAGATTCCTTCAGCTGGCTTCGGCTCCTGTCCGGAGCGGCCCGGTCTCGAGCCTCTAACCCTTTATCGCGATGGCGGGCGCCAAAAAAGGACATCGTTTCTTTTCGTGGACCCGAGCCGACGAAAGCAATACGCTATCCCCAATGTCCTCGGACGTTACGGATTGGCTTCATCGCCTGAGGGGTGGGGACTCGGAGGCTCTCGAGCAGCTCGTTCCGCTGCTCTACGAAGAGATGCGGCGAGTGGCGTCGCAGCGCCTGCGCTCGGAGCGCGCAGGCCACACCCTTGGAGCGACCGCTCTCGTGCACGAAACCTACCTGCGCATGTTGCGCCAACGGCGTGTCGACGCGAAGGACCGCGAGCAGTTTCTCGCCGTCGCAGCCAATACCATGAGGCGCATCCTCGTCGACCATGCTCGCACCCGGAACCGGCTGAAGCGCGGCGGAGCCGAGAGCCCCGTGCCTCTCGAGAATGTGATCGACTTCCTCGAGGATTCGGAGGCGGAGGAGATGTTGGCGGTTCACGAATCTCTCGAACGCCTCGCCTCGATGCACTCTCGCAGCGCCAAGGTGGTCGAATTGCGCTTCTTCGGGGGCCTGAGCCTCGAGGAGACCGCGACGGTCCTCGGGATCTCTTCGAAGACGGTGCAGCGTGACTGGCACACCGCACGCGCCTGGCTGCGCAAAGAGGTGTCGAGCTCGTTGCACAGCGAGACGCTCGAGTGACCGATTTCGAAGACGACCCTGGCGAGGGCGCTTTCGCTCCGAGTGCGGCGGGTCGCTGGGACGGGAATCGACGGATGAGCGAGGCCGAGGCTGAATGGGAAGAGCTCCAGGAGCTCTTCGACCGGGCCACGGCGATGCCCGATGCGGAGCGTGCGCATTTTCTCGACCAGAGTTGCCTGGGACGCCCCGAATTGCGACGAGAGCTCGAGGAACTTCTCAGCGCCACCGCACCCGACAGAGCCCTGAAACTCGAAGCGAAGCTACTCGACCGGAGCGGCGAACACCCAGCGGAGGTTCTGCCGCTGCCCGGTTATCGGGTTGTGCGCATGATCGGCCGTGGCGGCATGGGAGAGGTGTATCTGGCCACGCGAGAAGGCGACGACTTCAACCAACGAGTCGCAGTCAAGTTGATGCGGTCCGGCCTGCCCGGACCCGATCTCGAGAGTCGGTTCCGAGCCGAGAGGCGGATTCTGGCGCGCCTGACGCACCCCCTGGTCGTTCCCCTGCTCGACGGTGGAGTCACCGAGGATGGACGGCCGTACCTCGTCATGCCCTACGTCGATGGCCTGCCGATCACCGACCACTGCGACCGCCGCGGACTCTCGGTCCGGCGTCGGATCGAGGGGCTGGCGTCGGTCTGCCGTGCCGTTCAGCACGCCCACGCCAACCTCGTCGTCCATCGAGATCTCAAGCCCTCGAACATCCTCGTGAGCGCGGAAGGAGAGCCCCGGCTTCTCGACTTCGGAATCGCCAAGCTGCTCGGTTCTGAGCTGGACGAACCGAGGGAGTTGACGCGCGCGCGGGACTCGTGGGTCACTCCGGAGCGTGCCGCCCCCGAGCAGCTTCGTGGCGAAACGGTCTCCACCGCGACCGACGTCTACGCGCTCGGGGTCCTGTTGTTCGAGCTGGTCACGGGGCAACTGCCTCCTGCGGCCCAGCGTGACGAAGACACTCACCCCGTCCGGCCGAGCGCGGTCGTTACCGGCCCGAAGCTGCCAGTGGGAGGCGATGGCGCCGAGGCTTCCGCCCGGGCCGCCGCGCGCAGAACGACTCCCAGGGGTCTGCGTCGGAGCTTGCGCGGCGATCTCGATCGCATCGTCATGAGAGCCCTCGAACACGAGCCGACCCGCCGCTATGCCTCTGCTGGACAGATGGGGGACGATCTCGAGCGCTACCTCGCGGGACTACCGATCGCAGCGCAGCCCGATCGTTGGCGGTACCGCACTTCCAAGTTCGTCCAGAGGCATCGCGTCGCTGTGGCCGCCTCCGCCCTGGCGCTGGGTCTTCTCGTGGCCTTTGCCGTCAGCACTTCGGTCACGGCACGACGTCTCGCCGAGGAACGCGATCGCGCGACAGCACAGGAGAGCCGAGCCAAAGAAACGCTCGCTCTTCTGATCGGGCTGTTCGACACGACCAACCCTCACTTCGGAGCCAGTGGCGACAGACTCGATATCGACGAATTTCTCGCCGCGGCGCAAGCCCGGGTCTCCGAGCTGGAGGACCAGCCCGACCTCCAGGCCCGAATGAAGCACGTCGTCGGCCGGGTCTTTCTTGCCCGCAGCCGCTACCGGGAGGCCAAGGAGCTCTTGCTGGAAGCGCTCGAGCTCTACCGCGCACAGCCGGTGATCGACCCGGTCTTCGAGATAGAGCTCGAGGTCGACTTCGCCCGCGCCCTTGTCCGCACGTCGGATGGACAGGGCGCCGAAGAAATGCTGCGTAGCGTCCTCCCGCGCCAACGAGCCCTCCTCGGAGACGATCATCCGGCCATCACCAAGACGCTCGTGCGCCTCGGCCGTCTGGTTGGAGGAAAGGAAGGCCGAACGTTGGCGGAGGAAGCCCTTGCGATCGAGCGTCGGCGAAGTCCGGTGAACCCGACCGAGTTGGCCCGAGCCTTCGCGGGAGTGGCAGAGCACGACCTTCGAGCGGGCAACAGGCGCGCCGCCGAGGCGGGCTATCGCGAGGCGGCCGAGCTTTTCCGGGCAACCCATGGCGAAGAGCACCTTTACACTCTGACCACGCTGACCAACGTGGCCTCCGCCATGAGCGACACCCGAGAGAAGATCGCCCTCTATCGGAGGGTGCTCGAGACCGGCCGCCGTGTCCTCGGCCCGGAGAGTGAGCTCGTCGCCAAGTGTTCCGGCCTCTTCGCGGTGGCTCTCATGGAGTCCGGAGAGCTGGGCGAGGCGGAGTCGCTGCTCGAGGAATCGCTTCGTATCGGGCGCAGGATCGGAGGCGATGATCACTGGCGCACCGAGAACAGGCTGCAATGGCTTGGAGCCGTCCTGGAGCTTCAAGGGCGCCCCGACGAGGCCCTGACCCGAACCAACGAGGCCGTCGCGATCGGCCGGATCTCCTCCTCGACCGATCCGCAGCTGCTGGGAGCCAGCCTGGCCCAACGGTCCCTCCTGCTGAGCCGAGCGGGTCGCGCGGCGGAGGCCATCGAAGCCGCTGCCGAAGCGATCCAGGTGCTGTCGGTAGCGGCCGGGCAACCTCCGGAACGCGACCGCGCGCGGTTTGCCCTGGGCTACGGAAGCCTCGCCGCGGGTCGCGCCGCCGAGGCCGAGCCGCAGCTGCGCGCCGTCGTCGCGTATCGGGAGAAAGCACTGGAGAGCGAAGACCCCCGACTGGGAGAAGCGCGGTGCGCCCTCGGACGCGCTCTCGCGGCGCTCGACCGAGCCTCGGAGGCGGCCCCCCTGGCGCGGGCAGGTTTGGCGGCGATCTCGAGTTCGCCGGAGATCCTCCCCGAGGACATCACCGCCTGCCGGGCCGGGACCGACGCTTCGGGAGCACTCGACCCCAGATAAACGGTCCCAAGTCAGCCGTGAGCGAGCAATTGCGGTTTCGCCGCGTACAGCGACCGGCTAGGATCAGGAGTCCCATGGGAAATGGTGCTGTTCTTCTTGCGGCTGGCCTCGCCACGGGCATGGCGATGGTTACGCCGGCCACCTTCGCATCCCAGAGCTCAGCGAGCTCTCCGACTCCACCGACATACGAGTTTGGTGAGATCGTCGTGACCGGGAAACGGCCCCGAGTGGCGGACGAGGTCGCGGCCGTCGACATCGTCACCGCCGAAGACATCGAGCGCTCCGGAGCCAGAACGGTCGACGAGGCGATCGCCCTCCTGCCGGGCCTCTACGTGCGACGCGGTGCCGAGGGAGTGCCTCTCATCGACGTCCGCGGGCTGCGGACCCGGAACGTCCTGCTGCTGCTTGACGGCGTACCCCTCAACTCCTCCTTCGACGCCCTGTTCGACCCCGCGACTCTGTCGGTGGAGAACATCGCCCAGATCAAGCTCACGCGCGGAGCGAGCTCGGTGCTCTACGGTCCAGGAGGCAATGCCGGCGTTCTCAACATCGTGACCCGCGCCGCCGGTGACTCCAGCGACGCTTCGCTACGCGTCGAAGCCGGGTTCTCGGAGTCCACCAACCTGCGCGGTCAGACGTCATTTCGCCGTGGCGATCTCGGTCTCGTGTTCTCGGGATCACTCCACGACCAGGACTATTTCGAGCTCTCGAGCGACTTCGAGCCGACCGAACTCGAAGACGGTGGCCGCCGTCTCAACAGCGCTCGCGAAGAGGGCTCCGCCTTCGTGAGCTTGACGCTCGACGTGGCCGAAGGCACAGGACTCGGTGTCGACGTCAATTACCGAACCGTCGCGCGTGGCAAGCCGCCGGTTACCGAGGATTCCCGGCTGTCTCCCTTCGCTCCCCGAGCACGCTTCGAACGCGTCGACCACGACGCACTCTCGGTGCATGCGGCGCTCGCGCACGACGTCGGCCGGAGTCTCACCCTGCGACCCGCGTTCTACTTCAATCAGGCCCACGAGCTCACCGACGCGTTCGACGACGACCGCTTCTCCACCCAGGAGAAAGCGGGTTCGTTTCGAGAAGACGCCACGACCAACACTTTCGGCGCCGCGCTGCAGCTCGCGCTCAGCCGGAGCTCGCGGGGGCTGGCGACTCTCGCGCTCGATCTGCGGGAAGAACGGTGGGATGCGAGCGGCTTTGCGGTAGTCGGAGGTGGCGGCGGAGGTGGCGGGGGCGGGGGCGGCGTGTCGCGTGTACCCATAGACGACGATCGGTCCGTAGGCATCTCGTCACTGGCTATCGAGTACGAGCTGACACCGTCCGGTCCGTTCACCGCCGTCGCCGGCATCGGCTACGCCTCCCAGAGCCGCAAACGGGTCGCCACCGATGACGACTTCACCTTTCTGCTGGGCGGCACCTACGCCTTGAGCCCGCAGAGCAGCCTGCGCGCATCGGTGGCTCGTCAGATCAACTTCCCTACCCTGCGCGATCTCTATGGCGCCGATCGCGGAAACCCGGAGCTCGACGCCGAGCGGACGCTCAACTACGAGGTCGCGGTCGAGCGCGATGCTGTTTCGGGACATCTTCACCTTCAGCTCGCGTTTTTCCGCATCGATGCCGACGATTTCATCCAGCGCACACCGGGCGACATCCTCCGCAACTCGCAGAGGACGCGCTTCCAGGGGGCCGAGCTCGAGGGGCGGCATCGTCTCGAAAGGAACACGCGGCTGACCTGGAGCTACACCTACCTCGACGCGGAGAATCGCTCGGCAGAGGCCGACGTCACGACGACCCAGAACCGGCCCGAGCACAAGCTCGTGCTGACGGCCGAGCGCGACACGGCCTTCGGCCTGAGACTGCGGGGCGATCTTCTCTTCGTGGGCGACAGCTTCGCTCTGTCGCGTGCGCAGCCGACGCGGGTGATGAAGCTCGGCGACTACGCCGTTGTCGGAATGAGCCTCTCCCAGTCGCTGGATGGACAGCGAATCGGCCGGCTACACGGGCTACGGCTCATCGCACGGGTCTCCAACCTGCTCGACGAGAACTACGTTGAATCGATCGGCTTTCCGTCACCGGGGCGGAGCCTCTTCATCGGTTTCGAGCTCGGCTCGGGCTCCTGACCCGAACTGGCGGGGAGATCGGGCACGATCCGTTTGACCGCCATATCGAGCGCCGAGTAGACTCCCGAGGTCTTACTATCGACAATTCGGGAGGCGCCCATGAGCCGAATCCTCCGCAACTGGGGAAGAGCTGCAATCTTGTCTGCCGGAGCATCGCTGATACTGGTGCTTGCGGTATGTGG
>CALZKB010000212.1 GCA_945787575.1 Thermoanaerobaculia bacterium | reverse complement strand
CCAGTACTCGATCTACTCGGTGATCTCGCCCGAAGGGTGCGCGGCCATCCTGTGGAAAGACCAGTCGAAGCGGGAAGACGCCGCCGCCGCAATGAAGATCACCGCTCCCGACCTCGCTCGCTTTTCTGTCGTCGACGAGGTCATCGAAGAGCCGTTGGGCGGGGCGCACACCGACGTCGTCGAAACCTGTCGCCGGGTCGGTACCGCGATCGAGCGCACCCTCGGCCAGCTCGAAGGAATGTCGGGTGACGAGCTCGTCGTGCAGCGTTACGAACGCTTCCGTGGGCTCGGAGTCTTCGTCGAAGGTTGAAGGCTCGCTGGGCGCCGGCGCCGACCCCGGACAGTGCTCGGCTGCTCGAGATCGAGGGGCTGCCCGCTTGGCAGGCGGCGGTCTTGGCCCGCCGCGAGGTCAAGACCCTCGAGGAGGCGCGGGCGTTCCTCGAGCCGTCGCTCGCGCAGCTCCATCCGCCGGAGCTTCTTCCGGACCTCCCGGCGGCGGTCGAGCGCCTCGCCGCCGCTCGCCGGAGCGGCGAGCGGGTGGCGGTCGTCGGCGACTACGACGTCGACGGGGTCACCGCCAGCGCCCAACTGATCGCGGTCTTCGGCGCGTGTGGACTCGAGGCGCACGCGATTCTGCCGCAGCGCCAGCGCGAGGGCTACGGATTTCAACCGCTCCACGCCGAACGAGCCAACGACGAAGGGTGCCGGCTGATCGTCACCGCCGACTGCGGTAGCAGCTCGGCGGCCGCCGTCGAGCGCGCCAACGAGCTCGGGATCGACGTCATCGTCACCGATCACCACCTGACCGGCGGCGGTCTGCCGGCGGACACCCTCGAGGTGAACCCCAAGCGCGAGGACTCCGAGTATCCGTTTGCCCACCTCTGCGCGGCCGGCATCGCGTTCAAGCTCGCCTCGGAGTTCGCGGCGAGCTGCGAACGCTCGGTACCGACTTCCTCGCTGCTCCGGATGGCTGCGCTCGGGACGATTGCGGACCTCGTGCCGCTGACCGGCGAGAATCGCGTCCTCGCGACGCTCGGCTTGCGGGAGCTGCCGGAGACGCCGTCGCCCGGACTGCGAGCGTTGATGGCGGGAGCCGGAGTCGGCCGCCGCGTGACCGCCGAGGACGTCGGCTACCGAATCGGACCTCGCCTCAACGCGGCGGGACGCATGGCCGCGGCGGACTCCGCCCTGGAGCTCCTGTTGACCCGTGACGGCGACGTCGCGCGAGCCATCGCGTCGCGGCTCGAGGAGTGGAACCGCGAGCGGCAAGGGACTCAGAAGCAGGTGACCGGCGAAGCGGCCCAGCGGTGGCAGGACGAGGTCGACCTCGATCCGATCCTCGTCGGCTGGAGTCCCGACTGGCACGCCGGGGTCGTCGGCATCTCCGCCGGACAGCTCGCTCGGAGGTTCAATCGCCCGACCCTGCTGCTCCAGGTCCAGGGCGAGATCGCCAAGGGCTCCGGACGGAGCATCGCCGGCATCGATCTTCACGACTTCCTCAAGCGTTGGTCGGGCGAGCTCGAGGGCTTCGGAGGTCACGCGCAGGCGATCGGGCTGAGCGTCCGAGCCGATCGACTCGAAGCGCTGGCGTCGGACTGGATCGCGACCGCTCGCGAGGCTTGGCCTCCGGAGAGCCTCGAGAAGGTCGTCTACTACGAGCACGTCTTCGACCCGGACGAGCTCGATGGTGATCTACTCGGCGCCCTCCAACGCCTCGAGCCGTTCGGGATGAGCCACCGTCGGCCGCTGCTTCGCACCCACAGCCTGCGTCTCGAAGGCACTCCCCGCCAGTTCGGAGACGGTCACGTGAACGCGCTCGCCCGGACCCCTTCCGGGAGGACGCTCCCGCTGCTCGGGTGGAGCTGGGCATCACGCCTGAGCGAGCTCTCCGATCCGTTCGAAGCGCTCGGCTACCTCGAGTACGACGACTATCGGGGAGCCCCGGTTTTTCGCCTCGAGGACGCCCGCCGCCAGAGTCGTGCCGAACCCGTAGAATGACTCTGGCGTCATGGCTACCAAGACCACCCCGACTCCACTCCGCCGCGTCCGGCGCATCTTGTTGACGCTCTTCGTGCTCTTTGTCGGCGGGCTGTTCGGCCTCTACCTCTTCGGCCGCCGATCGGGCAGCGAGCTGCCTCCCCCCGCGGGGGAGGAGATCGACGCCGACCGGCTGATCTCGGACGATCAGGGACGCTTCGTTCTCGAGGGCGTCGTGATGACCGCGCAGCGCGAGGACGGTTCGTCTTACAGTATCCGCGCGAATCGCGGCGAGTACCAGCTCGAGCTCAACGAGGCCAACCTCACCGGCGACGTCGTGCTCTCCGGGTCACGGGGCTTGAGCATGCGCACGGAAGGACTCGAGCTCATCCGCAAAGGGCGAATCGTCGTGAGCTCGGCGCCGGTCACCTTCGCCCTCGCTGACGCCTACCGGGGGCGGGCCAATCGTTTCGAAGTGCACTTCCCGCGCGACCGCATCACCTTGGCGGGCCAGGTCGAGATCTCCACGCCGCCCGGCTCCTATCCGGCCGCTTCGCTCGAGGGGCGACGCCTCGTCGTCTTCCGCGAGACCCACAATCTCATCGCCGAAGGCTCGAACGTGGTCGTGAAGCGTGAGCAGGACAGCCTCGAGGCGCGTCGGATCTCGCTCAATTTCGACGAGAACGACGACCAGATCCTCTTCGCCCTGGCGAGTTGGGATGTCAAGGCCTCGTTCCGCGAGCTCGACAATGACGGGGTGCCCGCCTCCGCCGCGGTCGAGGGAGAGAAGCTGTCGGTGATCTTCGACGAAGCGACCGGCGACCCCGAGCGGTTCGAGATGGACGCGCCGGCCGGAGGGCTCGCGCGCTTGACGACGGCCGATGCCACCGGGCTGCAGCGCAGCATGCAAGCGGACTATTTGTGGGCGAACTTCGTCTCCGGCCGGGTGCGCACGGCGCAGGGGCTCGGGGGAGTCACCCTCGAGGAGCGGCTTCGCCACGCCCCCGACCTGCTGCTGCGCCAGATCTGCAGCGTATCTGCCGAGGCCGTCTACGACGCGGCGGGGGAGATGACCCGACTCGAGCTGCTCGACGCCGTCTCCTTGATCGAATCGAACGTCCAGGCGAGTGGCGATCGGTTGACCGCCCAGGGGGACTCGGGGCCGGTCGAGCTGGTCGGAGACCGAGCGTGGATCGCCAATCCCCAGGGCCGGCTGGAGGCGCCTCGGATCGAGCTCGACCGCGAGAGTCGGGAAGTGCGCGCCGTCGACGGGGTCCGAGCCGAGCTCGCAAACGACTCCAGCCCCGATCTCGCCGGCAACGACGAAGGGGCCGGGCCGATTCGAATCCAGGCCGAGACGGCGACCTGGACCGATCAGCCGAGGCAGTTCCGGTTCGAGACCGAAGTCCGGGCCTGGCAGGGAGAGAACTTCCTCGTGAGCCAAACTCTCGGAATGAAGGACGGCGACCTGGTAGCCTCCGGCAACGTCCGCTCGGTATGGCACAAGCGGTCGCCGGCCGAGGCGGTCGGCAGCCTGGCACCGGGTACCGAGGAGCCTCCGGTGCAGATCAGCTCGACCGACATGCGTTTCGAACGCGACGTGGGGCGCCTCACTTACGAGGGCAACGCCAAGGTCGTCCAGGGCGCCCGCAGCATGGCCTGCCCCCGCCTCCAGCTGCAGCTGGACGAGAACGACGACTTCGAGCGCATGTTCTGCGAGGCGGGGACCAAGATCGACGACGGCGCTGCGGGCAACCGCCTGTCGGGCGACACCGCCATCTACAACACGACGGTGGGGAAGGTGAAAATCCTCGGCGACCCGGTCCGTCTCAACCAGGCCGAGGGGGGGACGATCAGCTCCCGCCTCATGGTCTACGACTTCGACACCGGGATCGCGGAGATCGACAGCGTCGCCGACGACGACGCGGCGCTGTTCATGACCTCCGCCGAATACTGGGCGGAGAAGCGGGAGACCACGCTCCCCGAGGAAGGCCAGGCCGAAGAAAGCCGGTCCGAGGACGGCGACCTCCCGTCCGTCGGAACCGAGGTTGGCGACGACTCACCTACCTCGGTGCCGCCTCCGATCGAGGACGCCACGTCGAGCGGCGACGTCTCGCCCGCCACGGGAGGCGGGCGATGAAGGAATCGCGCAAGCTCTGGACCCACGACTTGCGGAAGATCTACGGCGGCCGCGCGGTCGTCGACAAGGTCTCGATCGAGATCGATCCCGGTGAGATCGTTGGGCTCCTCGGACCCAACGGGGCCGGCAAGACCACCACCTTCTACATGGTCGTCGGCCTCACTCCGCCCGACGCCGGCGAGATCTACATCGGCGACGAACGGATCAGCGATCTACCGATGTACCTGCGGGCCAAGCGCGGAATCAGCTATCTCCCTCAGGAGGCTTCGATCTTCAGAAAGCTGACCGTCGAGGAGAACCTGCGCGCCATCTTTCAGACGCTCGACCTGCCTCGCCGCGAGCAGGAGCGTCGCATCGAGACCCTGCTCGTCCAGTTCGGGCTCGATCAGGTTCGCAAGACTCAGGGCTACCTGCTGTCGGGAGGTGAGCGCCGCCGCGTCGAGATCGCGCGCGCCCTCGTCATCGAGCCGCTCTTCGTCCTGCTCGACGAACCGTTCGCCGGCATCGACCCGATCGCGGTGATCGACATCCAGGAGATCATCCAGCATTTGCGTAAGATGGGAATCGGCGTGCTCATCACCGATCACAACGTACGGGAGACTTTGAAGATCACCGACCGCGCCTATATCATCAACAATGGTGAGATCCTGAGGACGGGTCGACCCAGCGAGCTCTCGGCGGACCCTCAGGTCCGCCAAATCTATCTTGGAGCGGACTTCACCCTCTAGCGGTTTTTCCGGCGATGGCACTAGAGCAGAAACTCTCGCTCAAGCTAGCTCAGAGGCTGGTGATGACGCCATCGCTGCAGCAAGCGATCAAGCTGCTGCAGATGACTCGCATGGAGCTGCAGACCGTCGTCACCCAAGAGCTCGTCGAGAATCCGATTCTCGAAGAGGCGGAGTTCGAAGAGAGCTCGACGAGCGAGCTCGAAGCCGAGGCCAAGGCGGAGGAGAGCGAGCCCGAGAGCCAAGAGGAGGACTTCGATCTCGAGGCGTACTTGACCAACGTCTGGGACAGCTCGAGCGAGCCCCGGACCAACGAGTACCGCGAAGCACCACCGCTCGAGAACACCCTCACCCAGGAGCAGGATCTCTACGACCACCTGCTCTGGCAGATCCACATGGCGGACCTCCCGGACGAGCAACGCCGGCTCGCCGAGCTCATCGTCGGCAACCTCAATCCGGACGGCTTCCTCGTCGCCTCGGTCGAAGAGATCGCGAATCTCGGCCTCGGTGAGGCCGGCGGCGTGCCGTTCTCGGAGGAGGCGGTGCGGGAGGCACTCGAGCTGGTCCAGAGCCTCGACCCTCCGGGCATCGCCTGCCCGGGTCTGCGCGAGAGTCTCATGCACCAGCTCGACGCTCGCGGCGAGCCTGAGGACTCGCTGGCGCGGCGGATCGTGGCCGAGGATTGGCAGCTCTTCTTGAAGCGGCAGTTTCCGGCGCTCGCCAAGAAGTACGGCGTCGAGCTCGCCGCGCTCGAGCCGATCGTTGAAGTGATCAAGGGGCTCGAGACCCGACCGGGGCGCGAGTTCAACGCCGAGCGGACCCACTACGTGACGCCCGACGTCTACGTCGTCAAGGTAAGCGGTGACTACGTCGTTCAGCTCAACGACGACGGCCTGCCGCGGCTGCGCATCAGTGGCGCCTACCGCAAGATGCTCGCCCAGCTCCAGGCCGACGACGGCGCCAGCGAAGCGCGGACCTTCATCAAGGACAAGCTGCGCTCGGCGCTCTGGTTGATCAAGAGCCTCGACCAACGGCAGCGCACGATCTACAAAGTCACCGAGTCGATCGTTCGCCAGCAGAAGGAGTTCCTCGAGAACGGCATCGACTACCTGCGCCCGATGGTCCTGCGCGATGTCGCCGCCGACATCGGCATGCACGAATCGACGGTCAGCAGGGTAGTCTCGAACAAGTACATGCACACGCCACGCGGCCTGTGCCCGATGAAGTTCTTCTTCCACAGCGGTATCGACCGCGAGTACGGTTCGGACATCTCGTCGCTGACCGTCAAGCGCAAGATCGAGCAGCTGATCCAGGAGGAAGATCCCCACAAGCCGATCTCGGACAACGGGCTGGCAGCCGCGCTCAAACGAGAAGGCATCAATATCGCTCGCCGAACCGTCGCCAAGTACCGCGACGAGTTGGGCGTAGCGTCATCCACACAACGGAAGAAGATTTTCTAGGAGCCTCAGACTTTGCAAATCGACTATGTCGGTAGGGGTTTACAGCTGACGGACGAGATTCGCTCCTATGTCGCGCAGAAACTCGAGCGCGCGGAGCGCTTCCTCGAGGAGCCGATCGAGGTCCGCGTAATACTGGAGGAAGAAGGGCACCGGCAGATCGCCGAGGTCTACGTCCACCACCGTTTCGGCACTCTGCAAGCCGACGAGGAATCCAACGATCTCAAACAGTCGATCCACGATGTCGTCGACAAGATCGAGAAGCAGGCCCGCCGTTCACGCAAGAAGTTCATTCACAAGCGCCGGCGGGGAGATCGGCGAAAGGTCAGCGAATGGCCGGTCGAGGTCGTCGAGCGGGAGAGCCTCGGCGACGGGCCGGGGCACCGCATCATCAAGACCTCCGCGCTCAGCATCGAGTGGATGAGCCTCGACGACGCGGCGGTCGAGCTCGAATCCAACTCGAACGACTTCGTCGTCTTTCGGGACTCCGAGCACGGCCAGATCAACGTGCTCTACAAACGTCGCGATGGCGATTACGGTCTCATCACGCCCGGAGCCTGAGGTAGCAATGGACCCGATGGTTCTCGCCGAGTGGACCGAGCCCGCACTGATCTTCCCCGACCTCACCGGGCTCGACGGCAACCAGGTGTTGATGCAGCTCGCCGAGGGCCTGGCCGCCGCGGGGCGCGTCCGCAAGCCCAAGCTACTTTTCGAGCGCTTGAGGGAGCGCGAAGAGCTCGGCTCGACCGCGCTGGGCCAGGGTATCGCCGTTCCCCATTGCCGACTGCAAGGACTGGCGAAGCTGACGGTAGCGGTCGGTCTGTGCCAGGAAGGGGTCGACTTCGACGCCGAGGACGGCGAGCCGGTCCGCCTCTTCTTCGTCGTCGTTTCGTCGAACCGAGCGGCCGCCGAGCACTTGCACTGCCTGGCCGCGATCTCCAAGTGGGCGCGCAACGGGCGGGTCGAGGAGTTGCTCGAGATGAAGACTCCGGAGGAGATCTACGCGCTCCTCGAATCTCCGGTTCCGCCCAATGGCGGATGAGGTCGCGGCGGTCGTCCACGTCGGCGAACTGCTGGGCGAGGAACTGCGCGATCTCGACTTCGAGATCCTCTGCGGCGCCGATGCTCTCGGTCGGCGTATCACCCACCCCCGAGTCCAGAAACCGGGACTCGCCTTCGCGGGATACTACGACTACATCAAGCCGGGCCGCGTCCAGATCGTAGGCGAGAGCGAGACGGCGTACCTGCACACGCAGTCCGCCGAGATCCGGCGTGAGCGCTTCCGGGAGATTCTCGATCGTGACAGCCCGGTCTTCATCGTCACCAAGGGGCTCGAGCCGGTTTCGGATCTGCTCAAGATGACGGCCAAGCGAGGGCTTCCGATTCTGCGATCACCCGCCCTGTCGTCGACCGTCATCAAGCGGGTGAGCTACTTCTTGGAAGAGCATCTCGTCCCGTCCATCCATCTACACGGCGTGCTTCTCGACATCTACTCGACCTCATCACTCGGGGCCACAGCCTCGTCGCCGACGATCAGGTGACGGTCAAGCTCTATCCGGGCGGCGATCTCCTCGGCTACTGCGAGAGGCCGTTGCGCCATCACATGGAGCTGCGGGGCCTCGGTATCGTCAACGTCCACGACCTGTTCGGCCTCGCGTCGGTTCGGGATCGCAAGCCGATCGACCTCGTCGTCGAGCTGGAGAAGTGGGACGAAGCTCGAGCCTACGACCGGCTCGGTCTCGACGAGAGCGTCTACTCGATTCTCGAAACTCCTTGCCCGTACATCAAGATGCCGGTCGCCCTCGGCCGCAACCTGTCGATCCTCGTGGAGATCGCGGCCCGCAACCACCTGCTGAAGATGCAGGGGCACCACTCGGCGCGCGAGTTCGCTCGCCGCCTGGAGGAGCAGCTGGAGGAGGAGCGGTCGTCGTGAGCGCTCACCAACGGCTCGTCTTCATCACCGGCCTTTCGGGATCGGGCAAGAGCACGGTCGCCAAGTGCTTCGAGGATCTCGGCTTCTACACGGTCGACAACCTGCCCCTCGAGCTGCTGCGCCGTCTCCTCGAAGAGCCGTTCCGCTACGCCGGCGAAAAGAGCCGAGGAGTCGCCGTCGTCACCGACGTACGAGCCCCCGGCTTCGCGGAGGAGTTCCCGAAGCTGCTCACCAGCCCTGCCGTGATCGCCGCCGATCCCGTGGTGCTCTTCGTGGACGCTGATGACGAGACCCTGGTCCGGAGGTTCTCCGAGACCCGCCGCAGCCACCCGATCGGAGAGGCGAGGTCGTTGATCGAGAGTATCCGCACCGAGCGTGAATGGTTGGCCGAGGTACGCGGGCTGGCCGATCGCGTCTACGACTCGAGCGAGTGGAACATCCACGAGATGCGAGATCAGGTCAGCCGTGAGTTCGGCCCCAGCGAAGAGAGCCAGGTGGGGCCGGTGGTCACTCTCATGAGCTTCGGCTACAAGCACGGGATTCCCTACGGATCCGACCTGCTCTTCGACGTGCGGTTCCTGCCGAACCCGTACTTCGAGGAGGATCTTCGGGAGCTGACCGGAATGGACGCTCCCGTCCGCGAGTTCCTCGAGGACGAGCCCGAGTATCTCGAGCTGGGGAGGCGGCTGGAGGAGTTCCTGCTGTACCTATTGCCGCGTTACGCCTCCGAGCAGCGAAGCTACGTTTCAGTGGCGGTGGGGTGCACCGGTGGGCGCCACCGCTCGGTCGCGATCGTAGAGAATCTCAAGGACAGGCTCGACGCCGCAGGGTGGACGCTGAGGGTGAGTCATCGAGACGCGGCGAGATAGGGGGCGCACACCATGGTTCACGTCATGCTGCTGACTCGGGGCCAACTCGCTCACGAATGGTTGCGTGCCACGACGGCTGTGTGCGGCACGGGACCCGAGGAGATGACGGCCGTGACCCTGCCGTACGACAACAGCTGTGATGAGGATCGTGGCCATGTGCGCATTGCTCTCCGTGAACTGAGAAAACGAGGACCGGTGCTCGTGCTCACCGACCTTCACGGCAGTACACCGACCAACGTCGCGGCCGAGGTTGCGCAGGACGCCGGCGTCGCGGTCGTCGCCGGGGCGAATCTCGCCATGGTCGTGCGCCTCGCTTGCGACCCGGTGCGAGATCGACCGCTCCCGGAGCTTTGCGATTGGATTTGCGAGAAGGGCCGGTCTGCAATCCGCACCGTCTGTGCCGGGCCGGCGGCCGCAGAGGGTGGTCGGTGATCCGCCGGACCCTGACCCTGACCAATCGCCTCGGCCTCCACGCTCGTGCCGCGGCGAAGTTCGTGCACACCGCCGGACGGTTCGCCGCATCCGTCAAGGTGGAGAACGGCGGAGAGCCGGTCGAGGGCAAGAGCATCCTTGGCCTCCTGCTGCTCGCGGCACCCGTCGGCAGCGAGCTGACGGTGATTTGCGACGGGGCCGACGAGCAGACGGCCATGGAAGCCCTCGAGGAGTTGGTCCTCGACCGCTTCGGAGAGGGCGAATGAGCGACCGGCGCAAGACGGAGCGCGTCTACGAGGGTCGATCGATCGTCGGCGGCAGCGCGCACGGGCGGTTCATCGCTCTCGATCGCAGCACCCACGAGGTCTACCGAGTGGCCCTCGAGCCCGACGCGGTGGAGGCGGAGCACCGCCGGCTCGAGCAAGCGATCGACGCCGCGCACCGCGATCTCGCTCAGACTCGAAGCGCCGTACCCAGCGAGCTCCACGACGAGCTCGCCCCGATCTTCGACGCCCAGGGTCTGCTGCTGGAGGACGAGTTGCTGCAGGCGAAGATCCGCGATCGCATCGCGCGGGAGCGGGTCAACGCGGAATGGGCTGTCCTCGAGACGACGCGCAACCTGGCGAAGACCTTTGCCGAGTTCGACACCTCACACCTCCGCGACAAGGCGGACGATCTGCACGACGTGGCCCGCGCCCTGATTCGAGGTCTGTCAGAGGATCACTCGGCGCGGCGCGACGGGCTGTTGCTCGGTTCTCCAGCCGTCCTCTTCGGACACGACCTCACACCGTCGGAGGCGATCCGGCTCAGCCGTTCCGGCGTCGTCGGCATCGCCCTCGAGATCGGCGGCCAGGCGTCGCACACCGCGATCATCGCGCGCGCCCTGAACATCCCCCTGGTGGCGGGCCTGGCGGAGATCTCCGAAGCGGAGCTCGAGGCGGAGGAAGCGATCGTCGACGGAGACGACGGGCTCCTGATTCTCCATCCGGGGCCCGCCACCATCGAGCGCTACCGAAGTCGCGCCCAGGAATCGGCTCGGCGCGAGGACCAGTTCGCGAGCGAGGCTGCCACCCCCGCCGAGACTCTCGACGGCGAACCGGTATGTCTGATGGCCAACATCGACCTACCCGAGGAGCTCCCAGACGCGCGTCGGTTCGGCTGTGAGGGAATCGGGTTGTATCGCAGCGAGTTTCTCTTCATCGAGAAGAGCCCCACACTTCCCACCGAGGACGAGCAGCTCGAGCTGCTGCGCGACCTGATCGAGGCCGCCAAGCCCTACCCCGCGGTCGTTCGTACCTTCGACCTCGGCGGTCGCAAGCTCGCCAAGGAGGTCATCGAGACCGACGAAGAGAATCCGGTCCTCGGCCTGCGAGGGATCCGGATCACCCTTCAGCGCCGAGACATCTTCAAGTCGCAGCTCCGCGCCATCTTGCGAGCCGGGGTCTTCGGCAGGCTCCGCGTGCTGCTGCCGATGGTGACTGGGGTTCCCGAGATTCGACAGTTCCGAGTGCTGGTGGAGGACGCGGCCCGAGAGCTCGAGAGTGAGGGGATCACCCACAAGCTCGACTTCCGCCTCGGAGCGATGATCGAGGTGCCGTCGGCCGCCCTGATCGCCGATCGAATCGCGCGAGAGGTCGATTTTCTCTCACTCGGCACCAATGATCTCGTGCAGTACGCGCTGGCCGTAGACCGCAACAACGAGCACGTCGCATACCTGTACCACCCTTTCCATCCGGCCATCTTGCGCATGGTACGCTTCGTCGTCGACAGCGCCCGTTCAGCCGGCATTTCGGTGATGATCTGCGGCGAGGTGGCCGCGGATCCCAAAGCCACGGCCCTTCTGCTGGGGCTTGGACTGCGGCGCCTGTCGGTCACGCCGAGAGCGATCCCCGTGATCAAACAGCAGGTCAGAGCATTCTCCGCCGGGCGACTCGCGAAGGTCGTCGAGCGCTGCCTCGACTCCGATTCGCCCGAAGACGTGGAAGAAGAGCTGCGGCAGGCCGGGTTGGAAGTTTGAAAGTCCGAAGCGACGCGCGGAGGAGCGACTGAGATGCTCAAGACGGTCGAGACCATCGACAAGCCCTGGGGCTACGAACTGATCCTGGCCCACACCGACCGCTACGTCGGCAAGATCCTGCACGTCGATGCGGGACAGGCCCTCTCCCTGCAGTACCACGAAGAGAAGGACGAGACCCTCTACCTCTTCCGAGGAGAGTTCGAGCTGATCGTCGAGGAAGACGGCGAGATGGTCCGCCGCACTCTGACCGAGGGACAGTCCTACCACATCGCTCCATTCACCAAGCACCGGATGATCGGCGGTCCGGAGGGTTGCGATATCTTCGAGATCTCCACCCCGGAGCTCGACGATGTCGTTCGCATCGAGGACCGCTATGGCCGTGTCTGATCGGCTCGCGACGCTCGTGGCTCTCGTCGCCGTGCTCGGCTGCACGGGAAACCCCGGGCCCCAGCTCGGCACGACGCCGACCGAGGCGGCGCGCGAGATTGCCGATACCAAGGCGGCAGCCGGCGCCACCGAGGGACCCGTCGCCGCAGAAGCTCCAGCCCAGGGCGACGATCCGGAGTCGTCAGAACCAGCGCCTGCCGAGCCGGAATCCCCAAAGGGCGAGTTCACTCGAGAGAGCTCGATGGTCCTGCGGGAGGGCGAGCAGTTCGAGTCAGCTCGAGTCACCGAGACCGAGGACGAACAGCCGAGCCTCTGGGAAGCGGCCCAAGCCGAGCAGCGACGACGGCAGGAGACCGGCCCGTCCCAAGTCGTCATCACCGATGCCAATCTCCACGAATACGCCCGAGGCGGTCAGTTGACCGAGCTCGTCACCGAGCCGCTCCCGCCGAGCGCCGAGGAGAGCACCGGGACCGGGCTCGACGAGGAGGTCTACTCTGAGGAGTACTGGCGCGAGCGGATCCGCAATGCGAGGCTCGGCTGGCGGGCGGCGGCCGACCGGGTCTCCGAGCTCGAGGCACGGGTCGCCAAGCTTCGCTACGACTTCTACGCTCAAGACGACCCGTTCTATCGGGACAGTCAGATCAAGCCTGCCTGGGACCGGGCCGCGCTCGAACTCGAGAGGGCGAAGTCCCAGGTGGAGGAGAAGCGACTCGAAGTTCAGATCGCCCTCCAGGCCGGGCACCGCGAAGGCGCCCTTCCGGGGTGGCTGCGCGAGGGTCTCGAGTTCGAGCCCGAGGTGCCGGAGGGCGAGTCTCGACCCGCGGAGGGCGAGCTCTCGACCGTGGAGGCGATCGATGCCCCGGTCGTCGAGGAGCCGCCCTCGTGAGACCCCGTCGCTTCTTTGTCGAGACCTGGGGCTGTCAGATGAACGAGCTCGACAGCCAGCGGATGGCCGGGCAGCTGATGGAGCAGGGGCTCTTGCCCACCCGCGAAGCGAGCGAGGCCGACGTCATCCTCCTCAACTCGTGCAGCGTCCGAGACAAGGCCGAGCACAAGGTCTATTCCCGGCTCGGCCAGTACCGGCAGTTCAAGCGGGAGCGCGACGACGTGCTCATCGGGCTGTGCGGCTGCGTAGCCGAGCAGGAAGGACGCCGCGCGCTCGACCGGGTGCCGGATCTCGACTTCGTTCTGGGAACGGCGAGGGTAGGGGAGCTGACCGAGGTCATCGCGCGTCGAAGAGCGGGGGAGCGACCCGTCGCGACCGGCTTCACCGACCGCGGCCACTATGCGATCGACGCGATCTCCAGACACGGCGAGTACAAGGGGATGGTGACCCTCATCGAAGGGTGCGACAAGAAGTGCACCTTCTGCATCGTCCCCCGGACCCGCGGCCCCGAGATCAGTCGACCGCTGCGCGAGGTCCTGCACGAAGTCCGCCACCTCGTCGACTACGGATTCCGCGAGATCGAGCTGCTCGGTCAGACGGTCAACCACTGGCGGGAACCGGGCGGGAAAGAGGACTTTGCCGACCTCCTCGACGCCGTGGCCCGCATCGATGGCGTCGAGCGGCTGCGCTTCGTCACCTCGTATCCACGCGATTTCACGCCGCGGATGGTCGACCAGTTCGCCGTGCACGATAACCTCTGCCCCTACCTCCACCTCCCGGTGCAGTCCGGATCGAATCGCATTCTCCGCCTGATGGGCCGAGGCTACACTGTCGAGACCTATCGCGAGCTCGTCGCGTCGTTGCGTGAGGCACGACCCGAACTGGCGCTCTCGACCGACTTGATCGTCGGCTTTCCTGGCGAAACGGAGGAGGATTTCCAGGCTACGAAGAAGATGGCGGCCGACCTGCGCTTCAGCTCGTTCTACGCGTTCAAGTACTCGCCGCGCCCCGGGACGGCGGCGCCTCATCTGCCGGATCCGGTCGACGACGTGACCGCGAGCCGGCGACTCCAGGAGCTGTTCGCCTTGCAGGAGCCGATCCAGCAAGAGCTCAACGAGCGCCTCGTCGGGACCGAGCAAGACGTGCTGGTCACCGGATGGGGCAAAGAGCCGGGGGTTCAAAGCGGTCGAACCGTGTGTCATCGGGTGGTTCATTTCGCGAGCGGAGAGCATCCCGTCACCACCGGTGAGATCACCCGCGTCGCAATCGACCGCGCGCTGCCTCACTCGCTGCTGGGCTCCAGGCTTGACGCTCACCGGCAGGCCTGCGCACAATAGCGATATGGCCAACGAACCGATCTTGATGGAGATCAAGGGCCTGATGCTCGACCCGTCGTCGAACACGCCCATCGTCATCCTCCGTGACGAGAAGGAGCGTCTGTTTCTTCCCATCTGGATCGGGGTGTTCGAGGCCAACGCCATCGCCATGCAGCTCGAGTCGACGAAGGCGCCGCGGCCGATGACTCACGACCTGTTCCACCAGACCCTCGTGGCAGCGGATCTGAAGCTCGAGCAGGTTCTCATCCGAGACCTCAAGGACAACACGTTCTTCGCCACCCTCCGACTCGCGGGTCGAGGAAAGGAGGTTCTCGACATCGACGCTCGCCCGAGCGACGCCCTGGCGCTGGCGCTGCGCGCCGACGCTCCCG
>CALZKB010000211.1 GCA_945787575.1 Thermoanaerobaculia bacterium | reverse complement strand
TCCCGACGACCCCCAGGGCGTGGCACTTGTCGAGGCCGAGAACCTCCGTGAGCCGTTGAAGGAGAGGCCTGACTTCGTAGCCGACACCCCGGATTCCGAACTCGCCGAACTGCGTGAGGTCCTTGCGGATCTGGGTAGCAGAGAGGTGGAACCTCATGGCGAGCTGCTGGGACGAAACGCATGCCACATCGTCGTCGTCGAGCCGCTTGAGGCAGCGCAGGTATACCGACAGCCGGTTGAGCGTCAGCGGCGATACGTCCATGAAACTCCGAAGGAGATTTGGTGCGAAAGGGGGGACTCGAACCCCCACGACCTAGTCGGTCACAAGATCCTGAATCTTGCGCGTCTACCAATTCCGCCACTTTCGCGCGCGGTCGCGATTCTAGGGAGCCGTCCTCAGCGTGTCAATTGAGCGAGCGGGTGAGAGAGCCCTCGTCGCCGGGTCGATCGAGCGAGCGCTTGCCAAGGCCGGGCGGCGCGGGCTGAGCCGCGCCGAGATTGCCGAGCGGGCGGAGAAGACCGGCGACCGCGAGCAATACCACGCAGCGCTGGCGGACCTCGAGCGCTCGGGAGTGGCGGTGGAGTGGAATTCGAGGTGGTACACGCTCGGGGCTACGGAGTGGTTGGTCGGCGAGCTGCAGGGGCTCAGCGGTGGCGACGCGCTGCTCCGCAGCGGCGCCGGCGGCGAAGCCGGGTACTTCATCGCTCGCCGCTATCTCAACGGCGCGCGCTCCGGCGACCGAGTCGTCGCCAAACCGCTCCGCGGCGGCAGGCGTCGTGGGCAGCAGCGTCTCCCCGAGGCGGGCGTCGTCAAGGTCATCCAGCGCGCTTACGATCGACTGATCGGGACGCTCGAGCGCCACCGAGACCGGTGGCGCCTCGAGCCGTTCGATCGCCGCCTGCGGGCCGAGGTCGAGGTGGAGGTCGAGTCGGCGAAAGTCCCCGAGGGCGCCTACGTGTCGGTCGCGGTCGACCACGACGCCTCGGCGCAGTTCGGCCCGCTGCGCGGGCGGCTCGAGCACGTCTTCGGGAAGCTCGAAGATCCCGGCGTCGATGCGGAAGTGGTGATCGCCCACTTCGACCTGCCGACCGAGTTTCCCGAGGAGGTGCTCCGGACCGCGGGGGCGTTTCCTCGCGATCCCGACGAGTCGGACTTCGCCGGGCGTCGCGACGAGCGCGATCGGATCGTCGTTACGATCGATGGCGCCACCGCCCAGGACTTCGACGACGCCATCCACGTGGCCAAGCGAACGGACGGTTCCTTCGAACTGAACGTCTACATCGCCGACGTGGCGCACTACGTGACTCCCGGGAGCGCCCTCGACCTCGAGGCTTACCGGAGAGGCAACAGCGTCTACTTCGCCGATCGAGTGCTTCCGATGCTTCCCGAGGACCTCTCGAACGGGCTTTGCTCGCTGCGCCCGGGGGTGCCGCGTCTGGTGCAGGCCGCTCGTTTGGAGATCGGCGGCGATGGCGTCATCGGCGGGCGCGAGTTCTTCGACGCGGTGATCGAGAGTCGCCGCCGCCTGACCTACCTGGAGGTCGAACGGCTGCGCGGGGGGGGGACGGGGGAGCAGCGCAAGGAATACGGCGAGGTGTTGCCGATGCTCGAGGACGCTCGAGAGCTCGCCGCGGTTCTCGGAAAGGCGCGGGCGGCACGAGGTTCGATCGACTTCGATCTGCCGACCGGCCATCTCGAGCTCGACGAGAGCGGCGCGCCGGTATCCGTCCAGCCGAGTCCTCGGACCTTCGCCCACCGGATGATCGAGGAGTTCATGCTCGCCGCCAACGAAGCCGTGGCGCGCGAGCTCGCCGGGCAGGACGAACCAGCCCTCTATCGCGTACACGAAGCGCCGAAGCCCCAGCGCCTCGAGGAGCTACGCGAGATCCTCAAGACCCTCGGCTATCGGCTGCCCGGCGAGCTCCAGAGTCTGCACCCGTCGGCTCTGCAGGCCGCGCTGACCGCTTTCTACGACAAGCCGGAGGAGCCGTTCGTGTCCGCCCTCGTGCTCAGGTCGATGCAACGGGCTCGCTATTCGGAAGAGAACCTCGGCCACTATGCGCTGAGCGAGCGCCATTACACGCACTTCACGTCGCCGATTCGGCGCTATCCGGATCTGATCGTCCATCGCAAACTGAGGCGGCTGCGCGAGGAGGGTGCGCTCGAAGTGGGCGAGCGAGAGACTCGGCGTCTGCGGGCGATCGCCGAGCAGACCTCGGACACCGAACGCCGAGCCGAGCGGGCGGAGCGCGAGCTTCGTCGTTGGCGCCTCGTCCGCTTGCTCGAGGGGCGGGTCGGGGAGACCCTCTGGGGTCGGGTGACGGGAGTCGAGCCGTTCGGCCTCTTCATCGAGCTCGAGGAGTATTTCGTCGACGGCCTGATCGCCGTGCGAGACATGGAGGACGACTTCTACGAGTACGAGCCTGCCGGTCACAAGCTGATCGGCTCGCGCGGTGGAGCCGTCTTCAGATTGGGCGATCGCGTCGAGGTGCGGATCTCCCAAGTCGACGTGAAGCGGCGCATGATCGACCTCGCCCTCGGCGGCGCGCCGGAGAGAAGGCAGCGCCGCAAGCCGCAGCGTCGCCGACGCTGAGGCTGGGGTAGACTTTCGTCGTGTCGAAACGAGCCCTCGCGGCACTATCCTTCGCCCTGCTCCTCGGTGCTTGTGAGCGCAGCGCCGAACGGGTCGCACTCGACGAGCAAGAGATCGAAACGACGCTGGCCGAGTTCCTGCCGATGTTGGCGGAGGCCTACGGGTCGGGCGGCATCGAGTCGCTTAGGCCCTACGCCGCCGAGAAGGAGCTGGCGCGCGTCGAGAAGCTCGTCGCCGACCTCGCCGACCAGGGGCGCTACCTGGCCCCCGAGCTGCTTCAACTCGAGGTCGAAGAGAGCCACATCTGGAACAACTCGAACGCCTTCGTCACCACCCATGAGGTCTGGGATGTGAGGATGTACGCCCTCGGGACGAGCGAGGTGCTGGCCGAGGATCTCGAGAAAAGCTATCGGGTCAAGTACCAGCTGAAGCGCGACGCGGATCGCTGGCGCGTCCTCTTTCGCACGATTCAGGACTAAGCGCGGGGGGCGGGACGTGCGATGACTCAGACGCCGACGATCGCCATCGTCGGAAGACCCAACGTCGGCAAGTCGACGCTGTTCAATCGGCTCGTCGGGCGCCGGCAGGCGATCGTCCACGACCAGCCGGGGGCGACCCGCGATCGGGTCACCGGTGACTGCAGCCTGGGTCCCGGACGCCGGGCGCATCTGATCGACACCGGAGGCCTGGTTCCGGGTGATGATCCGATCGGGCTCAATCGCCAGGTGCTGATAGCGGTGGAGGAGAGCGATCTACTGCTGTTCGTAGTCGACGGAAAAGACGGTCTCACGCCGGCCGACGAACGGGTGTGGCAGGAGCTTCGCCGATCGGGCAAGAGCACCATCCTCGTCGTCAACAAGGCCGACACCAAGCTCGCGCGTGCCAACGTTCACGAGTTCTCGCGCCTCGGGATCGGGGCGACGGCGCTGTTGTCCGCCGAACACGGCTCGGGACTTCCCGACCTGTTCGCCGCCATGGACGAGCACATCGCTGAGGCACCGTTCGAGCCCGACGACGGCGCGCCACGGCTCGCTATCGTCGGCCGCCCCAACGTCGGCAAGTCATCCCTGCTCAACCGATGGGTCGGCAGCGAGCGGGCGGTCGTCTCGGAGCGGCCGGGGACGACCCGGGATCCGATCGACACCATCGTCGAGCACGAAGGGACACCCTACCGGCTGGTCGACACTGCCGGGATTCGCCGACGGAGCCGCGTCGAGGACGCGCCCGAGGAGCTTGCCGTGATGATGGCGCGTCGCCAGATCGAGTCGGCGGATCTAGCGATACTGGTGATCGACGCTGCGGCAGGTGTGACGTCCGGTGATCTCGCCATCGCCGGCGCCATCTGGGAGCTGGGGAGGGCAGCGGTCGTCGTCGTCAACAAATGGGATCTCCTCGACGGGGATGCGCGGGATCGGCTCGACGACACGTGGCCCCGGCTCGCCAGTCTGATGGCCTCACCGGGTCGAGTGAACTGCTCCGCCGAGACCGGCCGAGGGCTCGACAAGCTCTTTCCGGCCGTCGAGAGGGCGCTCGAGGGATTCAACAGGACCCTCCCGACCTCCGAGGTCAACGATCTGTTCAAGACGCTGGTCTCGAGGCACCGTCCCCCCAGCGAGCAAGGACGGCCGTGGAAGTTCTACTACGCGACTCAGGTCACGACCGCGCCCCCGACCTTCATGCTGTTCGCGAACCGTACGATGTCCCGCTCGAGCACCTACCGCCGCTACCTCGAGAACGGAATCCGCGAGGTGCTCGAGCTTCCGGGAATACCGATCCGACTAGTGATCCGCCGCCGCTCCTGACGGCGGATTTCGAGTGCTTCCGAACCTTGAAGGGCTGGTCGAGTCGACCTATACTTCAAGCATCACCTCTGATGTGCTGGATGAGGGATAAAGTCGGGGCCCCGGGCTGAAGGCAGGCAGAAACCTCAATGGCTGACGATCGATCGAAGCGACGGAGCCGCACCAAGGCGGACCTCGTCGATTTGGTCTACAAGAGCCATGGTGGGATCACCAAGCACGAGGCTGCGGAGATCGTCGAGTCGATCTTTCAGACCATGAAGTCCAGCCTGCTGGAGGGGCAAGCGGTCAAGATTCAGAATTTCGGGGTGTTCGAGGTGGTGCCGCGCCAAGGTCGGATGGGCGTCGACCCGTCGAGCGGCGAGCGGATCTTCATTCCGCCGCGCAACGGCTTGAGCTTCCGCCCGGCGAACCGCCTGAAGCAGGCCGTCTTCAAGCGCGGGAGCGGTAAAGACGAGAACTAGTCGTACACCGGAGCGGTCGAGTGGCCAAAGAGAAGCTCTATTACAAGATCGGCGAGGCTTGCAAGATCCTCGACATCCAACCCTACGTCCTTCGGTACTGGGAGACCGAGTTCCAGGTTCTGAACCCGAGCAAGAGCAAGTCGGGTCAGCGTGTCTATGGCGAGGTCGACTTCCAGCTGATCCGGCGCATCAAGGAGCTCCTCTACGAAGAGGGGTTCACGATCGCGGGAGCCAAGAAGAAGCTGGAGAGCGAGCTCGCCGATGGGGGTCCGAAGCACGTCAAGCCGACGAAGTCGGCGAAGGGCGCGGCCGCCAAGCCGAGGGCTCAGCCGGCCCAAGACTCGGGCGACGGCGAGGAGGCAGAGCGGCTGAAGAGCGGCGTCCAGAAGGCGCTCGACGAGGCCCGGGCGATCCTCGAGCTGATGGACGGCTGACCGACCGCGCCGGCGATCGACTCACCGGCGGAACCGTGCTCGGCCGACGACCGGCGGGTGGCCGGTTCCTAGAGGTCCATGTCACAGACCGAATAGCCCGCCGCCGGTAGGGTGCCTGCCATGGGCCGGCGGACCGAGCTTCGTTGCCTGGCGGTGGTGGTTGCCCTCTGGTTGGTGGTCCCGGATCGGACGGCGTCCGCCACCGATTTCCACGTCGGTCCGGGGCAGCCTCTGGCGGCGGTCGGGGACGTCCCTTGGGAGGCGTTGGCGGCGGGCGATCGGGTCTTCATCCACTGGCGCGCGACTCCCTATCAAGAGAAATGGGTGATCAACGCCCTGGGCACTCCGGAGTCTCCCATCCTCGTGAAGGGGGTGCCCGGTCCCGCCGGTGAGCGCCCCGTGATCGACGGCAACGGAGCCGTCACCCGGCCACAGCTCGACTACTGGAACGAGAGCCGCGGCGTCGTCAAGGTGGGCGGCTCGAGCGTGCCCCCGGATGGACTTCCGAGCTACGTCACGATCGAAGGGCTCGAGATCCGGTCGGCGCGGCCGCCGTTCACCTTCACCGACGACTCCGGCAACTCGGACACCTATGCAGACAATGCCGCCGCGATCTATGTCGAGAAGGCGGAGGGGCTCGTCATCCGAGACTGTGAGCTCCACGACTCTGGCAACGGCCTGTTCATCGGCGATTTCGACGGCGAGACCCGGGATGTGCTCATCGAGCGCAGCGAGATTCACGGGAACGGGATCGAAGGTAGCGCCTTCCAGCACAACGCCTATGTCGCCGCGATTGGCATCGTCGTCCAGTTCAACCGCTTCGGACCGCTCCGCGAGTCGGCCGACGGCAACAACTTCAAGGACCGCTCGGCGGGGCTAGTGGTGCGCTACAACTGGATCGAGGGCGGCAATCGGCAGCTCGATCTCGTCGACGCCGACAGCGGCAACGTCGTCGCCCACCCGTCCTACCGTCAGACCTTCGTCTACGGCAACATCCTCATCGAGCCCGACGGAGCGGGCAACAGCCAGATCGCGCACTACGGCGGTGACGGCGGCGACCCTTCGACCTACCGCAAGGGGACCCTATACTTCTACAACAACACCGTCGTCTCGACGCGGAGCGGCAATACGACGTTGCTCCGGCTGTCGACCAACGACGAGGCGACCGACGCTCGCAACAACATTCTCTACGTCACCGCGGACGGGAGCCGGCTCGCGATGCTCGACGAGACGGGCGTCCTGACCCTGCGCAACAACTGGACCAAGCCTGGCTGGGTCGACTCTCACGGCACCCTGAGCGGAACAATCGACGACGACGGCTCGGGAGTGACCGGCAGCAGTCCGGGCTTCGTCGACGAGGCGGCTCAGGACTACCATCTCGCTTCCGGCTCGGGCGCCCTGGACTCAGCCACGACCCTCCATCCGGACGTCCTCCCCGAGCACCCGCTCGACCGCCAGTAC
>CALZKB010000210.1 GCA_945787575.1 Thermoanaerobaculia bacterium | reverse complement strand
CGGCGCTGGTTCGATGAGATCGAAGCTCCCCTCGAGACCAAGCTTCGCACCGACCTGGGCTCCGGCGACCCGGTCTTTGCCGACTGGTTCTTCCAGGCTGCCGAGCTCTGGGCGGCCTTTGGCGACGTGGAACGGGCCGAATGGGCAGAGCGCGAAGCGCGGCTTTCGACGCCGAACAGCCTTCTTTTTGGCGCCGCGAATTCCACTGCCGCGCTGTGAAGTGTTTGACTTCCTCCAGCACAGGATATCCCTAGAATGGTGCCGTGAGAAACCCAGAGCGGCTCCACGAGCACCCGTCCTTCGCCCACTTCTCGGCGCTGCACCTGCACCAGCTGGCGGAATGCCTGTCGAGCAACCGGCTGCCCGCAGGGGCCACGTTCTTCTGCTCGGGCGACCATTCGACCGACTTCTTTCTGGTCGAGTCCGGCGGTGTTCGGTTGAGCCGGAGCACAGCCTTCGGCAAGTTCCAGCTGCGTGACCTCGTGCCCGGCGGCATCTTCGGCGCCGCCGGCTTTCTCGACGGCCGCGAGCGCGATAGCGACGCGGAGGCTCTGGTCGAGACCGAGGTGGTCTCTCTCAACGGACTGGGGCTCAAGGCGGCGTGCGAGCGCGACAAACGGTTCGAGCTGGCAATCTACTGGTCGCTGTGGAAAATCCTGTCGCAAGAGCTGCGTGCCGCCAACTCCCGACTGGGCGAATTCTTCGCCACCGACGGCAAGGCGGTGGACGAGAAGCTCGACCTGGCGCCGGATTCCGACGGCACCGCGCCGATCGACATCGGCGCCAAGCTGGAGATCTTCCGCGAGCAGAAGCTCTCGGCGATGGAGATCAACTTCCTGGCCTCGCTGTCGCGCAAGGAGCGCTTCGAGCCCGGGAAGACCATTTTTCGCGAGGGCGACACGGGCGAAAAGATGTACGTGGTGGCGGACGGCAAGGTGATGATCTCGAAGATCATCCCCGGGGTCGGTGAGGAGGCTCTCGCCTTTCTCGAGCGAGGCGACTACTTCGGTGAGATGGCGCTGATCGACAAACAGCCCCGATCGGCCGACGCACGCGCCCACCCCCAATCGGGCGCCGTCGTTCTCGCGGTGCCCCGCCAGGTGGTCGAGGGAATTCTCGATATCGGAAAGGTTTCGTCGATCCGGCTCCTCAAGCTGCTCTGCGGGCTCGCCGGCAAGCGTGTTCGCGAGATCCACGAAAAGCTGGTCGGGTGGTTCTTGCTCGCCGGCGGCGACGTCGCGAACGCCTCGAGCCACGAGATCCATATCTGACCGCTCACCTCGATCGGTCCGGGTGAGACGCGGCCCGGCTCGGCGGTCAGCGCAACAGCTTCTCGAGCAGGGACGAGGTGGGCAGGGACTCGATCTCGTCTCGGCGAAACCAGCCGGCCTCGGCACCCTCGGCGAGTTCGCCTGCCTCGGACAGCTCTCCGCGCCGGAGCTCGACCTCGATGTCGCGATAGGTGATGCCGTGCCGCACCAGGCGTAGCGTCTCGCCCAGGCTCCAGGATCCGCCGTAGCGCGTGCCGAGATGGAGCTCGGCTGTGGCACCGTCGTCCCGCAGCCGAACCCAGGGGATCTCCCAGATCCCCGCCAGGAGATCCTCGTCGTCGGAGCGCCGGAAAAGAAGGATCTCGTCCTTGCGCTCCACGAGAACTGCCAGGTGACGGCGGCGCTCGGTCGCTCGCTTCTCGACGGGCAGAGGATAAGCCTCCGGATCACCCTCCCGATACGCGGCGCAACTCGCGACCAGGGGGCAGGCGTCGCAGCTCGGCGACCTCGGCCTGCAGACCAGCGCCCCGAGCTCCATCAGCGCCTGATTCGAGTCGCCGGGCCGTTCGGGGTCGAGCAGGCTCGCCGCCACCTCGCGCAGGCGTAGCTTGGCAGCGGCGGCTCTCGGGGGCTCCGCGAACGCGATCCAGCGGCTGATCACTCGCTCGACGTTGCCGTCGAGAACCGCGACAGCTTCGTCGAAGGCGATCGAAGCCACCGCCGCCGCGGTATAGGGGCCGATACCGGGGAGCTCTTCGAGCTCGGCGGCGGTGGTTGGAAACCGTCCCTTCGCCACGACTTCACCCGCGGCGCGATGGAGGAGGCGGGCTCGACGGTAGTAGCCCAGACCGGACCAGAGGGCCAGGACCTCGTCGATCGGCGCCTTCGCCAAGGCCTCGGGAGTTGGAAATCGCTCCAGAAAGCGCCGGTAGTACGGGCGAACCGTCTCGACCCGGGTCTGCTGCAGCATGATCTCCGACACCCAGATCGCATAGGGATCCCGGGTGCCGCGCCACGGGAGATCGCGGCCGGTTCGATCGAACCACGCAAGAAGCTCTGAAGAAGGATCTGCCATGGGCCTCTTGGCGCCAATTTGGCACCTAAAAGCACGGTCGTTCTGCCATAAGTGGCAGAAGGGCGCAGTCTAGAGCAGATTTGGCAGGGGAAGTCGAAAAGTTGGGTTAGCCGGGGAGGTTCCGAATCAGGTGGGTTTTCTTGATTCTACCCCTTGTATCAAAGGGGAATGGGGTGGGGCTTTGGGAATTCGAAGCTTCAAGAGCCTCGATTGGGTGGGATTGAATGTGGTATGGAACCTCCCCAAGAATAACCCATGAAATCAATGCACAACTCTACAGCAAGGGACGTGCCAGTTTTGTGGCGATCCCTTCCCGTCGGCGGATTTCGAGGTCTTTTCAGGGGTCTTGTCACACACCCCTCGTGTGCTATGATCACCCACCCCAGTTGGGATAGGCAGTCCTCCTCGGGAGACGGAAACAAGAAGGGTGTCCGTACCTTTCCACAGGCTGTGGAAACGCTGTGGAAAACACGGGAGGGGTTTGTCTTCAACCGATGGCCGAATCTGTTTGGAATCAACTACGTAGACGCCTGGAAAACGAGCTCGATCCGGAGGAGTTCTCCACCTGGTTCCGGCCGCTGAGACTGCGCGACGAGAACCCCGATCAGCTCGTTCTGCTCGCGCCCGACGACCGCTTCCTACGGACTCTCGAATCGAGCTACCGGCCGGCGGTGAATCGCGCGATCGCAGGTCTGGGCGGCTCCGCGGTCGAGGTCCTGTTCAAAGTCGAGCCGGAACGAAAAGAGCTTCCGTCGCGGCCCGCGTCGGTGAGTGGCGCCACACCGACCCTCAATCCACGCTACGAATTCGACGATTTTGTCGTCGGACACTCGAACCAGTTCGCCCATGCGGCGGCCCAGGCGGTTGCAGCGACACCCTTTCGCTCGTACAACCCTCTCTTTCTCTACGGCGGCGTAGGGCTGGGCAAGACCCACCTCCTCCACGCTATCGGCCACGAGCTGCTCCGCAGCCGGCCCGAACTCAAGCTGATCTATCTGGCAGCGGAGCAGTTCGTCAACGATCTGATCAGCTCGCTGCGCTTCAACCGGATGCCGGACTTCCGGGACCGGTACCGCTCGATCGACGTGCTTCTCGTCGACGACGTGCAGTTCCTGGCCAACAAGGAGCGCACGCAGGAAGAGTTCTTCCACACCTTCAACACGCTCTACACCGGGCAGAAGCAGATCATCCTCTCCTCGGACGCGCCGCCGCGAAGCATCCCCGCTCTCGAGGAGCGGCTGCGGAGCCGGTTCGAATGGGGTCTGATCGCCGATATCCAGCCGCCGGACCATGAAACCAAGGTGGCCATCCTGCGACGCAAGGCCGAGTTGCAGGAGGTCGAGCTCCCCGACGACGTGGCACACTTCGTTGCCCACCTGGTGCGCTCGAACGTGCGCGAGCTCGAAGGCTTGCTCAACCGGGTTCTCGCTTTCGCCTCACTCACCGGGCGGCCTCTCTCGAGAGACCTCGCCGAGGAGACGCTCAAGGACATCCTGCCGCCCGAGGCCCAACGGACAAAACCGGCCGAGATCATCCGCGAAGTGGCGCGCCACTACGGTCTCAAGGTCTCTGAGATCAAGAGCCGCAAGAACTCGCAGCAGATTGTCTTTCCCCGCCAGGTGGCGATGTACCTGTGCAAGAAGCTGACCGAGCTTTCCTACCCCGAGATCGGAAAGCAGTTCAACAACAAGCATCACTCGACGGTGATGTACTCGGTCGAAAAGATCGAGGGCCAGTGTTCATCCGACCCGGACCTGAGGAGGACGCTGGACGTCCTGGCCCGACGCCTCTCCTGAGACCTTCACCCCCCTCACTCCCTCTGGAAGACCTGCGGAATTCGCTGCGGACCCATCTGTGGAGAAAGGGACCGGACCTGACTTCGGCGTGTATTCCACAACCAATCCACAACCGTATTCCGCCGTTTGCTGAAACCGCATCTCCTTGCAGGCCATCGCTTTGAGCGCTTTTCCGAAGCCAAATTGCCGCATCTGTCTACTACTTCTATGCTATTTTGAGACCTTACTCTGAAGGGAGTGGAAGATATGGAGGTCCGCGTAAAACGAGCCGAATTTCTCGCCGAGCTGGCGCCCATGCAGGGCATCGTGGAACGGCGCACGACGATTCCGGTTCTGTCGCACATTCTTCTTTCGACCGATGGCGACCAGCTGCATCTGGCGGCTACCGATCTCGACGTTTCGCTCACCTCGTGGTGTGGCGGTGAGGTCAAGACCCAGGGCGGGATCGCCGTCCAGGCGCGCAAGTTCCTGGAGATCATCCGCAGCCTGGTCGGCGACGAGGTCGATCTCAAGCTCGAGGACGAGCGCCACCTCTCGATCGTCGCGGGGCGGTCTCGGTTCAAGATCAACGGCCTCGCTCCGGAGGACTTTCCGACCCTGCCTTCGGTCGGCGAGGAGACGCAGATCGAGTTGCCCTTTGGCGAGCTGAAACAGATGATCGGCAAGGTCATCTTTGCCGTATCGACGGAGGAATCTCGTTTTCAGCTCAACGGCGCGCTCTTCAAGCTCAAGGACTCCGGGGTCGAGATCGTCGCTACCGACGGGCACCGGCTTGCCCTGGTGGAGAACGAGCTCGACGGCACGAGCGACGGCGACGGCGTCCTGGTGCCGAGGAAGGCCTTGCAGGAGCTGCAGCGCTTTGAAGACGACGGCGCCGTCGCCTTCCTGCGCGGTGAGCACCATCTGTCCTTCCGGCTCGGCCGTAGAGAGTTGATCTGTCGAATCCTCGAAGGCACCTTTCCCGACTACGAGCGAGTCATCGCCAAAGACAACGACAAACGGATCGTTTTTGCTCGCAAGGAGCTTTCCGATGCGGTGCATCGCGTGGCGCTTCTGACCGGCGATAGGGCGCGGGCGATCAAGCTCGAGTTCGCCCCGGAAAAACTGATCATCTCGGCCGCCAACCCCGATCTGGGAGAAGCCGTCGAAGAGCTCGGCTGCGAGTATCAGGGCGAGGAGTTCAAGATCGGGATGAACCCGGACTACCTGACGCACTTCCTGAGCGCGGTGGACACCGAGACGATCGAGCTCGACCTGAAGGACGAGAACACGCAGTGCATCGGCCGTCCGGTCGAAGGGCAAGATCGACGCTATCTCTGCGTCATCATGCCGATGCGCATCTAGCCCGGGCGTTGCGGACCGGCCCAGGCTGCTCGTGGCTGCTCCCAGTGGCTCCTAGTTGCTCAGCGAGATCATCTTCCGTGGATTCCGCAATCTCGCTGACGGCGCGTGGCGCCCGGGCGCCGGGGGCCAGCTTCTGGTCGGGCCCAACGGCGCCGGCAAGACCAGTCTCCTCGAGGCGGTCTATCTTCTAGCGACCTCGAAGAGCTTTCGAGCCTCCCGTCTCGCCGATTGCTGCCGGCACGGGAGGGAGGAGTTCACCCTGTTCGGTCGCCTCGAAGGCGAGATCCGGGTGGAGATCGAGCTGCGTTGGGGCGCGCCGGGAATCGAGCGGCGAGCCAACGGAAAAGCGGCCGCGCTCACCGACTACCTGGCGGCGATGCCCGTTATCGCCTGGAGCGCGGGGGAGGCGCGACTGATCGACGGAATCCCAGAGATCCGTCGGCGTTTCCTCGACCAGGGTGTGGTCGGTCTGCGTCCCGCCGCGCTCGCCGTTCTCGGTCGCTACCGCCGGGCGCTCGAACAGAAGCGCCGTTTGCTCAAGAGTGGGGGACGAGGCCTCGAGGCGTGGAACGAAGTGCTGGCCGGTTCGGCGGCTGATCTCATCGCCCACCGTCGAGCCTATGTAGGTGAGCTCGAGAGCGCTTTTTCAGAGCTGGTGAAGGAGGTCGATCTCGAGCTTCCCTCCCTCGAGCTGCGCTACCTGCCCTCTCCGGCGGGGGTCGGCGAGACCGCCATTGAGCTGTTCGAGCATTTGAGCGGCCTCGAGCCTCGCGAGCGCGAGATGGGCCAGCCACTCGCCGGGCCTCATCGCGACGAGCTCAAGCTCTACTGGGGCAGCCATGAGGTGCGTCGCGTGAGCTCCGCCGGTGAGCGCAAGCTCTTCGGCCTGCTGATCTCGGCGGCTCGCGGACGGATTCTCGCTTCCCACGGCAGGGAGCCCTTGATTCTCCTCGATGATCTCGACGCGGAACTCGACGAGGGGCGCCTCGATCGCCTCTGGGGCCTCTTCGCCGGGTGGCCGCAGGTCTTTGCCAGCACCACCGACGAGGGTTTGGCGGAGCGCCTCGGAGGCCTCACCGCCTGGCGTTTGGAAAGGGGAGTGGCGCGGGCCGCCAAGGGGCCCGCAAATACGCCTCTAAGTGACTGAAAATAAGTGTACTTAGGTTCTTGGAAAAGAGCCCGTCCGGTGATATAGTTCGGCTTGAGCGAAAGACCCGTCCGATCGGGTCCTCGGCGCGTTGGCCGGGGCCTGGTGGAAGGCCTCGGTAACGGTCGAAATTCCACC
>CALZKB010000209.1 GCA_945787575.1 Thermoanaerobaculia bacterium | reverse complement strand
GTTGGCGATATCCTCGGGCGAGCGGTCCTCGATGGGGATGTCATACTCGGCAGCGACGGTCCGAAGTTTGGCGATGTCTCGAATCGCGTACCCCTCCGTCTCCCCGTTGGCGACCGCCTTCAACGTGAAAGCCATGTCGCGGCCGTGGTCGGAGTGGGCGGCCGATCCGGCTGCCACAGCTCGGATGAAGTTGCGGGCCTGGATCGTATCGTTCGTTGCCCCGCAGACGCCCGTCATCCCGTCTATGGTGAGCCGGCAGGGGCACATTCCACAGAGTTCGCAACATAAGCCCGCCGAACCGATATTGCATGGTTCCCTGGCGACCGCCCGGCTAAAGGCGGTGCCTATGCCCATCTCATCGGCATAGGCCAACATCTCCTGGGCGGCCGGGTCGATCGATGACTCTTCGGGGGTGCGCCGTCGTTTACGGGATATCTTGATTTCCTGTTCTGCCATGATCTGGTTCTCCCTCAGTCATCCATTGTGGGACCAGGTCCCATTCCGGGACATGGCCACAGAGGCCTGCCCACACCGATGATGTCCTGCCCAAATGAAACCGGCGTTCCCGAGCTCTCGTATGCCGCGCTGTGCCGGAAGTAGGTCGTCTCGTCACGGCCGACGGCCGGTTGACCCGATTCTGTTGGCAGCGAGAGATCACCGAGGTACCCCGCTGCATCGAGCGTCTGATTGAGCAAGTCTTCTGACGTCTTCTCGGGGTCGTATTCGATCTCAACCACCTGGAAGGCGCTGGATGCGTCGACGGTCTCCACACCGGGCACCTCGAACAAGAGACGCCGGACCTCGACCACATGATGGTCGGCGTACATAACCGGAACCTTTATCGCAACAGACGTCATTTCCTCCCCCGTCGTCGGACCGGGCCGGGTTGGGACGCGGGCCTTTGGCCCTACAGCCTCGCCCAACGCGGTGCTCTTCTCGGGACCTCCACGTTTCCTTTGTCCGCACAGTAATCGAGGCAACCCTTGCCGCAGGGGGGCCGAATGGCCGTTTCGGGGACCCGAATTGCCCTGGCGGCGGCGCCATTGATCCCCGTCGCCGGCTGCTCGAGCGCTCGATCGGCCGTCAAAATGTGACTTTCGCCCTTGCCGGGCGACCCCTCTACCAACGAGACTGGAGGGGAGCCTTTGATCGTGAGCCGGAGGGCGCTGTGGAACAAGTCACCGCGACCCGCTCCGAGTTGCTGATGTGCCGCGCTCGCATGGCATTAGCCGCACGGGGTAGAGACGTTCTCAAGGAGAAGCGTGACCAGCTCATGCAGGAGTTCCGGAGGGTCGCCGATGTCGTCCTCGCCGGTAGCGGCGCGTTAGACCGTGCCGCTACCCAAGGACGCTCAGCGCTGGCGAAGGCGGAGGCAGCGCACGGGGCCGAAGAGGTGATGTCGATCGGCCTGGCGACCCGCCGCGAGATCCCCCTCCGGGCACGCACCACAACGGTCATGGGCGTCCGCATCGCCGACATCGAATACGAGCCGGTCGGGCGGCCTCGCACCGGGCGAGGCTACACGCTGGCAGGTTCCAGCGTCTACATTGACCGCGCAGCCGAGGAGTTCGAATCGGAGATCGCGCTCATCCTCGAACTGGCTGCCGAAGAGCTGCGGCTGCGCCGCCTCGTCAGCGAGATCGGTACGACGACCCGTCGAGTCAACGCGTTGGAATCCGTCGTGATCCCTCGACTGGAAAGAGAGCGCCGTGCCATCCAATCCATCCTCGACGAACGGGAACGGCAGGACCATTTCCGCTTGAAACGGTTCATGACGCGGAGAGCCGCTCGCATAGGAGAATCGCAATGACCAACCCGCGACCTGCCGAAGTAATCCCCGCGATCCGTGAACTCGAGCTGGAGACCGCCCTAGCCGTCGAGGCGGCGCGTAACGAATCCGAGGCGATCATTGCGGCCGCTCGCGCCGAGGCACGCGAAATGGTCGAGCTCGCCAGAAGAAAGGGACGGGACAAGGCTCGGAAGCAATACGAGCAGCGGGTTGAAGCCGCCGAGGCGGAGGCGGAGCGGATCCAGAGGGGCGCGGAGGACCGTGTTCGCAAGCTACGGGTGGTGGCGTCACCCCACCTCGAAGGCGCAGTGGCCGCCATGGTCGAGCTATTACTCGCCCCGCCCGAGGAGGAGGATGCCTAACCATGCTGGTGTCGATGGCCAAGGTGCACGTGATCGGCCACCGGAGCAGGCTCGATCAAACCCTCGCCGTGCTGCACCAACTGCAGGTACTGCACCTCATCGACGTTTCTGACGACGCAACGGCTCCGCTACCCCCGCTGGCCGTAGACGAACAACACCTGCAGAGGATCGAGGACCTCAGATACTTGCGAGCTCGACTGGGTTCGCTGCTGGCGCTGATCGCCCATCCACCTACGCCTCCCGGGGAAACAGTCGAGATGACCGCGGAAGGTCTGTACCGGCTTCGCGAAGATCTCAACGAACTCACCCCACAGGTCGAACAACTCGTCCACCGCCTCGACGACCTGGCTCACGAACAAGACATACTTCCCCGCCACGTCGCCTCACTCACCAAGCTGCTCCCCTTGGTCCCGGGGCTCGCCGAGCTCCACGGCTACGGAACTGCCGTCCTCCTCGTCGAGAGTCGCCACGCCGCCGTCCTCGGTGAGCTGAACGCCCAGCTGATGGAGAAGCTGAGCGGCAACTTCGAGATCATCTCCGACCACGTCGACCACAACACAGTGGGCGCGGTGCTGGTGTTCCCCCGAGACCACTCCGATGAGGTTCAGGCAATGCTCGGCCGCGAAGCCATCAGCCGGGTGCGACTTCCCAAACAATACGAAACGATGTCGTTCCGGGAAGCCATCGCCGCAATGAAACGGCGGCTCGCCGAATTGCCCGCTGAGATCGCCGCCACCCGAAACGCCCTCGACGAGCTGGTCAGCCCCCGCGCCAACTGGACAGCGGCCGCGTCTTACCTCGAGAAGCACCTCGATCAGCTAAGCGCTATTCGCCACCTCGGCGCTACCGCCCGTACGTTTGTGGTATCGGGATGGGTTCCCGCAACTGCCGTTCACGAACTTCGCGACGTTCTCGCCACCCAGGTCGGTGAGGAAGTGATCGTGGAGTCAGCCCAGATTCAAAACGGGGAGGTTCCGCCAGTCTTGATGCACAATCCGGCTCCGGCCAGGCCCTTCGAGTTCCTCGTCCGCCTGCTGGCGCTCCCGCGCTACGGAAGCATCGATCCCACGCTCCTCATGGCACTGTTCGTCCCCCTCTTCTTCGGAATCATGCTCGGTGACGTCGTCTACGGCGCCATTCTCCTTGTGCTCGCCCTGGCCGCGAACCATCGACTGAGAAATCGACCATCGGCGCTGCGTGACCTGAGCCGTGTGTTCATTCTCTCCGCCTCATGGGCAGTCGCCTGGGGGGTCGTGTACGGCGAGTACCTCGGAGACCTGGGACATCGCGCCTTGGGACTCGAGCCGATATGGATCAACCGTGAAGAGGCCTTGGAACCCCTGCTTCTCTTTGCGATCGCCATAGGAGCCACTCACATCACACTCGGGCTGCTGCTGGGAGTGAGGCAGGCCCTCCGAACCAAACGACGACACGAACTCGTGGAGCGTCTCTCGCTGTTGCTCACCCTGGCGGCTCTGTTCACCATTGCCGCCATCGTCGCCGACTTCCTGCCGCGCGGGTTGCTCACTCCTGCGATTGCCGCCATCGTCACCGCCCTGGTGATCCTCATGGTGTTGGGCGGAGGCATGGGTGTTGTGATGGCGCCGCTCGAGCTGATCGGGCTCGTGGGAAACGTGTTGTCGTACCTGCGTATCGCGGCGCTCGGCGTCGCATCGGTCTATTTGGCTCGCGTAGCCAACGAACTAGGCGCCGCAGCGCCGCTCGGGCTCGGCGTCCTGGTGGCGACGCTGTTCCATGCCCTCAACCTGGCGTTGGGCGCCTTCAGCCCAACCGTCCAGGCACTACGGCTCCACTACGTGGAGTTCTTCAGCAAGTTCTACGACGAAGGCGGTGAGGCTTTCCGGCCCTTCGGTACGGGCGCGGAGATCCAGCCCGCCGCATCATGACCGAAAGGAGAAGCTTATGGAAGGTGGCTTGACAGAGATCGGTATCGGTCTCAAAGCCGGGCTGCTCGGCATCGGCGCCGGGTTAGCTGTCGGGCTGGCGGCAATCGGCACGGGCTATGCCCAAGGCCGTATCGGTTCCGCCGGCATTGGAGCACTGACCGAGAAGCCGGAGCTGCTGGGGCGGGTGATCCTGCTGGTCGCCATTCCGGAGACCCTGGTGATCCTTGGCTTTGCGGTGGCGGCGATGGTCATCATCTTGCTGGGAGGTTGATTGGCACTGGCCGACATCCTCGACGCAATCCGCGCCGAGGCTGAAGCAGATATCTCAGCCATCCGGGCGAAGGCAGAGAAAGAAGCAGCGGCGCTGCTGACCCGCGCCGGTGAGCAAGCGCGCGCAGAGGAAGAGAGGCTCTCACACGTCCGCGACGAAGCCGCCGACCGGCAGACTGATCGGATCCTGAACCGAACGCGGCTGGGTGCCGATCGAGCGTTCCGGGCCGAGGTTGAAGAGTTGTACCTCCATGCCCGCCGGGCGGCAGCCGACGCATTGCGATCTCTACGCGGCACTCCGCGGTACGAAGACATCCTCTCCCGCTTCCTTGAGGAGTGCCGAGCGGCACTTCCCGGCGCCACCGCGCTCCGGGTCGACCCGGCCGACGAAGACCTGGCTCGCCGTATCGTCGCCGGCGGCGAGCAATGCGATTTGCGGGTCGAACCCACGCTGGATTCGAGCGGAGGTGTCGAGTTGGCCGACGATCACGGGCTGGCGGTTCGCGATACCTTCGAAACGCGCCTCGCACGCGCTGAAGGCGTACTCCGCCTCGGCTTCGGCGATCGGGTGATCAGAGGGAGTCCGTCGTGACCGGCTACGACTACGGGAACGCTCGGATTCGGGCCATCAAGTCGAGGATGTTGACCCACAACGACTATGTGGGTCTTCTCACCATCGACAGTATCAACCCTCTGCTCGGCGCCCTCGCGGACACGGTGTACGGTTCCGACGTCGAAGCGGCCTTGGTCAGATACACCGATCTGCGCTGTCTCGACGAAGCCATCCGCACCCATCTCGCTCGCAACTTGCGGATGCTCTCGACAATCTACGAGGACTCAGAACGGCGTCGGCTGGACTTGCTTCTGCACCGCTGGGACCTGCGCAATCTGCGAACCATCCTTCGCGGCCGGGTTCGGCTGGAGGGTTCCGGACAGATCGTTCGCCTGTTGGTTCCGGCGGGAACTATCGACGAGCCGGCCCTGACGGAGCTGGCATCCCAGCCGAGCTTGCGGTCCACCATCGAGTTGATGATGGCCTGGAACTTGCCCTCGCCGGGAACGGCAGGACGCCTCCTCGCCGTCTGGCCCCACTATGAGGCGACCGGCGACCCCAGTGTGATAGAACAAGCCCTCAATCGCGCGTATGCCGATCATCTTCACTCATCGCTGGCCGGTGGCCCGGCCGACGAACTCGCCCGGATCCTGCGCGTCGAAGTCGACCAGATCAACATCCTTACGGCCCTCCGGCTGCGTCGCTCTCGGCTCGACGAGGAACCGGGCTGGGATGTTGAGGACCCGCCCACCTACTTCCTGCCGGCCGGCCGCGTAGCCTTCGACGCGCTGGAGGCGGCCCAACTCGCCGACGAGCCGGCCGCGGCGGCGGATTCTCTGGAGACAGCACTGATTCCGCCCGAGTGGTCCACCGCTCTCATCGCATGGGCAAACGACGAGGATCTGATCCGATTGACCGCCTCCCTGGAAGCCGCGACGACGATCGCTGCGGTGAGCCTCTTCTTCAGCGGTGATCCGCTCGGTATCGCCATTCCTGTGGCATTCGCATGGGCAAAGGAGAACGAGGCACGCAATCTCAGGCTGATCGGTCGTGGCGTGGTGCATTCCATACATCCTGACGTGATCGAACAGGGGCTGGTCTTGGCATGACTACCGCCCACCTCACCATCGTGACTCCCCCTGAGCTGGCAGCAGGCTTCCGACTGGCGGGCGCCGGAGTGCACTCGGTGACCGACGGCACACAGGCGGCGACCGCCGTCCAGGCATTGATCGCCCAGGGTGAGCGCGGAGTCATCGGCGTATACGAACCCTTCTTCCTGCAATTCGATTCCGGCCTGCGAGAACGTCTCGAGCAGTCGGTGGTGCCGGTCGTGATCGCGGTTCCTTCTGGCTTCGCAGCGAAGGAAGGGGTGACCCGCCGGGCCCGCATCGCCGCGCTGCTGAGCCGCGCCGTCGGGTACCACATCACCTTCGGGGAGGACGGCGAATGAGCGGGGAAGCGCTCGGAACGCTCGTACGGCTCGCCGGCCCCGTCGTGGTAGCCGAGGGCTTGAGCGGTGCCCGGCTCTACAACGTGGTGCGGGTAGGCCGCCGCCGGCTCATCGGCGAGGTGATCCGACTTCATGCGGACGAGACCGTAATACAGGTATACGAGGACACCAGCGGCCTTCAGGTCGGCTCGCCGGTCGTCGACACCGGAGAGCCTCTCACGGTCGAGCTGGGACCGGGATTGCTGGGCAATATTTTCGACGGGGTGCAGCGGCCCCTTCCCGCACTGGCGGCCGACGAAACCGGACCCTTTGGACGCCCGTTCATTCGACGCGGCATCGAGTTGCGCTCGCTCGATCGGGAACGCCGCTGGGACATCACCTTCCGCGTCCAGGTGGGCGACCACCTGACACCCGGGGACGTGGTTGCCACCACCGATGCGGATTGGGCCT
>CALZKB010000208.1 GCA_945787575.1 Thermoanaerobaculia bacterium | reverse complement strand
CTCGGGAGATGCCGGACGTCGAGGTGATCCTGATCGAGGACCACGAGCCTGAGGGACCCTACGGCGCCAAGGGCGTCGGCGAGATCGGACTGGTGCCGACGGCCGCGGCGGTGGCGTCGGCGCTGGCCGCCTACGACGGTGAGCGCCGCTTCACCCTGCCGATGAAGGACTCGCCGGCGGCCCGCGCGATGAAAGTCGGCCGCATCCGCGCCCCGTAGCCGAGGGACACCGCGGCGGTGGTCAGGTCGAGGCGGGGTCGTAGGGGTAGCGGTGTACGGCCTTGGCGAAGTCCTCGGCCGGGATCGCGCCGACCGGCTTGCCGTGCTCCTCCTCGAGCTCGGTGATGAACTCGAGCCACGCCTTCTCGCGTTTGGAGATCTCGTCGAGGTCGCGGATCCGGCCGAAACCCTGGACGTAGCGGTTGTGGCGGCAGAGCATGCGGAAGGCGTGTCGGGAGTTGGGACGCTCTTCGGCGAGGCCGAGGAGGGTCACGTCCTTACCGACCTCGTGGATCGGCTGACCCCACTCGCTGTAGCCGCCGAAGATCGTGCCGAGCTTCTCTAGAGCGCTGCCGATCCGTTCCTGTTTGACGCGACGGAGGACCTTGGTGACCAGCGGCAGGGTGACGGTGCGATGGAGCGTCGGCTCGGCGAGCGTGACCTTGACGCCGAGCTCCTCGCCGACGATATCGCGGATCTCCCGGGAGGTGATCCGCCTGTCGGTGGCGAGATGGATGCGCCGGCCGACGGCGCGCGGGCGCTCGAGGGCGGCGACGATGCCGGCGACGACACGGTCGACCGGGATGAGGTTGATCTGGGCCGACGGATCGCCGGGGAAAACGCAGGCGAGGCGCGCGATGGCGGCGGCCGACGAGCGGTCGCGCCAACGGCCGGAGGTCGCGGTCAGCGCCTCCTTGGCGCGCCCGAAGACGTTCACCGGGGCGTTGACCACCTTGGTGTCGCCTCGGTTGTTGCCGCTGCGCAGCTCACCGATGACGATCGCCGGGCAAAGCTGCACGACCCGCAGTCCCTTGTCGAGCATGAAGCGCTCGGTGTCGATCGACGCCATCGCCTTGGTCAGCTCGTAATAATTGTTGTAGAAGTTGCGCGGGAAGACGATCTCGTCCTCGCGCGACTGCCTCTTGGTCTGGCGGCCGTGAATGTAGGAAGTCTCGATACCGAGGTGCGCCACGAAGGAGCTTCCCGGAGAGCTTTGCAGCCGATGCGAGAAGCGCAGCGCATTGAGGGTGCCGAGGACGTTCGCGCGAAACGAGGCTTCGTACGGATCGTCGAAAGCGACGCTGGCGGCGCAGTGGATGACGTGGGTCAGGGTCTGCCGTAGCGCCTCGACTTCGTCCGGAGCGATTCCCAGCTCCGGCTGCTCGACGTCGCCGGCAACGAAGCGGAACTTGGCGCGTTGGTGAGGCTCGGTGAGCCACAGCTGGTCGAGCAGAGCCTCACCGCGCACGGCGGGGGAAAGGATCTCGAGCAGCTCGCCGGTCTTGCGATCGCGGATCTCCTTCGGGCGGATCAACACCACCGTCTCGGCGATCGCGGCGTCGTGGGCGACCTGCCAGAGAATCTCTTTGCCGACGAACCCGGTGCCGCCGGTGAGCAGCACCCGTAGACGAGGGCGACCGTCCTCGGTCACCGCCTCGAGCTGGTCCCGTGCCGCTTCCTGGAGCTCCCAGATCCGCGTTTGGATCTCCTCGTGGCTGTGCGGCGCCTTCTTGAAACGGAAGTAGTACTCCTTCTCCTTCAGCCCGAAGAGCACCTTGGCCACTCGTTCGGGATTGCGGCTGCCGATCATCTTGGCGAGCCGCTTGGCCGTGCGGTGGCCGAGGGCGCGCCTCTCCCTCATCCGTTGGCGTGCCCGGTCCTCGTCTCCGGTCGCTTTCACCACCCGGCTCATCATGTAGCGGGCGTGGATGTCGACGATGTGGTAGTCGCGGTGGCTGTGCACGAGGAGATGCCGGGGGAGGATCTCGTCGTCCAGCACCTCCCCGGTGGCTAGACTCACCTTCTCGATGTAGCGCGAGGGGGGAGCGACGTCGGTGATGGGTGTGTCAGCGGTCATCGGAACTGGAGACGAGTATTGCCCATTCGGTCATTCGCGGGCAACGGCGGAGCCGGGGCGATCGGTCAGGCTCGCCAGAAAGGCGAGCAGGTCCGCGCGCTCGGTTTCCGTCAGCTCGAATCCGTGCATTCGCGGGCTCTTGAGCGGGTTGTGCCCGGCTGTTTCGCCGAGCCCGAGATTGCGGCCGCCGGCCGCGTAATGGTCGACGACCTCTTCGAGGGTGGCGACGCTGCCGTCGTGCATGTAGGGGGCGGTGAGCGCGATGTTGCGCAGGGTCGGGGCGCGGAACTTGCCCATGTCTTCGGGGAGGCCGGTGTGGCCGTAGAGTCCCACGTTGTCCGGCGGATAGCTGCCGCCGCCGTCGCGGTTGTAGAGCGCGGTGTTGTGAAACTCGGGCTCGGCTTCGGGATCGCCGGCGTGGACGACGGGGCCGGAGAGGTTGAAGCCGACGTGGCAAGCGGAGCAGGCGAGCCGTTCCGAGAAGAACAGCCGCATGCCGCGCCGGGCCGGCTCGGCGAGCGGCTCGTCGAAGAAGAGCCACCGGTCGTAGGGCGAGCTGCCGGCAAAGAGCGTGCGCTCATAGGCTGCGATCGCTTGGATCACGTGATCGAAGATCAGCGGCTCGCTCGCCTCCGGGAAGGCAGCGGCGAACGCGTCGTGGTATCCAGCGGCGCGGAGGCGAGCGACGACCGTCTCCTGCATTCCCGCGAGCCCGAGCTCGACCGGATGTTCGCCGAACATCGGCGTCAGCATCTGCTCCTCGAGGGAGTCCACCGTGGGGTCGGCCCAGGTGAGAGTGCGGTTGTAGGCGACGTTGAGAAGACTCATGGAACTGCGAGGGTGGAGCTCGCCGGTGGCGCCGCGCGCTCGGCCCCGACCGTCGGTGAAGGCGAGCTCCGGGTGGTGGCAGCCGGCGCACGACAGCGTCTCGTTGCCGGAGAGACGGGTATCGCCGAAGAGCCGTCGACCGAGCTCCACCTTGGCGGTGCTCATCGGATTGTCGGCGGGCACCAGCGGCTCGGGAAAGCCGGCGGGAAGCTGCCAGATCCAGTCGGGCCCGGTCGGTGGCTCCGCCGGCTGGTTCACGGTTCTCTCGGGCGCCAGCCCCCCGCTGCAGGCGAGGAGGATCAGCGGGGCGCTGGCTGCCGCTCGCTTGCACGAGGCGTGCAGCCGCGGCAGCCTCATACCGTGGGCCCCAACACGAACGCCGTAGAGCTACCAGCTACGGGCGACTTCGAGCTCCAGGTCGCCGACCTGCGCCGACGCTTCGCTGCGCTCCTGGATCCAGCTCTCGAAGGCGTCGACGACCGCCGGGTCGATGGAACCACCACCGGCGCGGCGGTCCTCCACCCAGCGCTTCATCGCCTCCATCAGCTGGGCGGCGTGCTCGCGGTCACTCCGGAAGAGGGTCAGGTAGGCTTCTTTGGCCTCGTCGAGCCGATCGAGATGGAGATAGGCCTCGGCGCGGTATTCGACCGCCTCGCCGTAGCGCGGCTCGACGGCAAGCGCCTGGTCGTAGGACTCGAGCGCCGCCTCGTACTGTCCCATGCTGCGCAGCGCGAAGCCGAGGCTGGAGTGGGCCTGAAAGAGGTCCGGCTTCTTGCTGATTGCCGAACGCAGCTCGCGCTCCGCTTTCTCGAAGCTCTTCCGAGCCTTGGCGAGGAGCTTTTCGCGATCCTTGCCGTCGGCCTCGACCGCCTCGGCGAGCAGTTCGCGTCCCCTTTCGTTGTGCTCGAGGCCGGAGTCGTAGTCGGAGAGCGCCTCTTGCCCCGGGGAGAGCGTGGGCGCCACCGAGCTCGACCCGCCGGCGGCGAATCCGAGGGTGGGCAGAAAGAACAGCGGCAGCGCCAACGCGGTGGCTCGTACGATCGATCTCAGCATCTTGCAGTCCTCACGGTTGTGGCGGATGGGAGGTACCGACCACGGCGGGAAAGTGTAGCAGGGGGCCTGGCACGGCAAGCGACTCTTGGTACGGTTACGGCCCATGGCATTCTCCGGGCCTATGGCCTCCGCTCTCGTCCGTTTGGCGACGGCTCTGCTGGCCGCCTCGACTCTGGCTTGCGGCGGTCCGCCGGCCGAGCTCGTCAGTCAGCCATCCAAGCTGTGGGGCGAGAACGGCGAGCTCTGGGACCCGGCGGGGAGGCTGCCCGACTTCTCCCATGCCGGCTATCATGCCGGTGAGGATCCGCTGCCGACGCCCCCGAACAAGGTCGACGTGACCGACTTCGGCGCCGTCGGAGATGGCGTTACCGACGATAGCGAGGCGTTCCTCGACGCTCTGGAGGCGGTCTCCGGCGGAGCGGTCTTCATCCCCAACGGCCGCTACCTGATCACTCGGCCGCTCCGGATCGACAAGAGCCACGTCGTGCTCCGGGGCGAGAGTCGGGACTCCACGGTCCTCTTCTTTCCGAAGAGTCTCAAGGAGGTGCTGGGCCGCGGCCGTGACGGCGGCCCGACCGGCTGGTCGTGGGGCGGAGCGTGGATCTGGGTCAACGGCGAGCCGGAGCGCGGCGACTCCAACGCGCCGGTTTGGGACGAGGGCGAGCGGTTGGCAACGGTCATGGCGACGGCACCCAAGGGGCAGAGCTGGGTCGAAGTCGACGATGCGAGCTCGCTCGAGGCCGGCCAGCTGGTGCGGCTGGTGCAGTTCGAGAGCGACGGTTCGCTCTCTCTCGCCCTCCACGCCAACCAGAAGATCGGAGGCGGCCGCTGCTCGGTCAGCCGGCCTGGGCACCAGCTGATCAACTGGGTCGTCGAGGTGAAGCGCGTCGAGGGCGGCCGGGTGCACTTCGACCGGCCGCTGCGGATCGAGGCCCGAGCGGAGTGGGGAGCCGCCCTTCACGAGGCCCGGCCGCTCGTCGAGGAGGTCGGCATCGAGCAGCTGACGATCGACTTCCCGGTGCTTCCCTATCCGGGGCATCACAACGAGCGCGGGTTCAACGCCATCAGCCTGGCGGCCGCCTACAACAGCTGGGTGCGGGACGTCGCCATCCTCAACTTCGACAACGGCATCTTGTTCTGGTACTCGCGATACTGCACGGCCCAGGACATCGTCGTCGGCGGCCGTGGCGGTCACTACGCCTTCAATATGGGCGGCGCTCAGGACAGTCTCCTGACCCGCTTCCGCTTCGAGACTCGCTCGCTGCACGACACCTCGAACGCCAATCTCGGCAACGGCAACGTCATGTCCTGGGGAAAGGGGATCGAGATCAACTTCGACCACCATCGCGGCGCCGCCTACCAGAACCTCTACTCGCGCATCGATGTCGGGAGGCCGACCCGGATGTGGAAATCGAGCGCGACGCCATCGGGGCACTATACGGCGGGGCACGAGACGTTCTGGAACATCTTGCCGCGGGCGTGGACGAAGACCCAGACCACGTTCCCGGCGGTCAACCTCATCGGACCGGTGAAGATGAGCCCCGAGCGCTCGGACTCCAGCTGGTTCGACCTGTGGGTCGAGCCGATCCCCAAGCTTTCGCCGCCCGACCTCCACTCGGCGCAGCTCGCCCGGCGGTTGGGGGTCGAGCTCCCCAAGCGGCCCGCGATCCCGCGGCCGCTCCCGGAGGAGGCTGCCCCCAGCCCTGCCGAGCCGGTCGAGGAGAGCGGGTGAGGCTGTCGAAGAGGTCGAGCGCGGCGGTCTCCGCGCCGGCGGTCGCCGCCCTCGCGATCGCCACTCTCATCGCGTCGTGCGCCGATGGGCGAAGATCGCTGCCGACCTTCGAGAGCGTTTCCGAGAGGCCCAACGTCCTGATCGTCCTCGTCGACGTCCTCCGCCGCGATCATCTCGGGGTCTACGGCTACCCGCTCCCGACGAGCCCGAACATCGATGAGTTCGCACAGGGGGCTCATCGCTTCGATCGCGCCTACAGCCACTCCAACTTGACGAAGCCCTCGGTGGCGACCCTCTTCACCTCGGTCTACGCCGATCAACACGGCCTCGGCCGGGTCGGCTTCGATTCCGAGGGTGGATTCCACACCGAGGTGCTGCCGCTCGAGCTCGAGACGCTGGCGGAGAGGTTCAAGGCGGACGGCTACGCCACGGGATCCTTCGGCGGCAACCTCCACATCCAGCGCAAGACCGGGTTCGGCCAGGGGTTCGACGAGTTCTTCATGAAGCGGCTGGTCACCGCCTCGGCGCTCAATCGGCGACTCCAGGCCTGGTACCGAGCGAGCGCCGCGCCGCGGCCTTTCTTCGCGTACGTCCACTACATGGACGCGCACTGGCCTTACGACCGCAGACTGTCGGGAGCGGAGAATCGATTCGGGGAGACTCGCTATCCCGGGAGGCCGGCGCCGAAGAGCTGGACGGCGGTGCCGGCATGGGCCGAGAAGCACCTCGACGAGCGTTCGTTGGCGGTGATCAAGGCCAACTACGACGGGGAGATCGCGCTGGTCGACGTGGCGTTCGGTGACTTGATGGGGTGGCTCGACGAAGAGGGGCTCGCCGACGACACGATCGTTTTGTTCATCGCCGATCACGGAGAGGGCTTTTACGAGCACGGCGAGCTTCAACACTCCTTTCCCCCATACGAAGAGGTGACGGGAATCCCGATGCTGTTGCGGCTCCCTCCCAGCTACGGCCTCGAACCGGAGGTTCACGAGCCGGTCGTCGGCCTGGTCGATGTGATGCCGACGCTGCTCGACCTCGTCGGGCTTTCGCCACCGCCCCAGGCGCAGGGCCGAAGCCTCGTGCCGCTGCTTCTCGGCCAACCTCTTGGGGAGCGCCCGATCTACATCGGTGGCGAAGGGGTGCGAGGCCTGCGAACCGCCGCCC
>CALZKB010000207.1 GCA_945787575.1 Thermoanaerobaculia bacterium | reverse complement strand
GGATCTCCAAGTCGGATCCGGGTGAGGAGCTCTCCCGCCGGCCGATACCACGACACCGCGTCGTTGAGCCGCTCGGCGACCGCCAGGTGGCCATCGATCACCACCAGGTCACGTGGGTTGAGCCCCACCGGAAAGCGGCGTTCCAGGTAGTGGGAAGCGAGACCCAGGTCCTCCGGCGCTTCCGGTTCGAGCCCGCCGGCGACCGCCAGCAACTTCGGCAGATCGAGCCTCACCACCTCGTTGCTGCCACCTGCGGCGACCCACGCCCAGCGCCCCTCCGGGTCGATCGCCACCCCGGTCGGGTCGGGGAAGTTCCGGTTCGGCTGGTTGAGAGGCAGGAGGGCCACCCGGCCGCTCGCGCTGTCGATGACGGCGACGACGCTCGAAACCACCCATCCGCGAGCCACCTGCAGAATCGGCAGCAGATTGCGAGTTCGCAGGGCGGGCACCAGGAGATGACGCCCGTCCGGAGTGAACGCCGCGTCCTCCGCCAAGTGGACGGAAGGCAGGTCGACGCGACGGATGACGCGCAGGGTGGCGGGATTCAGAAAGGTGACCTCTGAGCGCGGCAGTCGATCGGGAAGGTCGGCGGCGACCATCCGGCTCACTACCGCCACCACACCACCGTCGCCTCCTGCCGCCACCGCATACGGCTCGCGGCCCGCCGCGAACCGAAGCTCGTCGACGGCACCTCGGGCTCGCAGCGCTCCGGCGTCGAGGTCCGGAAGGTCGAGCAGCGTGACGTCTCCCGAGCCCGCGTTGGCCACCACCAACCGGCCGTTGCCGACAAACGCGACCCCGGCCGGCTCGGCTCCCACCGCCAATCGTCCCTCGACCGCGAGGCTCAGAGGATCGAGCAGCGCCAATCGGTCGGCCTCCTGCAGCGCCACCGCGACCCGGCTACCGTCGGCCGAGACGGCGACGCCCCGCGGTGTCGCCCCGAGCGGCTCCGACAGCCGCACCTCGTCGGACTCGAGGTCGATCCGGGCGACCTGCTCCGTCGGCCCCAGCGAAGCGTAGAGCACTCGACGCTCGAGGTCCGCCGCCAGGAAACGCGGGCTAGGATGGGGACGAGCGCCGCGGTAGGAGCGGTAGCCGCCGGGGCCGTGACAATTCCAGCACGGAGTGACGCCGACGTCGGATCTTCCCGTCACCTGCCGCACATGGCGGCTCGCCAGCGGCGATCCGATCACGCCGACGAACAGCAGCGCGAGCAGCCCGATCAGGATCGTCTTGCCCCGGCGCACCCGCTCAGCCCTTCCTCTGCCCCATGACGATGGCCGGTTCTTCGAGGACCGCCAGCGGCCGGCGATTCGGTGGCGCGGTCAGCGGGCTCTCATGACAGCCGACGCAACCGCGGACCTCTTTCGGGCGAACCCAAATCGCGGTCTCGGTGGACATCAGCAGCCGTCCGTCCTCGGCGAGCAAATCCAAGTACAGCGGCTCGTCGGCGGGCACCGTGGCGAAGAACGAGCCGTCCGCGGCCAGAGTCACCTCGCCCAGGATCTCCTCCTCGCCTCGCCCCCTGCCGGCCGCGATCCGTACGCGCCTCGCCTCCCGGGCCTCCGGCGGGCGAGCGTCGAGACACAGCAGGCTCCCCTGCCGCAGCTCTCGATCGACCATGCTGAGGTGTCCCTGCGGCCGCGGCCGAGCGGCCGCCTCGACGGCGTGGACGAAGACGCTTCCTTCGGGCGCGATCGGTAGCCCGCCGATCGTGGGCTCGATGACCAGCGGCAGGCTTCCCAACAGATCCACGGCCTCCCCCTCCTCCAGGGGACGGATCAGATCGACCCGGCGGAGAGTGAGGACACCGCCGGAGCTCCCTTCGGCGAAGACGAGGTCGCCATCGACCGTCTGGCGAGCTCGGAGCTTCAACGGCAACCCGCCGTGGAAGCCGTGCAGAGGTGCCGCCCCGGTACCGTCCGGATGCACGGTAAAGAGCGAGAAGCTACCGCCCTCGGGACGCCCGTCTCCCCCCGGCTGCCACTGTGAGTAGACGATGCGGCCGTCGGCCAACACCTCCGGATCGAGCTCGCCGGCGCCAAAGGTGATGCGTTGAGCCAGCCCCTCGTCGGGGCTGACGACGAAGAGAGCCCAGGCCGAGGACATGGCGGCCACCGGCGGCCCGTCGACCGGTGCCGCGACCGCCAGCCGGCCGTCGGGGAGCCAGGCGACGGCGCCCGCGCCGTCGGGCGAGCCGGCGAGCCTGCGGCGCCCCGCGCCCTGTGGGTCCGAGATCCAGACGGTGAACGAATCGTCTTCGGCGAGGCGGCCGACGAAGGCGACGCGACGCCCGTCGAAGGAAACGCTGGCACCGCCAGCGGCCACCATGTCGTCGGTGAGACCGCGAGGCGGGGCTGCGGGGCGATCGAGGTCGAGGCGAACGAGCCGGCTTCCCAGCGGATAGCGAGTCTGCGGCTCGGGCCACGGCGGAGCTTCCGGTGCTACGGTCGCGATTATCGGGCGCCCGTCGGCGGTCTCAAGCCCGTCACACGCGGCGAGACACAGCGTCAGCGAGGCGATGACCCCAGTCAGTAGGTGCCTCATTCGATGCCTTGGTCCTCGGTCACCGTGTAGTAGCGATCGGCTTCGAGCTTCTCGAAAGTCTGCCGGCTGCCGCTGGGCCATTCGACCTCGAGCAGATCGACCAACTCCGCTTCGCCGAGCCCGAAGTGGAGGCGCGGATCGCTCTGGGTCAAGTAGCCCGAGCTCGCGTGGTGCACCCTCTCCCACCGCCGGCCGGCCGCCTCGATCGTCACACCGGCACCGAGACCGTCGCGGTTGCTGGTCGTGCCGACGAGGCGCAGACCGAGCCAATGCCCTCGCTCCGGCCAGTCGTTGCGCAGCAGCACCGGCGTGTCCTCGAGGTTGGTAATGAGGACGTCCAGATCGCCGTCGTCGTCGAAATCGGCAAACGCTCCGCCGCGTCCCAGGCGGGAGGTGCCAAAGTAATCGCCGCCGTCCACCGTTTCGAAGACGCCATCTCCGGCGTTTGCGAGCAGCAGGTCGGGGCGTCCGGTGGGATGCTTGAGATCGCCATTGACGAGGAGCACGTCGACGTCAGCGTCGTTATCGAAGTCGAAGAAGCCTCCCCCCCAGGAGACCCACTGACCCGAGGGGGCCGCCAGCCCGCTCGACAGCACCAGGTCCTCGAACAGACCATCGACCGAATTGCGGTAGAGGGAGCCGTAGGAGGTGTCGGTCACGAGAATGTCGGGCAGGTTGTCGTTGTCCAGATCCCCGACCGAGCCGGCCATCGCCCCGGTCGCTTCACCGTTGACGCCGTAGGCGACACCGGAGCCGACCCCGGTCTCCTCGAAGACACCCCGCCCGAGGTTGTTGAACAGAAAGTTCTCGGAGGCGTCGTTGGCAACGAACACGTCGTGCCGGCCGTCGAGGTCGAAGTCGGCGGCAACCACTCCCATCGCGCGGCCGGCCGGCACCGCGTCGATTCCCGCGCGCGTCGTCCAGTCTTCGAAGGTGCCGTCGCCGCGATTCCGGTACAGCGCGTCGCCCTCGGCCGCGAAGGCCAACGGTCCCGGATAGACGTCAGGCGCGTAATGCAGGGTGTAGTCGGGATCGAAGTTCAGGTAGTTGGCGACGTAGAGGTCGAGGCTGCCGTCACCGTCGGCGTCGAGGAAGGTGGCGCCCGCCGAGCACCGCTCGTCGTCGACGCCGGCCTGAGCAGCGGCCTCGCGGAAGATGCCGTCGCCGCGATTGATGTAGAGCCGGTTGGCGCCACAGTTGGCAACGTAGAGGTCGGCGTCTCCATCGTTGTCGAGATCGCCCACAGCCGCCGAATAGCCGTACCCCGTGTCACCGACGCCGGCCGTCTCGGTGACATCCTCGAACGTGCCGTCCCCCAGGTTGGCGAAGAGGCGGTTGCCGGCCAGTTCGCCTCGGGGAGTGCTGCTCACGCCCTCGCGCCAGCCCTGGTTCATGAGATAGAGGTCGAGGTCCCGGTCACCGTCGGCGTCGAACCAGGCCGCTCCCGACCCCAGGCTCTCGACGATGTTGTCCATCAGGCCATCACCGACGCGGTGGCGAAAATCGAGGCCGGCGGCGGCGGTGACGTCGAGAAAGGGCTGATCACCCGGCGGCGGTAGACCGAGGCTCGAGCTGGCGCTCGAGGTCTCGGGCGATCCGCCGCAGGCGAGTGTCAGCACCAGCCCCAGCGCCCAGCCAGCGCGGGGGAGCCACCCGCGGCCAGCCATCACCCGCGAGCCAGCTCCCGCCTGGGCCTTGACGACCACGAACGGGCGTCCTCGACGATGGCCGCGAGCTCGCTTGGCAGAATGCCCTGCCGAGCGTCGCACAGCGTACTGCGTCGTCGTCTGTCGCTGGCGATCACCTCGATGATCAGACCGTCGGCACCGACCCCTACCGCGCCGCGCGCGGTGTCGGGCACCATCGAGGCGAATCCCGTCCCATGGCTGGGATCGACGACGATCGGCAGTATCGATCGCTCGCGAACCGCCGGGACGACGTTGAGATCAAGCGTATTGCGGTTGTAGTCGTCGTGAGAGAAGGTCCGGATACCCCGCTCGCAGAGGATGATGTCGAGGTTGCCCTCTACGGCGATGTACTCGGCGGCGCAGAGCCACTCCGTGAGACTCGCCGCCCAGTGGCGCTTGAGCAGCACCGGCAGCCCCGACTGGCCGACCTCCCGCAACAGGGCGAAGTTCTGCATGCTTCGGGAGCCCACCTGGAGGCAGTCGGCGACGCGGCCGATGCGCTCTACGTCTCGCGGATCGAGCACCTCGGTGACGACGGGGAGGCCGGTGACCGTACGTGCCTCGGCGAGGATTTCCAGCCCCTCGTCGCCCAGCCCCTGGAAGTCGTAGGGACTGGTCCGCGGCTTGAACGCGCCACCGCGAAGCATCACGGCGCCCGCCTTCTTAACCGCCCGCGCGATCTCCAGTGTCTGAGCTCGGCTTTCGACCGCGCACGGTCCGGCGATGATCGCGGGGAGCCTCTCTCCGAAGGCGACCCCGGCGACCCGCACGACCCGTGGACGCTTCGTCCCCTGGTACTCCCCGTACGTGCTCCGGGCAACCAACTCGTAAGGCCCGCTCCGCTTGGGTGTCGAGGCTGCCGTGTCGTCGTTCATTCTTGTCAGCGAGCGAGGCTAGGTCCAGCGAGTGCTCGGGGACGGCGAGATCGGCCGTTGCACCTGTAGGCCCTGAGAGAACCCTACGGCACAATTGCTCGTCGCCCCCCGTCTGAATGGGTAGGTAGGAGACCACCTCGATGCCCGAGGGCCCGGACCTCGACGGAGGCCGGCGCAAACGTCAAGCGCCCTGCTGCGGGCGCAGCAGCTCTTCGAAGCGAGGAGTTCCGTGCAGCGAGGTGAGGTCGGGATCGTTGCCCATCCAGGTCTGCCACCACTTCCCATGGATGATCGTTCCCGCAAGGCAATCGATCGCCTTGTCGGGGAGGCCGAGCAGAGCATACGCGCAGGCCACGTTGTAGAGGATCTGAGGTTCCTCCGGGTCGATCGACAGCGCTCGCTCTGCAAGCTCGAGGCTCTGTTCCCTTCGCTCACCCAACTGAGCCCAGGCGATGGCGCTGAAGTAGAGGGCGCGCGCATCTCCGGGATACAGCTGCAGATGGGCGTCCGCCAGCTTCAGCGCGTGGCGGTAGGCGTCGTCGGACTCCTTCTTGCTACCCAAGCCGGCCAATGCGCTCGCCATGAGGGTCGGCGCCTGGTAGTCCTCCGGCCTAGCGGTGGCGGCGAGCCGGAACCACCTGATCGCTTCCTCCAGCATGCCGCGGCTGTAGTAGGTGCGCGCGTAGAAGTAGTGTGCTTCGAACAGTCTCGGGTTCAGCCGGATGGCCGTTTCGAACTCTTGATTGGCTTCGTCGTACCGCTTGCTCAGCGACACGGCGAGTCCGCGGGCGACGTGCGCTTCCGCCAGATCGACGTCGAGTGCCACCGCCGTACGGCTCGCCTTGTCCGCCGACCTGAGATTCTCCTCGGTGGCGGCCCAGAACATGAACAGGTAGGAGTAGCAATCGGCGAGTCCCGCGTGAGCCGCAGGGTAGTCGGAGTCGATGGCGATGGCGCGCTCGAATCTCTGCTTGGCGAACTCGATGCTCCGTCGCCGGAACTGCCGGAAGCTCTGCCGTCCGCGGAGGTAGTGCTCATAGGCTTTGACGTCGGTCGTCGGAGCCTTGGCGATGGCGCGCCTCTCGGCATCAGTGAGCATTACCAGGAGAGCGCGCGCGATGCTCTCGGCAATCTCCGCCTGAATGGCGAACACGTCCTCCAGCTGGCGGTCGAAGCGCTCTGCCCAGACGGAGCGGCCCGTCTCGGTCTCCACCAGCGCGGTCGTCACCCGCAGGTTGTTACCGACTCGCCTCAGGCTTCCGTCCAGAACGTACGCGACGCCGAGCCGCCGGCCGACCTCGGTGGCGGTCAAGGACTGGTCCCGGAAGGGGATGACCGCAGAGCGCGAAAGCACCGAGATGTCATTCATCTTCGCCAGCTCGATGATGATGTCTTCCGTCATTCCGTCGCGGAAATACTCGTCTTCCTCGCTGCCTCCGGAGCATTCAAAATAGAGAACCGCGAGGGTTCTGGGCGTCTCGAGAGACGCGGACCGGGCGTTCCGCAACGCCTCCGCGACAGCCTGGGCCGACTCGTAACGGCGCGCCGGATCCTTCTCCAAGCACTTGAGGATGATCGCCTCGAGCTGGACGGGGACTCTCGAATTGAGCAGGCGGGGAGGTGTGGGTCGCGTGTGCTGGACGTCGGCGATCAAGCGGAAGCCGTCGGAGTCGGGGAAAGGCGGTTGAGAGACGGTGAGCTGATAGAGCGTCGCCCCCAGGGCGTAAAGGTCCGCTCGCGCATCCACC
>CALZKB010000206.1 GCA_945787575.1 Thermoanaerobaculia bacterium | reverse complement strand
GGGCGATCGAACGCAGAGTCAGCTTGCGATCACCGTCGCGGACGTTGCCGGAGGACATCGTGAAGTTGTCGGTGCCGAGATCCTGGGCCAGCTCGAAGATGTTGAGCCCCGCGGCCGCGGTCTTGTCGCGGTCGAGCTCGATGAGGATCTCCTTCTCCAAGAGCCCCTGCGGATCGACCGAAGCGACCCCATCGATACGGGACAGAGGAAGCACGATCTCGTCCTGAACGAGGTTGTAGACGTCTATCACCGCCGGGTCGATCGCGAGACCGAGGAAGTAGATTGGAATGCCTGCCGCATCGTGCTTCTGGATGAAGACCCGCTCGATGTCGTCGGGCATCCGAGCCCGCGCCCGCTCGACTCGATCGCGCACCTCCCGATAGGCGACATCCATGTCCGTACCGTGCTTGAAGCTCAGCCAGACCGAGCCCCTGCCGGTTCGCGCGCTCGAATACACCGAATCGACGCCGGCGACGGTCGAGAGCTCTTCCTCGAGCGGTCGGACGACCTTGTCGAGAGTCTCCTGGGCGGGAGCGTCGCGCCAGGGCACGACGACGCCGAGCTCGGGCGCCTCGAACCCCGACGGGAAGAGCTCGAGCGGAATACCCACCGTCGCCACGGTGCCCAGCACGATGATGGTAACGAGCGTCACCAACACGGTGATCCGACGGTGCAGAGAGAAGCGGGGAAGACGATTCTCGAGCTTGAATCTCATGATGGATCTCCCGTGAGGAGAGTCTCGGGGAGGGCGGAGGCGAGGCTATCGCCTCTACTGGTGGCGACTTCGCGACCTGCCAGGCGGTCTTTCATCCGCTCCAGCAGCGAGTAGATCACAGGGATGACGAACAGCGTCAGGAGGGTCGAGACCACGAGACCGCTGATCACCGCGACAGCCATCGGCGTACGCAGCTCCGCGCCGTCGCCCAACCCCAGGGCCATCGGCAGGAGGCCGAGGGTCGTCGTCGCGGTGGTCATCAGGATCGGACGGAGTCGCACGCTACCGGCGGTCACCAGCGCTTCGCGGTAGGCGAGACCGCGACGTCGCAAGGTGTTGACGTAATCGACGAGGACGATCGCGTTGTTGACGACGATTCCGGCCAGCATGATCATCCCCAGAAAAACGACGATCGACAGGCTCATGCCGATGAGCTTGAGAGTGACGACCGTCCCCAAGAAGGCGAGCGGGATCGAGAGGAGAATGACGAGGGGGTGGAGCAGGGACTCGAACTGCGCAGCCATGATCACGTAGACGAGGAAGATCGAGAGCGCCATCGCCAGCCACAGGCTGTTCTTGCTGCGCTCCCATTCCTCGTTCTGGCCGGCGATGAAGAACGTCGCACCCGCCGGCCAATCCATCCGGTTCAGCCGGTCGCGGATCTCTTCCACCGCGGCTCCCATCGAGCCTTCGGCGATGTTGGCGGTGACCAGGGCGACCCGGCGACCGTCGACCCGGCGCACCTCGCTCGGCCCTTCACCGAGCGCGACCGCCGCCACGGCAGCCAAAGCAATCGGCCGGTCGCCACCAGGATTGACGATCAGGCTACGGACGTCCTCGACCGTCTCCCGGTCGCCTGCCTTCAGTCGGGCGACGATCGGAATTCGACGGTCCTTGAGGTTGAAACGCGTCGCCTCGAAGCCTTGAACCTTGTCCCTCACGAGGCGCGCAACGAGGTTGGGATTCAAGTCGTAGCGCGCCAGCAGGTCCCGGTTGTAGACGACCTGCACCTCGGGCGCGCCGCGGCGCAGGGTCGTCTCGACGTCGGCGAGCCGAGGCATCGCCGCCATCGTGGCCGAGACCGCTTCGGCCTGTCGGCGCAGCTCGACCAGCTCCTCGCCGTGCACCTCGACCTCGATCGGCGCCTTGAAGCTGAAGAGCACCGGGCGCACGACTCGAGCGTCGAGGTCGGGAATCCGGTCGAACCGGCGGCGCAGGCGAGCGATGACCTCGTCCTCGATGCGGGGATCCGCGCGGTCGAGCAGCACCTTGAAGCGAGCGGTGTGCTCTCCCTCGTCCGAGCGCGTCGAGTTCGCGGCGTCGTAGCCGACGGTGAGCAGCAGCGCCTCGACATGCTCGTTCTCCTCGAGGATCGCCGCCTCGACCGGCGCAACCGTGAGCTCGGTCCGCTCGATCGGGGTGCCGACCGGCAGCGTCACCTCGACGGTGAACTCGCCCTGCCGGACCTCGGGTAGGAGCTCGGTGTCGAGAGAGGCCAGCACCCACGCGGTGAGAGCGAAGGAGAGGAGGACGATCGCGACGACGAGGGCCGGGTTCCGCAGCGAGTAGCGCAACGCCCTGGGGTAGGTTCGCTGCAGCGAGGCGAGGATTCTCTCGGCTGCCTTGAGCGGCCACCGCATCAGGTGCGTAAAAGCGAAGCGGAAGCCGGGGAGCAACAGCTTGCGGACGACCCAGACCAGCGCGATGACGACGAGGATCACCAGCTTGCCGAGCAGCTCGAGAATCGTCCCGACCACCAATCGGAGCAGCAGATAGACGGCGATCGGAATCAGAGCCAGCCGCATGAGCCAGCCGCCGCGCGACCGTGCTCGTCGCCAGTCCTCCAACACCGCCGCCACGGTCGCGAAACGGCGCAGAGCCGGCGCTTTCGCCGTCGCCCCCTTCAAGAAACCACGACCCCCTCGACTCGCCAGCATCGGGATGAGAAAGAGCGCGACGGCCAGCGCGGCGAGCAGCGACATCACCACCGCGAATCCGAGGTCGCCGAAGGCCTGGCCGGCGACCCCTTCGACGAAGACCATCGGAAAGAAGACGGCGATCGTCGTCAAGGTCGAGGCGATGACGGCTCCGCGGACCTCCGAAGTTCCGCGAACCGCGGCCGGCTCGAGGACATCTCCCTCTTCGCGGCAGCGAAAGATCGACTCGAGAACGACGATCGACGAGTCGACGAGCATTCCGATGCCGAGAGCGAGACCGCCGAGGGACATCACGTTGAGGGTGACGCCCAGCAGGTTCAACGGTGCGAAGGTCACCAGCAAGGAGACCGGGATCGCCAGGCCGACGATGACGGTGGTGCGCAGGTCGCTGAGGAAGAGGAAGAGCACGAGAATCGCCAGGAATCCTCCCAGGAGCGCGGTGTTGATCACCTCGCGAATGCTGCTCTCGATGAAGAGCGAGCGATCGGCGGACACCGCCAGCTTGGCTCCTTCCTCCTTGTAGAGCTGTTCGACGATCCCGGCGGGGGAGGAGCCGGCCCGCCCTCCGCCCTTTTCTTTCCGGGCGCCGCCCGCCTCCTCGGCCTCCGGAGCCTCGAAGTCGAACTCCCCGAGCTCGCCTCGAACCCGTTTGGCGAGGGCCACGATGTTGGCGTCGGCCTCCTTGAAGATGTCGATCTGAACGCTCTCGCTAGAATCGGTTCGGGTGAGGATCTGCCGCTCGCGGTGGGCTCGCTCGACCGATCCCAGATCGCGGATTCGCACCTCTCGCTTCTCGAAGGTCGAGACGACGGTATCGGCGATCTGTCCGAGATCCTCGTACTCGTTGAGGGTGCGAACCATGTACTCGGTACGCCCCTCGGTGAGCGTGCCGCCGGCCAGATTGATGTTCTCCTGCGCGAGCCTGTCAATGACCTGTTGAATGGAGATGCCGGTGCGACGGAGCTGCTCCTCGTCGAGAAGCACGTGGATCTCTTCCTCCAGGCCGCCCCTGACGCGGACGGCGGCAACCCCCTTGATCGGCTCCAGGGCGCGCTTGATCTGCAGATCGGCGAGCCGGCGAAGCCGCCTCAGCCCCTCCTCGCCTGTGAAGCGCTCACCCTCGCCGGAGAGCGAGAGCTCCATGACCGGATCGAGGGACGGGTCGAAACGCAGGATGAGGGGGCTCTCGGCCTCCTCCGGCAGGAGAATGAGATCGAGCTTCTCGAGCGAGTCCTGGATGGCGTCCGACATCGCCGTATCCCAGGTGAACTCGAGAATGACGTCGCTGACGCCGGCTCGGGAGACGCTGCTGATCCTGCGGAGTCCGCCAACCACGCCCAGCGCCTCTTCGACTGGGCGGCTGACGTCGTTCTCTACCTCTTCGGGCGCCGCGCCCGGGTACTCGGTGCGCACCGTGAGAGTGGGGTAGGAGAGCTCCGGCATCAGGGTGACCGGGAGGCGGCCGTAGGAGAAGAAGCCGAACACCACGGCCGCCACGAAGACCATGGTGATCGCCACCGGGCGGGAAGTCATGAAGCTGGGCGCCTCGGCCGGCCCCTTCGCTCCCTCACCGCCGCGGTCCCGCGGGCTGTTCTTGGCTTCGAGCTCTTCGCTCAAGCCTCGTCTCCCACGATTCTCACCGAAGCCTCGTCCTTGAGGCCGGCCTGGCCCGCCACGACGATCCGATCGCCGACGCCGATCTGTCCGGCGGGCTCGATGAACTCGCGGTCCTCGAGGAGCGGCTCGATCAGGAGGCGCTCGACCGTCCACTCCGCGTCCTCCTGGGCACCCGCCTCGAGGCGGAACACGAAGACCTGCTCGTCGTCGTAGACGAGCGCCTTCTTCGGAACGAGGACCGCGTCCTCGTGGACCGCGGTCACGAGCTCGACCGATACGTACATCCCCGGAAGCAGCTCCTGGTTGCGCGGGATTCTCACGGTGACCTTGACGGTACCGGTCCGCGAGTCGACCACCGGAGCGATCCGATCGACCTCGCCTTCGCGCCGGTCCTCACCGGGCGCATCGGCGAAGAGGTTCGCCCTCTGGCCCTTGGCGAGCCGCGGCAGCGCTTTCTCGGGCACGTAGACGCGCGCGACGATGGAATCGAAATCGACGATGTCGAAGAGGTGTTGATTGATCGTGATCTGGTCGCCGACGTTGACGAGGCGTTGGGTCACGGTCCCCGAGATCGGGGCGCGGACCGCTGTATAGCTCAGCTCCCTGCGGGCGTCGGCGAGGGCCAGCTCCAGCTGTTCGAGCTCGTAGGTCGCCTCGTTGAAGACCTGCTCACTGATCAACTGCTGCGCGAACAGCCTCTCCTGTCGATCGTACTCCCGGCGAGCTTTTGCCAGCTGGCTCTCGACCCGAGCCTGCTGGGTCCGCTGCTGCTCGTCCTCTAGCTGGAGGAGGACCTGTCCCTTGCGCACGTCGTCGCCCTCTTCGACAAGCAGACGGGTGACGAGCCGCGCAGCCTGCGAGAAGACCTGGACCTCGCTCTCGGCCTCGAGGTTCGTGGAGAAGCGCAGCACCTCGGCGATCCGTCCGCGTCCGATCTCGACGACCTCGACCGGCACCCGATCGTCGTCCTCTTCCTCCGCATCGGTGTCCGAGCCCTCGTTTCGCTCGGCGCTGTCTTCCTCCGCGGAACCGCCGTCGCTGCGTCCGGCCGCGCAGCCGGCGCCGAGCCCCGCAACGAGCAGCAAGATCAGAGCGCTCCCGCCCATCAGCCGCAACCAACCGTTCAACATGTCTCTTGGTCTCTTTCTGGCAGCAGTCGGCCGCCGGTGGATCCGCGGCCTCGTTTTCGTCCGTCTTCGCTTGACACATACGCGGGCCACGGCCGCGTGTTTCTCTTGAGTGAGAGCCTGGAGTCTACAATCCACGCGACCGGCAGCGAACCGGAGCCCCGATGATGCAGACCCCACGCCGCGAAACCGTCCCCGGCTCCCGACCTGAGCGCGAGGCGTCTGCAGCGTGGTGACGTGGCTCTTTGGAGCCGGGATCGTGCTCATGGTGGTCGGAACCGCGGGCACCGTGCTCCCCGTCCTGCCGGGACCGCCGCTCGTCTTCTCGGGAATCCTGTTGGCCGCCTGGGCCGACGGTTTCGAGCGGATCGGATGGCCGTCGCTCGTGATTCTGGGTCTCCTGACCCTCGTCACGGTAGCCATCGACCTGCTGGCGGCCGCTTGGGGAACTCAGCGAGTGAAGGCGAGCCCCCATGCGCTGATCGGAGCGACCGCGGGATCGATCGTCGGCCTGTTCGTGGGTTTCGCGGGTCTCGTCATCGGGCCGTTCGTCGGCGCTGTCGCCGGCGAGTACTTCGCCCGTCGCGAGCTGCGGCAGGCCGGGAAGGTGGGGCTCGCCGCCTGGCTGGGGTTGGTCGTCGGCGGCGCCGCGCGGTTGGCGATCGTCTTCGTGATGATCGCCTGGTTCGCCATCGCCTTCTGGATCTGAGCTGGGCGAGCTGCTCAGGCGTCCTCGCGCGCGGCGAGGCCCACCGGACAGGAGACACCGGTGCCGTCGATGCCGCAGTAACCCTGTGGGTTCTTCGACAGGTACTGCTGGTGGTAGCCCTCCGCGTAGTAGAACTCGCCGGCGGGGCGGATTTCGGTGGTGATCGATCCGAAGCCGCTCTCGGCGAGCTCGGCCTGATACTGATCTCGCGAGCTCCGGGCGGCCTCCTGTTGGGCTTCGGAGGTGGTGTAGATCGCGGAGCGGTACTGCGTCCCCCGGTCGTTACCCTGACGCATCCCCTGGGTCGGATCGTGCCCTTCCCAGAAGCGCGCGAGGAGAGTCTCGTAGCTCACGGCCGTGGGATCGAAGATCACCCGAACGACCTCGGCATGCCCGGTGGCGCCGGTGCAGACCTCTTCGTACGTCGGGTTGGGGGTGAGACCACCGGCATAACCGACTGCCGTCGTATGGACCCCGGTTAGCTGCCAGAAGATCTTCTCGGCCCCCCAGAAGCAGCCCAGTCCGAGGCGTGCCTCCTCGGCGCCCTCGGGGAATGGGGGAGTCAGCGAGCTGCCCAGCACGTGGTGGGCCTCCGAGACCGACAGCGGGGTCTCGCGACCCGGCAAGGCATCGGCCGCACCGGGCAGGGTGTCCTTCGAGAGATGGAACCAGGCCATGAATCGACTCCTTCCTTCAATGACTTCGCTCTGGGGGATTTCCGTGCTTCTCGTCACCGGCTTTTCGCCGGCGCCGCTCGCT
>CALZKB010000205.1 GCA_945787575.1 Thermoanaerobaculia bacterium | reverse complement strand
GTCGAGCGCCGAGGCAATCGAGCTCCTCAAGAGATCCCGCTTCGATCTCATCCTGGTGATGAGCAGCTTGGTGGGCGACAGCATCAACGCCTTTGCCCGCAGCGTGCGCGAGCGCTATCCGGACAAGCCGATCGAGTACCTGGCGCTCGATCCTCGCGAGCTCGAAGACGCCGCCCAGGTGCTCGATCCGGATTTCGTGGACCGGGCCTACCTGTGGACGGGCGACCTCGGTGTCCTTCTCGGTCTGATCAAGTCGGTCGAGGACCGACTCAACGCCCCTCGGGACACGGAAGCGGGGGTACGGGTGATCCTCGTGCTAGAGGACTCCCCACGCTACTACTCCACCTTCCTGGGCCTGCTCTACGAGGAGTTGATGAAACAGGCGAAGTCGCTCTACTTCGAAGGCCTGAACGAGCTGCAGCGGCGCCTCTACATCCGATCGCGACCGAAGATCTTGCTGGCGACTTCTTACGAGGACGGTCTAACGCTGGCGAATCGCTATCGCGACAAGCTGATCGCACTGATCGGGGACGTCGGGCTGCCGCGCGCCGGTCGCGTGGACGCCGGGGCCGGGCTTGCCTTCGCCAAACGGCTGCGGCGAGAGCTGCCGGATCTTCCCATGCTCCTCCATTCCGCTGAGCCCAAGAACGCGGCTGCTGCGGCCGAGCTGGGCGCGCTTTTCTTCGTGAAGGGTTCGCGCGACGTGGTGCCGACGGTCAAGGCGTTCCTGGCCGAGCATCTGGGATTCGGCGAGTTCGTCTTCCGGCTCCCGGACGGCACCGAGCTCGCGCGGGTCGCCGACGTGTCCGAGCTGCGCGAGCGACTCGAGCAGGTGCCGCTCGAGTCGATCAGGTTCCACGCCGCTCACGATCACTTCTCGATCTGGCTGATGGCGCGCTCGGAGTTCGAGCTGGCCGAGCGCCTGCGTCCACAGAAGATCTCGGACTTTCCCGACATCGAGGCGCTTCGCCAACACCTGCTCGCCAGCTTGCGAGACGCACGCCACCGCGGCGAAAAGGGACTCGTCACCGACTTCTCCGTCGACCATCTCGAGCGTGGCCTGTTCACCCAGATCGGCGACGGCTCCCTGGGGGCCAAGGCGCGCGGCCTCGCCTTCCTGCATCAACAGCTGAGCGGTTCGGACCTTCCGCTGATCGGCCCCCTGCCGGTACGAGTGCCGCAGACGGTCGCCATCACCACCGAGTTGTTCGACGCTTTCGTCGACGACGAGCTCATTGCGTGGGCGATCGCCTGCAATGACGACGAAGAGATCGCGCGCCGGTTCATCGAGCGCCCGATCCCGCCGGAGCTGGATGAGCCGCTGGCAGCCGTTGTCGAGCACTTCAGCGAGCCTCTCGCGGTTCGTTCTTCCAGTCTCCTCGAGGACTCGGCGCATCGACCCTTCGCCGGCGTCTACGCCACGCTGATGATCCCCAACAGCACCGAGGACCCAAATCGTCGCAGGCGTGAGTTGGCGACAGCGATCCGCCTCGTCTGGGCGTCCACGTACTATCGAGACGCCTGTAGCTATCGGGAGAGCACGGGCGCACCCAACGAGCGCGAGAAGATGGCCGTGATAGTGCAGGAGGTGATCGGTGGGCGCCACGGGACCCGCTACTACCCCACGGTCTCCGGCGTCGGCCTCACTCGCAACTTCTATCCCATCGGTCCCCAACGGCCGGAGGACGGCGTCGTGCATTTCGCCCTCGGCCTCGGCCGGATGATCGTCGCCGGAGGTCTTTCCCTGCGCTTCAGCCCGCGGCATCCGGAGGTGCTGCCTCAAACCGCCACCCTGGAGTCCGCCCTGAAATCCACGCAGCGAGCGTTCTACGGCGTCGATCTGGCGGACGACGGCTCGGTCGACCCGATGAAGGCGGTTCGTACCTTCGACTTGAAGGAGGCCGAAAGCGATGGAACCCTCGACCTCGTCGCCAGCGTAGCCTCCCGGATCGACGAGCGTCTGGTCGAGGACATGTCCCAGGCCGGCCCCCGCGTCGTCACCTTCCACAACATTCTCAAGCACAGGTCGCTGCCGCTGGTCGAGACCGTCTCGCAACTGATGACTCTCGCCCGGCGGGGGCTCGGCCGGCACGTCGAGATCGAGTTCGCCGTCAAGATGGAGCGCGGAGGCGCCGCGGGAGTGTGGTGCAACCCGGAGTTGATCGCCCTCCAGGTGCGGCCGATGACGGCGCGACCGACGACGGCGTCGCCGCCGCAGCTGGAGTTTGCGCCCGAGGATCTCTTCTGTGTCTGCAGGAGCACTCTGGGCCACGGCGTCGAACGAACGATCCGTGACGTGATCTACGTGAAGCACCAGAACTGGGAGCCGCGGCGGAACCGGGTCATCGCCGGCGAGATCGGGCGCCTCAACGAGCGGTTGAAGGGCGAGAAGAGGCCGTTCCTGCTGATCGGACCCGGTCGCTGGGGGAGCGCCGACGAGTGGCTCGGAATCCCTGTCCAGTGGTCGCAGATCTCGGGCGTCCGAGCCATAGTGGAGGTCTCTCCGGAGAGCCATCTGGTCGAGCCGTCTCAGGGTACCCACTTCTTTCAGAACATCACATCGCTACGGATCGGCTACTTCACTCTGCCACCGGGCAGCCCACACCACGGGGGGATAGACGAGTTCATCGATCTCGACTGGCTCGACGAGCAAGAGGCGGTCACCGAGACCTCGCTGTTACGGCACGTACGGTTCGAGGAGCCGCTGACGACGGTGTTGCGCGGACGCGAAGGCGAGGGGCTGATGGCCAAACCGGGCGCCGAAAGCGCATGACCGAGAGCCGGAAGTTGTCTCGAGGGACCGGAAAGAGGGTCTGCTACCCTCCCCGGCAACGGAGGATGTCGATGAAAGAGGAGCGACGAGCGACCTGGTGGATCCTGGTTTGGGTCTCGGCGGCCCTTGCGTTTCCCCCAGCGGTAAGCGCGTGGGGCGACAAGGGACACCGGGTTGTCGGCGAGATCGCGCAGCGACATCTCGAGCCCGAGACCGAGGAGGCGATCTCCCGGTTTCTCGGCACCACGAGTCTCGCTCAGATCGCGACTTGGCCGGACTTCATCCGCTCGGATCGCAAGTGGAGCTTCGTCAACACTTGGCACTATGTGACCGTCGAGGACGATGATGAGCTCCGGAGAGTGCTGACCGCGGCGCGGGAGAGCCCGATACCCGACAACGCCGTAGAGGCGGTCGAGTTCTTCGAGGCGATTCTCCGGGGCGAGCAGGAGCCGCGACAGAACTTCGTCGATCTGATGGCGGAGAACGGCGTCGAGCCTCTGATGGGCTCGCTCGACGCGACGGCGCTGGCCTTTCTCCTGCACTTCGCGGGCGATCTCCACCAGCCGCTGCACGTGGGGCGAGGCGGAGACTCGGGCGGCAACGCCATCACGGTGAACTGGTTCGGCGAGACGATGAAGCTCCATGCGGTGTGGGACTCGGGGATGATCGAGAAGCAGAATCTCAGCTTCACCGAGCTCGTCCGCTTCATCGACCAGGAGTACGAGGGACGTGCCGCGGAGTGGAACCGCGCGCGGCCGGTCGAATGGGGCCTCGAGTCGCGAGCCCTTCGACACGAGGTCTACGACGTCTGGCGCCGAACCGATCGCGAGAACCTCCTACCCGATCTCGGCTACCGTTACTCCTTCCGACAGATCGGCACGGTCAAGCGACGCCTGTTCCAGGCCGGAGTGAGACTGGCGCGGCTCCTCGACACGATCTACGGAGCCGACGGCTGACGGACAGCCGAGCGTGAGTCACCTCAACCTCGTCTCCCTGGTCGGGTGGTTCGTGCTGTGCGCACTGGCATGGCTGCTCGGCGGCTGCCGGCGGCCGGTTCCGTGGCGGACGGTCTGGGGCTCCACCCTGGTCACCTTCGGACTCGGCGCCGTGGTCTTCCTGACTCCGCTCGCCCGTCGCGTACTGCTCGTTGCGAACGATCTGATCCTCGCGCTGCTCGGCGGCAGCGCGCGCGGCGCCGAGTTTCTCTTCGGACCCCTGGCGGTAAGCCCGGGCCAGACGACCCTCGCCGGCGAGCCCTCGGTGGGGTTCGTGCTGGCGGCCCAGGTGCTACCCGCAGTCATCTTCTTCGCCGCACTCATGGCCGCCCTTCATCACCTCGGCGCGATCGAGCCGGTCGTCCGCTTCTTCGGGAGGATCTTCCACCGTACGCTCGAGCTGTCTGGAGCCGAGGCGCTGGCGGGCTCGCTCCACATGTTCTTCGGCGTCGAGACGGCCGCCGCGATCCGCCCCTACCTCGGCGGGATGACCCGTTCCGAACTTCTCACGGTCCTGACCGCCAACCTGGCGACGACCGCCTCCACGACCCTCGCGATCTACGTGGTGTTCCTTCGGGATGCCTTTCCGCAGATCGCTGGGCACCTGCTTTCGGCATCACTTCTGTCCATCCCCTGCACGGTGCTCGTCGCCAAACTCATGTTGCCGGAGCGGCAGGTGCCCGAGACGCTGGGCGCAGTGCCGCCGATCGACCCTTCCACCCGCCACGACAATCTGATGGGAGCCCTGGCCTCGGGAGCCTGGGACGGCCTGAAAGTGGCGGCCGGAATCACCACCATCCTGATCGCGGTCCTCGGCGTCGTCGGGCTGCTCGACCTCGGTCTGGCCAAGGTGAGCGGTTTCGTGCTCCCGCCCGGCGCCGAAGCGCTGTCGCTCGCTCGGATTCTCGGTCTCCTGTTCTGGCCGCTCGCCTGGCTTCTCGGAATCGATGCGGGAGAGGTCGCGCTCGCGGCTCGGCTCCTCGGTCAACGGCTGGTTCTCACCGAGGTCGTCAGCTACCAGGAGCTCGGTGCCGCGGCGGCGGACGGACAGCTCTCCCCTCGCACCCTTCTCGTTCTCTCCTACGCTCTGTGCGGCTTCGCCCACCTCGGCGGCATGGCGATCGCCGTCGGTGGTTTCGGCGCTCTGGCCCCCGACCGGCTCGAGGACCTCTCCGGGCTCGCCCTGCGAGCGCTGGCTGCCGCCACCCTCGCGACCCTCCTCACCGGAGCTCTGGCGGGAATCTTCTTCCACGGTCAGGTGGGACTCCTCGGGCTCTGAAGCCCATGCCTCGCGATCCGGGGCGCGCCTCACCGATGCTACGGCATCACCGATGCTACGGCATCGCCTGCGGCCCGGCGCCTGGCATCACACTCGAAAGCGCTCGCAACGCGACCCACAGGACTTCTGCCACGGGCTGCTAGGGTACCGGAGTGAGTCTCCTCGAAACCAAGATCGTGCTGCTGGTGGTGACTCTGGCGGTCGGCTGGATCGGCGGCAGCTTGCCCCTGCTCTGGGATCGACAACCGTTTCGCGGTCGTTGGATTGGAGGTGGCAACGCCTTCGCGGCCGGGCTCTTTCTCGCCATCGGAATGTTGCACTTGCTGCCCGATAGCGCGGTCGCGTTCCGGGCTCACGGAGTGGACTATCCGGCGGCCTCGCTGCTCGCGATGGTGGCCTTTCTCGTGATGTTGCTGCTCGAGCACGTGCTGTCGCCCGAAGCGGCGCACAGCGCGGCGCACGCCCACTCCGGCGCGGGACTTCACGAACCTCCGGGGCATGCCGAAATGCATCGTCACGTTCATGGCGCGCGCTCCGAGGCGTCGAGCCGGGCGATCTCTCGCCCCTATGTTCTGGTCCTCGCGTTGTCCGTGCACTCGGTACTCGCCGGCCTCGGTCTCGGTACTCAGACGGACTCCGCCGGAGCGGGTCTGACTTTCGCGGCGATCGCCATCCACAAGGCCACCGCGGGCCTCGCCCTGGGGATTGCTCTCCTGACGACGGCTATTCCGAAACGGACACAGCGTGGACTGGTCGCCCTCTTCGCCGCCATGACGCCGCTCGGAATCGGTATCGGACTCTTGGCCGGCACTTTTCTCGGGTCCGGACTCTTCGCAGCGTGGACGACTGCTCTCGCGGGCGGCACCTTCCTCTACATCGGCGCGTTCGACCTGCTCCAGGACGAGTTTCTACACCCCGGACGCCGCTGGTCGAAGTGGCTCTGCGCGGCCCTCGGCGTCGCCCTGGCAGCGATCCTGGGAGGGGTCGGCTGACTTTGGCGAGCGCTGTGGAAAACCCTGCCCATCGGGAGGCCGAAGCGCCTTTAGTGCCTTGGGTTTAGTCACTGTGCTCGGCGCTTGACAAGGGGACGACGCCCGTTAGAATATCGCAATTCTGGGAGCTGGGCGATCGGCATCGAGGGACGCCCCACCCCAAACTACCTTTGAGGATGGGATTGAAGTATCACACCGTGATTTTTGTGCCCCATGCGCGGGCACGATTCCGTAAGTGGCGGATCACCAACCGGCAGATGCTGATCGCGGCGGGCGTTGCCGCCTTCCTCGTGGCGGGCTCGCTTTTCACCACTTGGTCCTTCTTCACCAGCACGATCGACCGCAACGAGCTCGAGAGCGTCACGATCGAGAACGAGAACCTTCGCGAGATCAACCGATCGTTCGAACAGAGCATCTCGACTCTTCAGCAGCAGCTGGGGGAATTCGAGGAGCAGACCCGGCAGCTGGCTATCGTCGCGGGTCTCGACAACTTCGCCCCGTCGCCCGAAGCCGGCGTCGGAGGGCTGTCGACGCCTGCGCCGAGCGACTCGGGTGCGGCCCTGGGAGACCTGGGTGCGCGGGTCTCGTCACTGTCCCAGGCTCTCGAGAGTGTCGAGCTCAATCTGGATGAGCGCCAACGCTTGATCTCGTCGACCCCGTCGATCGCACCGGTCAAGGGAATCCTCACGAGCCACTACGGATACCGCAAGGATCCGATCACCGGTGGACGGGCTTCGCATTGGGCGATCGACATCGCGGCATCACCCGGCCGTCCGGTGCAGGCGACCGCGGACGGCGTCGTGGTGAGGGCGGAGCGCGTCGGCGGCCTGGGCAACGCCGTGTACGTGGCCCACGGCTACGGGATCACCACTCGCTACGGCCATCTTTCGAGGATCGACGTCAGGCCCGGCGATCGCGTCCGCCAGCGGGACGCCATCGGTCTCGTCGGAAACAGCGGTCGATCGACCGGCTATCACCTGCACTACGAAGTGCGCGTCGACGGCCAGCCGGAAAACCCCCGCGCCTACATCCTCGACGGCACCAGCTAGCTCGAAGCGACGAGGGCGTGCCGGGCCGAGGTCCGGGTCTCGGCTGCGGTCGACGTCGCCTGTCTCGAACCATGGCGCCGGAGGCGCTGTTTGCTAGAGTTGGCGGGCGTCGAGGCCGTCAGTCTCCCGCTCTGCAGCCCAGTTACTCCGGGCACCCAACTACTCTCCAGCTCAACCACAGAGATTCGAATCATGCTGAACCAGATACTCGGCAAGGTCTTCGGCACGAAGCACGAGCGCGACTTCAAGCGAATGTCGCCGAAGATCGAGGCGATCAACGCTCTCGAGTCCGACATCGAGTCACTTTCCAACGACCAGCTCCGTTCCAAGACGGCCGAGTTCCGCCAGCAGCTGGCCGGTGGCGCCAACCTCGACGATCTGCTCGTGCCGGCGTTTGCCGTCGTCCGTGAAGCCGCCAAGCGGACGGTCGGGATGCGGCCGTTCGACGTGCAGCTGGCAGGCGGCATCGTTCTCCACGAGGGGCGAATCGCGGAGATGAAGACCGGCGAGGGCAAGACCCTCGTCGCAACGCTTCCGGTCTACCTGAACGCGCTGCGGGACAAGGGCGTGCACGTGGTCACCGTCAACGACTACCTCGCCCGCCGGGACGCCGACTGGATGGGGAAGGTCTACGAATTTCTGGGCATGTCCGTCGGAGTCATCCAGCACGACATGCTCGATCAGGAGCGCCAGGCGGCTTACGCCGCGGACATCACCTACGGCACCAACAACGAGTTCGGGTTCGACTACCTCCGCGACAACATGAAGTTCGACCACGCCTCGATGGTTCAGCGGGAGCACTACTACGCGATCGTCGACGAAGTCGACTCCATTCTGGTCGACGAGGCGCGGACGCCGCTCATCATTTCCGGGCCCTCGGAAGAGTCCACAGACAAGTACTACCAGATCGACAAGATCATCCCGAAGCTGGAGAAGGGCGAAGAGACCGAGCACGAGGACGGGAGCAAGACGACGACCGGAGACTTTCTGGTCGACGAGAAGGCCCACACGGTGACCCTCACCGAGGAGGGCGTCAGCCGGGTCGAGAAGCTCCTCGGCATCGAGAATCTGTACGAAGTCGGCAACATGGACATCCTCCATGGGGTGAACCAGGGCTTGCGCGCTCGCAACCTCTTCAAGCGAGACGTCGACTACCTGGTCAAGGAAGGCCAAGTCGTCATCGTCGACGAGTTCACCGGTCGGATGATGCCGGGCCGCCGATGGTCGGACGGGCTCCACCAGGCGGTTGAGGCCAAGGAGGGAGTTCGGATCGAGCGAGAGAATCAGACTCTGGCCACGATCACGTTCCAGAACTACTTCCGGATGTACGAAAAGCTGGCCGGCATGACCGGCACGGCAGAGACCGAGGCGACCGAGTTCGGTGAGATCTACGACCTGGACGTCGTCGTGATCGCGACCAACCGCCCGATGGCGCGCGACGATCGCCCCGATCTGATCTACATGACCGCCAAAGAGAAGTGGCAGGCGGTCGTCGAGGAGATCAAGGAGTGCGTCGAACTCGGTCAACCGGTCCTCGTCGGCACGATCTCGATCGAGAGCAGCGAGATGCTCTCCGGCATGCTGAAGCGCCGGGGCACGCCGCACGTGGTGCTCAACGCCAAGTATCACGAGCGTGAAGCCGCCATCGTGGCCCAGGCGGGCCGCAAGGCGGCGGTGACGATCGCCACGAACATGGCCGGCCGGGGCACCGACATCGTGCTGGGCGGCAATCCCGAAGGGCTGGCGCGGGCCGAGGCGGATCCGGAGAACGAGCCTGACGAGTACGCGACCTCTCTCACCCTCTACACCGACCTGTGCGCCCGCGAGAAGCAAAAGGTGCTCGAGGCGGGCGGTCTCCACATCCTCGGCACCGAGCGGCACGAGTCGCGGCGGATCGACAATCAGCTCCGCGGACGCTCCGGCCGTCAGGGCGATCCGGGCTCGTCGCGGTTCTACCTCTCGATGGAAGACGACCTGATGCGGATCTTCGGAACCGACCGAGTCAAGGGGCTGATGGGCAAGCTGGGAATCGAAGAGGGAGAGGCGATCGAGCACAACATGGTGTCGAAAGCTATCGAACGCGCGCAGCGGCAGGTCGAAGGGCGGAACTTCGAGGCTCGCAAGCATCTCCTCGAGTACGACGACGTGATGAACAAGCAGCGGGAAGCGATCTATACGCTTCGTCACGACATTCTCGATGGCAAAGAGGGCCGGGACTACGTCCGCCGGATCAGTCATGACCTCATCGAATACGTCGTCGAGACCCACTGCCCGGAAAAGTCGGATCCGCGGGACTGGAACTTGAGCGAGGTCGGGACCGACTTTCTCGCCTACTTCGACATCGACCTCCATGATGCCGATCTCGACGTCGAAGAGCTCGGCGTCGAGGAGCTGGCCGACAAGCTCAAGCAGCTCGCCGATTCCAAGTACGACGAGAAAGAGGAGCGCCTCGGACCCGAGCTGATGCCCGTCTTCCAGCGCGACGTGATGCTGAGGGTGGTCGATCAATCGTGGAAGGACCATCTGCTGGCGCTGGACCATCTACGCGAGGGCATCGGGCTCCGCGCCGTCGGCCAGCGTGACCCGAAGAACGAATACAAGCGGGAAAGCTTCGAGCTGTTCCAGGCGATGAAGGAGCGGATCGAGGACACGATCATAAAGACGCTCTACCGGGTCGAGCCGATGTCGGTCGAGCAGATGGCCGAGCAGCGCCGGCAGCGGCGGCAGAAACCGCCCTCGGGCTTTCAGTTTTCGGCACCTACCAAAGCCGGCGGCGCTCCCCCACCGGTGGTTCGGACCGCGGTCCGCAGCCACGAGAAGGTCGGCCGCAACGCTCCGTGTCCCTGCGGCTCCGGAAAGAAGTACAAGAAGTGCCACGGCCGGCCGGTGCAGGTTGGCTCATGAGCCGTGACCGGGCCGCGCGCGAGGCGCTCACCTTCGATGATGTCTTGATCCCGCCCGGCCTCTCCGAGGTTCACCCGTCACGAGTCGACCTCGTGACCTCGTTGACACGCGGGATCAACTTGAATATCCCGATCCTCTCGGCGGCCATGGACACGGTCACCGAGTCGCAACTCGCGATCGCTCTCGCACAGGCCGGAGGCCTCGGGATTCTCCACAAGAACATGGGAATCGAAGCCCAGGCCGAGCAGGTGGACAAGGTCAAGCGGTCCGAAGCCGGAATGATCGTCGACCCCGTCACCATGCGCCCCGAGCAGCGGATTCAAGAGGCGCTCGACGTGATGGCGCGTTACAAGATCTCTGGAGTGCCGGTGACCGACGACGACGGGCGGCTGGTGGGGATCTTGACCAATCGAGATCTACGTTTCGAGGACGATCACGACCGGCGGATCTCCGAGCTGATGACGAAGGACGGACTGGTGACCGTGCCCGAGGGCACGACCCTCGAGGAAGCCAAGGCGCTGCTCCACAGGCACCGGATCGAGAAGCTCCTCGTCGTCGACGACGAGGGCAATCTGAAGGGCTTGATCACCGTCAAGGACATCCAGAAGAAGATCGAGTTTCCCAATGCGTGCAAGGACGATCTCGGCCGCCTCCGCGTCGGTGCCGCGGTCGGCGCCTCCGGCGCCTATCTCGAGCGCGCCGCAGCTCTTGTCGCTGCCGGCGTCGACGCGCTCGCCGTCGACTCGTCGCACGCCCACAGCCGGGGAGTGCTCGAGGCCGTCGCGGCGATCCGCGAGCGTTTCCCGGAGACTCAGTTGATCGCCGGCAACGTCGCCACCCGGGAGGGCGCCGAAGCGCTTCTCGAGCGGGGTGCGGATGCCATCAAGATCGGTATCGGCCCCGGCTCGATCTGCACGACCCGGGTCGTCACCGGTGCCGGAGTTCCGCAGATCACCGCGATCCTCGACTGTGTCGGCGCGGCGGAGGACGCGGGAGTGCCGGTCATCGCCGATGGCGGCATCAAGTTCTCGGGCGACGTCACCAAGGCGATCGCGGCCGGTGCCCATGCGGTGATGATCGGCTCGCTCTTCGCGGGTACCGAAGAGAGTCCCGGCGAGACCATCCTCTACCAGGGGAGAACGTTCAAGGCGTACCGGGGAATGGGCTCGCTCTCGGCGATGGCCTCAGGGAGCGCGGATCGCTACTTTCAGGGCGGTGACGGAGAGCTCAGCAAGCTCGTGCCGGAGGGGATCGAGGGGATGGTGCCATACAAAGGGAGCGTGCACCAGATGCTGCAGCAGATGACTGGTGGTCTGCGCTCCGGCATGGGGCTCGCTGGTTGCAGCTCGATCGCCGAGCTGCGCAACGAGGTGCGCTTCTTGAGGGTGACGAGCGCCGGTCTCAAGGAGAGCCACGCCCACGACGTGACGATCACCAAGGAAGCGCCCAACTACTGGGTCGAGCGCTAGCCTGCATCTCGCACCCCGTTCCGGCCACGACGGCGGATCTCCCCCTGCCGAAAAGCAGGCTAGGTGCCACCGTCTCCGGAGCGAGACGAGCTGACCGCTCGTTTGAGTGCCTGCATGTTCGTGCGAATGCTCGATGTCGCCGGCCGGAGCGAAGCCACCCCGGAAACTGAAGAGGCTCACCAAGCGCCTCTTCGAATCGCCGGCAAGCAACTCCGTCGACCTTGAAGCGCGCAGGGCGCTCCTCCGCCAGCAGCAGCAGAGTGAGACCAGCCGCGTGCGTGGGAAAGGAGAAGCCAACCGGGATCGAGGGATTCTCAGTGTTGGAGCTATGTCCCTATGGAAACAGTCTCAGCCTCTTTACTTACGAACTGTGGCTGACACCTGACGTGCTCCCCGTAGCTTCGAGCAAGCCTCCCGGGATCCAGGACACGTACGCGAGGACTAAGTTCCTAGCCCCAGGGCCCGACGAGGCCTCCATGCCCCTCAAGGAGCTCGCACGCGACATCGATCGCAGAAGTTCCACGACGTCCGGAGCGGAGCAACGGTGCGATCCAAGGGGCCTGCTTGCGCGCTAGCCGACGAAGAAAGAAACGAGCCACCAGACGGCGGCGCCTACGCACTCTGTGAATTAGAGGCGGCGGAGCCGGAATTCGCAACGGGTCTCTACTAAGTCTGCATAGACTCTTAGCCTCTAATCGCACCAAACAGCACCCCATCCTATTCTCCGTTGAATCTTGGCCAGAGGTTGTACCCGATGCTCGGGTCGTTTGATCGGAGCTCTTGGATGACCTCGCGCTCCTTGGCCCGTAGTTCAGACTCACTGCAATCAGACGACTCCCAGAGTATCTCTTTGCGGATTGTGTAGTTCTTGCGTGCTTCGTCCGGTAGCGATTCGAAGTCCGCATTCACGACTTTCGTGTTGGGGCTTCCAAAGTAGCCGTAGCTTCCGACGCTGTCCTTCCCCACGTAGATCTTCCCGTTTGGGTAGGTGATCTTGTAGATTTGTTTCACGACCCGCCGTCATACTCCCCCACTCTCTTCCCCTAGCTCCCCTCGAAGTAGTCCGCGTCGACCCGTTTGACTTCGTAGTTCCCCGTCGTCGACACGCCTACGCCGTGCTCGAACATCAGCTCCCCGAGACGCTCGCCGTCGATGAGGACGATCTTCGTGTCTATGGCCTCGGCGTACTCCCTGCTGCTCGTAGAGCCGCAAGGCCAGCTCCGAGCCAGCGCGCAACGGGGCAGGGCCCGCCGTAGCCGTCGTCTTTCTCCTTGAGCTCGGCCTAGCGCCTCCCGAACGCCTTCCCGAGACTCAACGTACCGTCGCCGCGGGCGGCCATGTAGAGGAAGACGAAGCAGTAGAGGACTGCCAGCTCCCCGCGATTCTGCACCGTCCAGAACCCCTGGGGAAAGTGGACCTGGAAGTAAGCCACTGCCATCGTGCCGCTGGAGAGAAACGCCGCCCAGCTCGTGCACAGACCCACCATGATGAGCAAGCCGCCGAAGAACTCGATGACGCCGGCGACGCCCATTTGCGACATGAGCTCGACCGACTCCTCTCTGCCGAGGACGCCGAACAGCTTCTGCGCTCCATGCTGCATGAACATGAAGCCCGCGAAGATACGCAGAACGGCGTAGAGGGTCTCAGAATGTTTCCCTAGGATCTTCTCCATGGCTTCTTGGTCCTCCTCCGGTCCGTCGTGTCGCGAGCGATGGGCGCCGGCGAGTGAGTAGTCTGTCGGTCGAGTCCACCGAGGATATCTCACTCGGCAGGGCCCCGGCTCATTCCGGAGCCCAGGCCGCGACGTCCCAGTCGTAAGGCAGGGGGGTTAGATTCTCCAACTCTCCATCTCCGAGGTAGCACAAGTCCTCGAGCCGAACGCCGTAGCCCGCACCGCTGTCGTAGAGGCCGGGCTCGAGGGTCAGCAGATCTCCCGCCTCGAGCAGTCCGCTGGGTCCCGCCGACTCGTGGAAACTAGGATGCTCGTGGAGCTCGTAGCCGACGCCGTGGCCCAACCCGTGAACGTAGCCCCGGCTGGAGGTCGGGTCGGAGCGGCGAGTCTCATAGCCCAGCGCTTCGAAGCGATCACAGGTTCGCTCATGCAGCTCACAAGCTCGAACGCCGGCCCGGCAGTCACCATGGGCCTCCTCGAGAGCGGCCAAGACGGCCGCATGTGCGGCCCTGAACTCCTCCGACGGCTCGCCGACGCAGAAAGTCCGAGTGCAGTCCGCGAACATCTCGCCCGCGGGGAACAGATCGACGACGAGCGGTTGGTGGGGGGGCACGACCCTTCTCGCATCACCTTGGTTGTGCGGCACCCCCGCCTCGGCGCCGATCGCCATGAGATTGCCTTCCGGCTGACCCAGCCCGAGGCGAGCGAACTCGACCGCGGCGAGCTTCTTCAAGACACCGACCGGGCGGCCGGCTTGTACTTGCGCCAAAGTCGCAGCAGCTCCCCACCTTCACTCCATCGCCAGCCGTGTTTTGCGAGCTGAGCGCAAGCCTCGACCACCGTGCCGGCGGCGAGATGACCGGCCACCGCCCAGCTCCCGGGGCTTTGGCCCACGAGGGCGAAGGCGCGCTCGACGAGCCCGGCCCAGAACGCCCCGGGCCGACCCTCTCGCGGGCGCAAGCTCTCGATGTCGAGTGCCGCGGGACTCGCCAACGCGAGGTCGGTGGCGGCTGCCTCCTCGCGCTCCATGTCGGTCAAGAAGGCGAGCAGCGGCGCCCCCTCGCGAGGCAAGAGCAGGAAGCTACGGCCGAGATGCGACGAGCCGACGAACGGTGCCAGGTCGGGGTCCCGACTCGATCCTGCGAGGATGAGGAGGCCATCGAGGTCCCGATCGGCGAGGAGCCGTCCGAGGCGGTCGCGATGCTCGATGGTCAGGCCCACGTCTCCCTCTCCGTGGCACGAGTCCGGTCGACGGCCGAGAGATCAAACGTGGCGGCCGATAAACTGCTCGAAGGCCCCCTTGGGCATCGCGCCCATCATCCGGTCGGCCACCTCCCCGTTCTTGAAGAGGATGAAGGTGGGGATGCTCGACACGTGGAAGTTCATGGCGAGGTCTTGGTAGTCGTCGACGTTGAGCTTGGCGACCCGGACCTGCCCGTCCATGTCCGCCGCGAGCTCGGCGAGCACCGGCGCCACCATCCGACACGGGCCGCACCACTCGGCCCAAAAGTCCACAAGGACCGGCTTCTCGGAATCGAGCACCTCGGTCTGGAAGTTCTCGTCGCTCAGTTCGACAATGTTATCGGCTGTCATTGCTCGTTCTCCTGGCCGCGGGTGCGGCGGGTCACTCGGCGTCGTCGGCGAAGTGCCGTCGAGCCTCGTTTACGTCCTGTTCGATCTGGTTGATGAGTGCGTCGACGTTCGGAAATGCCCTCTCGTCCCGAAGACGACCGTGGAAGGCGACCTCGGCTTGCTGTCCATATACGTCCCGTGAAAAATCCAGGATGTGGCTCTCGACGACCTCGCAACTGCCGTCGGTGACGGTCGGACGCACGCCGACGTTGGTGACCGACGGCAGCCACTCCGGCTCGTCGAGAAAGCGGACCTCACTCAAGTAGACACCACGGGCTGGAATCGCGTTCTGCTTCGGCTTCAGATTGATCGTCGGCCACCCGAGTCCGTGACCGCGGTGCTGGCCTTCGACAATTGTCCCGTGAAGGACGAACGGTCGGCCCAACATCTCGCTGGCGAGGTCGGTACGACCGTCGGCGATCGCCTCGCGAATCCGGGAGCTCGAGATCGGCGCTCCGTCGAAGGGGACCTCAGGGACTCCCTCCGCTAGGAAGCCGAGCTCGGCACCCAGGGTTCGCAGCAGTTCGATGTCGCCCTGCCGACGCCAGCC
>CALZKB010000204.1 GCA_945787575.1 Thermoanaerobaculia bacterium | reverse complement strand
GGTGCGGACGGTGAGCCCGAGCCGACGAAGACTCTCTGCGAGAGCGCAGGCGGCGCGGTGGATCCGTTCGGCGATCCGCCGCAGGCCGTCCGGGCCGTGGTACACGGCGTAGAGGCCCGCCATGATCGCGAGCAGCACTTGGGCGGTGCAGATGTTGCTGGTCGCCTTCTCCCGGCGAATGTGCTGTTCCCGCGTCTGGCGAGCGAGCCGCAGGGCGGGGCGACCGTGTGCGTCTTTCGAGATGCCGACGATTCGACCCGGGAGCAGACGCTCGAGTCGCTGGCTGGTGGCCAGGAAGGCGGCGTGGGGGCCGCCGTAACCCATCGGAACGCCGAACCGCTGGGCCGAACCGACGGCGATGTCGGCGCCGAGGGTCCCCGGTGACTCGAGCAGCGTCAGCGCGAGAAGGTCGGTCGCGACGACCGCGGGCACACCCGCTCGACGGGCGCGCGCGATCGGTTCACTCGGATCTCGAACCGTTCCGTCGGAGGCCGGGAACTGGATCAGGACACCGGCGAGATCAGAGTCTCCGAAGCGCGCCGTCCACGGGTCTCCCTCGATGAGTTCGAGTCCCAGTGAGTCCGCGCGCGTCGCGACGACGGCGCGGGTCTGCGGGTGGCACGAGACGTCGACGAAGAATGTCGAGCGCTTGCCGCGGGAGAGACCCCGGCAGAGCTGCATCGCCTCGGCTGCCGCGGTCGCTTCGTCGAGCAGGGAAGCGTTGGCTATCGGCAGCCCCGTCAGATCGGAGACGAGGCTCTGAAAATTCAGGAGCGCCTCGAGACGACCTTGCGAGATCTCCGCCTGGTACGGCGTGTACTGCGTGTACCAGCCGGGATTCTCGAGGACGTTGCGCTGGATGACGGCCGGGGTGATCGTGCCGTAATAGCCCATCCCGAGCAGGGATCGCGCGACGCGATTCTCCCCGGCGATCGCACGGAGCTTGTCCAAGAGCGCTCGTTCGCCGCCCGCTTCCGGTAGCTCGACCGGCTCGGTCAGAGCGATCGCTTCGGGCACGACGGCAGTGGAGAGCGCATCGAGAGATTCGATATCCAGGCTATCGAGCATCTCGCGGATCTCGCGGTCTTGGGAGCCCAGATGGCGATCGACGAAGCGATCGGGATGAGGCAGTGTCGATGGCATGGCTTGCCTTCCTCTTGGCGTGCCTGGCTGACGCCAAGCGTTACGGGGTCCTGGCGTTGACGTCGTTCCAACGACCGGCAAGATTCTACCCTGCACTCAGCGGCGCACGGCAGGCGTCCTGTGGTTCGGGGAGGGGCTTTCGCTATAGTGACGAGGCGGCGATCGGTTCCTTGCGCCGCGGATTGCCTGATCGATGGTCGACACCACTTATCGCCTTTTTCCTCTGACCGGCATGCTCCTGCTGCCCGGTACCTTCTTGCCGCTCAACGTCTTCGAGCCACGCTACCGGAAGCTCGTCGCCCGCGCACTCGACGATGATCGCAAGATCGGGATGATTCAGCCGGCGGTGCCGGCGCGCGACAATCTCGGTCCGTCGGCCGACGATCCCGAGCGACCGGAGCTGTACGGAGTGGGCTGTGTCGGGGAGGTGGTCGAATGCGAGCCGCAGCCCGACGGACGCTTTTGGATTGTCCTCAGAGGACTGTCTCGCTTTCGGATCGTGTCGGAAATGCCTGTCGCCGAAGGTGGCTATCGCCGAGTGAAGGCGGATCTGTCAGGCTTCGAGGAAGACCTCCTGGAGATGGAGGCCGAGTTCGCCGTGAACCGGCTGTTGGCCGCCGCCTCCGACTTCAGTCGCGCCTTGAGCCTGGAGCTCGACTTCGATCTTCTCGCCTCCCTCCCACCGGCCCAAGCGGTCAATGCGCTGAGTGCGGCGTTACCTTTCGGGCCCGCGGAGAAGCAGGCCTTGCTCGAAGCCGAATCACCGCGCGGCCGACGCGACCTGTTGGTGAATCTGATGGCCTTGTACGAGGCTCCGCCGCTTTCGAGAGTCGCGGACTCCGCGCGCTCTTTCGAGCCGCCAACGGTCAACTAACCTGAGGGCCCTCGCCTTCGGCTCGGTTGTCGGGCGAGAAGCGCGTCAGAACCGTCCGCCGACATCGAACCGACCAGGGGCACGGATTTCCCGGCTACGTGCCGACGCCCAAGTTGGGTGGTTGACATGCGGGTTGGCGGTTACCGGGAGCGGTAGAGCTTCCGGACCCACTCGAGGTCCCGTGGATCCAGCTCCGCGTCGATCTCGGCAGCCGCCCGCGCGTGCTCGGGTCGACGCATGCCGAGGAGAGCGCAAGCGGCCGGCTCGTCGCTGACGACGGCGCCGACTAGCGCCGACAGAATCGGTTGCGGCCGCTCAGGGAAGCGTCCCTCGAGGGCGTGGCGACATTCCCGCAGGTGAGCGAGCAGCGCTCTATCGCGAAACTCCGGCCGGCGCGAGCGATGGTCACCGGGTTCGAAGGTCGGTGGCGAAACGTAACCGCCGAGCAGCAGACCGTGCTGCAACGGCGAAAAGAAGCAGACCCCGGCGGAGGAATGGAACACCCAGTCGGCGAGGCCGCTCGAATGATAGGCGTCGTCGAGCACGCTCCGATACACCTGAACGACGTCGGGATCGACGCTCGGCGCGTACCTGGCGACCTTGGCGGAGCTCCAGTCCGAGAGCCCTACCCAGCGAATGTGCCCGGCCGTCCGGAACTCGTGGATGAGAGCGATGGCGGATTCGAGATAGCGGTCGTCCGGCCCGAAGTCGCAGTGGTGGAGGTATAGGATGTCGACCTGGCTCGTGCGCAAACGCTCGAGCGAGCCCTCCATCTGGGCTCTCATCTGTCCGGGCTCGTAGCCGTGGCTCCGGCCGAACTCCCAGCCGACCTTGGTCGCGAGCACGATTTCCTCTCGCGGCACCTCGTCCCAAAGCTCTCCGATGAGCCTCTCCGAGTGACCGCTTCCGTAGGCATCGGCGGTGTCCCAGTGGGTGAGCCCCCGCTGCCAAGCGGTGACCAGCGCTCCGCGCGCCGCGTCGTCGTCGAGTCCCGACCACCCAACGGGGTGTCGTCCGACCCGCTTTGGCCCACTGTGTCCCCACGTTCCCACGGAGACCGCCGGCACCTCGAGTCCCGTTCGTCCGAGTCTCACGTGTCGCATCGTCTGTCGAGTTTAAGCCGCTCCGTAATACACTGGGAACGGGACGCGGTTCTGGCAGGATCGATGGCCCCACTACCATGAGTGAATTCGACGACTACCAGCTCGACCCACTCGAAGAGCACAGCACCATCGATCTAGCCGAAGAGCTGGTCGAGGTTCCGAAGCGACGCCGCGGCCCTTGGCTCTATCTCGGCCTGCTGCTGCTCGCGATTCTGGCCGGGTGGGCCTACTGGAGGTACTCCGGCAAGCCCCCGGAAGCGGCGGTCCCCGCCGTGGAGAGGCCCGAACTGCCGGCCCAACCCCTCGAAACGGCACCGGAAGAGGAGGTCGATCTCCCGGTTCTCGCCGAGAGCGACGCCTGGCTGCGCGACGTCATCGGCCAGCTATCGGAGCATCCGCGCCTCGCGACGTGGCTCGTCAACGAGGATCTCGCCCGAAGGTTCGTGGCGGCCGTCGTCAACATCGCCGACGGCTCCAGCCCCCGCAGCCATGTGCGGTTCCTGCAGCCCGGTGGAGGCTTCCGGGTCGAGGAGACCGGTGACCGCGCCATCGCTGCCCCCGCCACCTATCATCGGTACGACACGATCGCCGCGATCATCGGGTCGTTGCACGTCGACGGCACGGCCAAGGTCTACCGGAACATCCGCCCGCTCCTCGACGAGGCGTATCGGGATCTCGGGTACCCGGACGGTGATTTCGATGCGGTCGCCACGAAGGCCGCTCAGCGACTGCTCGACACGCCGGTGCTTCACGAAGTCGAGCTCGTCGAACACGCGTCGAGCTACAAGTATGCCGATCCGCGCCTCGAGGGACTTAGCGAGGCCGAGAAGCACTTCCTCCGCCTCGGTCCCGACAACCTGTCCGAAATTCAGGCACAGGTGCGACGAATCGCCACCCTGGCCGGGCTGCCGGTCGAGTAGCCGGCGCCGCGGTTCGGGAAGTCAGTCTGGGAGTACACGGCCACGCCGGCCGAGCCAGATCGTCAGAAGCTTGTGTGTCGGCCAGTAGAGGACGAGTGGATAGAGGAAAAGACATACCACCATGTAGAGAGCGGGTGGCACGAGAGTCTGCTCGACGCCGAACGGTCGCCAGATCCAGTTGAGATTGAGCTCGGGATCGGTCAACAGGCTCAGCGGCAAAACGGTCCAAGCGATCAGCGATTGCAGCTTCCACGCTTGGCGGTCGTAGCCGAATCGATAGACCGCCCACAGGAGCAGAATCGGCACCCAGAGATGGAAAGTAGAAAGCACGCGCACGAGGCTCGGCTCGGCTGGATCGAACATGTACTCGGTGCCTCCGACCGGGTGAAATCCGAGCAGCAGCCGTCCCAGGACGTCGACCACCCAAACCAGCTGGATAATCAGGACGCCGACCGCCTGCGACGAGAAGAGGAGGCTGGAGCCGCTCCAGATCGCGATCAGGATGACGAAGTTCGCGATGTCGCAGAGCCACAGGAAGTTGACCGGACCGACGAGCTGCCAGTAGGCCGCGACCCAGGCGACGAACCAGAGCGTGTAGCCGAGGCGCAGCCAGGTCGGCGGCTTCGACCGCTCGCTCACGGCTCGGTCCTGCGCTCGAGCTCTGCCTTCAGCCGGGCGACGGCATTGAGCTTCTCCAGCTGGCCGAGGCGGAATCCCGAATGAACGGCGACGGCGAGGATCCCGAGGGTGAACACCATCTGAGGTGTGCCGCCGAAGGCCAGTTGAGCCGCCGCATGATCATGCGACGCCACCAACAGGATGATCGCGAGCCAGTCGATGCCGATCACCCAACGGCAGCGCCGGCGCTCCTTGTCGAGCGACTCCTCGTCGGCAGACCTCAATCCCCCGACATCTTCCAAGAGCATCGACAGGACCGCTCGGGTGCGCCACATGGTCTCCGAGCCTACCGAATCTCGATTCCTTCGGGTGTCAGGACGGCGAGCACTTGGTCGGCGATCTCGCCCTTCGGCGCTCGTCGGCGGGCCCCCCTGATCACCAGTTCGAGGCTCTCGCCGCGGGCGAGGAAGTCGCCTCCGACGAGAAGCCAGGAGGCAGCGCGATCCGACTCGAGATCGAGTCTCTCAGCCGACCCTCGCGCGACCGCCTGCCGGAAGTGCTCCTCGTCGAGGCTCTGACGGGCTACCGCGAGCGCGATGCCGTGGAGATCCCGCCGGTCGATTCCGGCCTCGGTGAGGTGGTCGATCGTGACGCAGCGACCGAGATCGCCCTCGACGGTGTAAGCGACTCTGGCGGTCAGGCCGGGAATCTCACCAAGAGCCAGCGACGGCTCCTGGGGGAGCAGCTCGAAGACCACGGAGTCCCTCAGTCTCGGCGCGAGCCGGGGTCCGTGGATCTTGAGATTGAGGCCCCCCTCGAGCGTTGCGACGGGGTGATCGATCAAGGATCTCAGCCCTTCTGCCACCGCATCTGCCGGCTCGGTCCCGAGGCGGAGGAGACGGCTCCTGGAGAGCGTCAACCGCCGTCCGTCGCGGCCGATGACGAGAGGGTCGGTCGAGAGAATCGCCGTACCCCGCCGCCGACAGGCGTCCTCGACGGCGCGCAGGAACTTCTCTTCGCGTCGGGCGGCTCGCCGGTGGAGCACGGCGAGGCCGCCGACAGCGGCAGCCAGCAGCAGCGTCGCGAGGATCCAGCCTGACGCGGTCAAGTCCGGGTCTCAGGAGGGATCGGTGGAAGCCGCGTCGGAGACGAGGCTCAGATGACGCTCGGCGAGCCAGGCGCGTGCCGTCGCCTCCTTGCGATCGAGGACGGCGACCCATAAGAGGTCGCCCTTCTTGAGCTTGGCGGCGTTGTCGTAGACCCATCTACGCTCACCGGATCCGTAGGCGAGCGGGAGAATCAAGTCGCGCGGGTCGAGCCCCTGGTCCTCGGGCTTCCAGACGAGAGCGACGTCTCGTTCGGCCTTCCAGCTCTGAACCACCGCCTCGCCCTTGTCGAGTCGCGACGACCACATGTCGATCGTCCGCGGAACCGCGAAGAGCACCCGGGCGTCGAGCTCGTGGAGCATCTTTTCGTGAACGCTCTCATGGCCTCGGCGCAGCGCGATCCAGAGGCGTGCCGCATTGAACTGCTCGCGGGCGTGGCGGGCGAAGAGAAAGTTGATCTCCTCGTTCGGCGTCACGGCGATGCAGCCGGCTCTCGAGTCGAGCTGCGCTCGAACCAGCAGGCTCTCCTTGAGGGCGTTCCCGAAGAGCACGCGAAACCCCTCGGTTTCGGCCGCCCTGCAGGCGTCCGGGTTGGAGTCGAGGAACACCACCTCGTGCTTCGGGGATCGCAGCAGCTTCCCGATCTCCAGCCCGATCGGACCCGCTCCGAGGATCACGTAGCCGCTGTTCGAGGGGAGTCGCTGGCCGAGTAAGCGGGCGATAGCGCCGCCGGTGAGGCCCTGGATGAGGACGGTGGAAGCGATGACCAGAAAGACCAGCGCGCGCAGCTGGGCCGCCTCTTCGATCCCGTGCTCCCGGAGAGTCTCGGCGAAGAGAGAGGCGACCGCCGCGGCGACGATGCCGCGAGGGGCGATCCACGAGAGGAACATCTTCTCCCTGAGTCCGATGGTGCTGCGCAGGGTGGAAGCGATCACGTTGAGGGGGCGTACGAGGAAGATCAGGGCCGCGACGGTGGCGACGCCGCGCCAACCGAGATCGAGCATCTCTGCCAGCCGGACGTCCGCCGCGAGAAGGACGAAGAGCATCCCGATCAGCAGCGTCGTCAACTGCTCCTTGAACTCCCGCAGATCATCGAGCGCCCTCGTCTTGATGTTGCCGACGACCAGGCCGGCAAGAGTGACGGAGACGAGGCCGCTCTCCGTCAGCAACGAGTTGCTGAGCTGAAAGACGACGAGCACGAGCGCGAGGATGAGCATGTTCTCGAGCCCCTCGGGGATCGCTCGATGGAGCCTGAGCACGCCGGCGGTCAGGAAGCCGAAGAGGACGCCGACG
>CALZKB010000203.1:7211-8240 GCA_945787575.1 Thermoanaerobaculia bacterium | reverse complement strand
CGGTTCAGGGCCCCCTCGCCTCCGCCGAGCAGGACATCGACTTGGCGCAAGCACCACCTCAGACAGATGCCAGGAGCTTTTGGGCGGTCTCGTCCAACGCCGGCAACTGGCACCAGGTCCTACTGAAAATCCCGCCTGGCCCGCCCGACGCAGACATAAAGGTGTCGGCGACGGAGATTGTCGCCGCCATCGACGCTCTCGAGCTGCGCCTCGTCTCGCGAGGAGGATGAGATGCCCGGCCGACTTCCAGAACAGATCCCCCTGGAGCCCGGTGAGCAGATTGCACCCGGCGCTCGGCGGCGGTGGGCATTGCTCATTCAGCGAATGGAGCCTCTCTTTCGGCGCCTTCAGGCGATTCTGAACAAGCTCGACGTCGGCGGACCCGGAGAAGTATCGAATTTCTGCGACGTTCTCTACATCGACTGTGCCAACGGATTCGTGGGTGTCGGCGAGGCACCGGGAGATCTCTTCGAGGTCTACAAATCCTCGGGCGTTGCTCGCATTCAGATCATCAGCGAAGATAGTGTCGTAAATCTGCGCCTCCTCAACCAAACTGCTACACCGGCTGCCGACACCCAGCTCGGACGGGTTTCTTTTCGCGGTCTCGATGACGGCGGGAACGTCACGAATTATGGGACCATAGCCGGCTATGTTGAGGGTAGTGAAGACGGTAGTGAAGATGGCTATGTCACGGTAGAACCTACCGTGGCTGGCACCCGCACAGAAATGCTTCGAGCCGATGCGAATGGCGTAGATCTCAACGGACTGCGAGTGCATGGGGCACTTTCTTCAGCGCCTTCCTCACCGAGCGCTGGCGACATCTACTACGACACCACGACGAACAAGCACAGGGGTTACAACGGCTCGTCTTGGAGCGACTTTTACTAGGAGTCATCATGGGATTGTTCGATTTTTTAGGTGATCTTTTAGGAGAGCCCGAGCCGCAGCAGCTTCCTGCCCAGCCGTGGAACTCGAGCCAGACCACGGCGCCGGCGCCGTGGCTCCTGCCTTTCCTCCAGGGCGGCATGG
>CALZKB010000203.1:0-7170 GCA_945787575.1 Thermoanaerobaculia bacterium | reverse complement strand
CGTCATCGGCGGCAACTACAACTCCAGCTTCTCGCCCGTGATGCGCGGGCGACCGCCGGTGGACTTCGGCATGCCGGGCGGTCCGCCAGCGCCAGAGATGGGCGGCGGCGCCGGCCGCGAGGGTCGAGGCGGCCCGGGCGGCCGGATTGCCATGAGCAACCGGGACACCATCGCGGCGCCTGCGCCCGGCACGATCAGTGCCGACGTCAACGAGATGCCAGGAGGACTTGGAGCTATCGCTCCCCCCCTCGGCCGCGGCGCAGGCCCCTCCCCTGCCCGCGGTCGGGGGGGTGGTGGCGGTGGACGTCGAGGAGGAGGAGGTGGAGGTGGAGGCAGCAGGCGTAGCAGCGATGGCATGTCGCCGCTTCGCCAGCAGCTCGCCGAGCTCATGGTCTCGCGCGCCGCGTCGCCCTCGCCCGCCCTCGGCGCCGGCGTCGACTTCATCACCGGACTGCTGGGCCGCGACCCCACCGACCGTGGCGGGAACCAGTTCGCCGCCAACCCGATGCTCGATCTCGCGGCCCGCCAGGCGCGGACCACCTTCGCCGACACGAAGCGGCCCGGGGCGCCCATCAACCAGCTCATCGGCCAGGGGCTCGAGGATGGCCTGAACGCCGCGGCTCCGATGCAGGAGGACTTCATCGGCCAGCTCTTCGGCCGCTTCAACGCTCCGACGCCGGCCACGCCGGCAGCGATCTCGCCGCGCTACGACCTGCTGTCGCAGTTCTCCGGCGGTGAGCCACTCTTCGACTTCGGCTTCTGAAAGGTACGAACGTGAAGAATGTCATTTTCCTGGCTTTTCTCCTCGTTGCTGCTCCCTCTTGGGCATCATCGGCGGAATGGAAGAACCTCGACGAATCCGGTAGCACCGCTGCTGAGTGGAAACGGTGGCGCGGCGGGCCGGCTTCGTTCAGCATCGACGATCTAGCTTCGACACCGACTGTAACCCTCACCTGGAGGTCCGACGAAAACATGACACCTCATACCCTCGGCGGCGCGTCGTGTTCTCTCACGACGTCCTCGAAGTACTGCGAGGTCGCGATTCCTGATGGTGAGATCCGGCCAGTGGCTACCGGCGGCTCTGGATCGACTCTAGACGCCTACGTTGTCTCGATAGGCAAGCAGACCGGTGTTCTGGCTATCGGCGGCAGCGGTAGCGCCGGCCTCACCGTCGCCGGGGCCGCGGGTGATGTCCAGGTGAACGATGGCTCGTCAGACCTCGCCGCGGCTCCGCTGAACTACGACACTGCCACCAGCGAAGGCACCTAGACCTCGACGCTCGATGAAGCGACGGGAAACGAGATCGCGCTCGATCTGGCCTGCACTTTCAACAAGGCGACCTCGGGGGACGCTCACTGTCTCAAGGTCAACGCGACGGATACTGCTTCGCCTGGCAACGCCTTCGTTGTCGACTTCCAGCAGGGCGGAACGTCGCGGTTTAAGATCGAGCCCAACGGGGGCAGTTCGGAGATTCTGCTCGGGGACACCTCAGACACAATCAACATTATGATTGACCGCTTTACTTGGACAACGTCGGGCCTCCTTTTCAACACTACAGGATCTCCGCGGCCGTGGATAGAAAACAATTTAGCCAGCTCGAGTAATCCGGTCTATGCGTTCGGAAACGATAAAGATACCGGCCCCGGAGGCCGAGCCGGCGCTGATCGCGGCTGTCTCATCGCGGGCGCCGTTTGCTCGCTGGAATATAACACCACAGGCGTTGACATCCTTGACGGCCTCCGTTTCCAACTCCCTGAGAGCGCCGCTGCGCCCACAATAACGCAGTCGGCGTGCTATTACGACACCGACACCGACGAGGTCTGCTGCTACGACGGAGCGCAGTGGCAATGTTTTTCCCAGGTCTACGGCGAGCTGTACGCGACCTCCGGCACCCTGACGATTAGCACGGAAGACACCTACGCGCAGTGGACAACCACGACGGCCGGCCCGACTGGCGGCGGCATGACCGTCTCCACGGCGACGGATGACATCGTCGTGCCGGTTGCTGGGGATTATATCGTCGCCGTCACAATGTCTTTTTCTGGCGGCAGCAACGATACATACACTTGCAATGTTCACGAAGACGGATTGCCGGGCCGGATTGCCTTAGTTCGCAAGCTGGGCACCGGCGGCGACGTCGGATCGGCGGCGACCTCCGGATTCCTCACGCTCGCCGCGAGCGCGGTGCTGGAGCTGTTTTGCAAAACAGGCGTCGGCGACGGTACAGACGATCTCGTCGTCTCCTACGCCAGCCTTGCGGTCACTCGTCTTTGATCTTTGCGGCAGGCTTCCCGGGCGTCGGGCGGCCTACCGGAACGACCGAAGAAAAAGGAAAACCCATGAAAGGAAAACCCATGAAACGTCTCATTTTGTCCCTTCTGATCTGTATCCTAATAGCCAGCGGCGCTGTGATGTCGCGTGCTGCCACCGACGCGAACGCCGCAACGGCGGCCCAGGTTCGCCAGGCCGTCCTCCTGGCCATGGCGACGTGGAGCCACACCCCGATCAATCCTACCGCGTGCGGCTCATCGATTCAGAACGCAACGGGAGACTGTTGCACACAAGGCGACGCGAAATGCACAGCTTTTGCCAGGGATTACATCAAGCCCAACATTGTGAATGTAGACGCGGGTGGGTGGGCCTATTTGGTGGAAGTCCATCTGACAGACAACTCGACGCAGTTCACCTGTAATCCCCAGGTCATCGAAAATTCCGGTTGGACCCCTTGCGGTACGCTCCCGGCCGCCTCCGTCATACTCGCGGATGTCGCGGACGCCCTCAGTGATTTGGCCGCGGCTCAGATCCCATAAGGAAGGAAATCACCATGCCGCCGCAACTGCCCTACGCGCAGCAGCCGCAGTACGACCCTGGGATGGTCGAGCAGGAGGAGCTCGCCAGGCAAACGCTCAGCGGCAAGTTCCTCGACGAGGGCAACCCCTACCTCGACCAGGTCATCCAGAACGCCAACCGCGACGTGGCGCAAGGCCTCGAGGGGCAGCTCGCGAACCTCTCGCGAGCCAGCCTGCGGCCCGGCATGATCGGGTCTTCGGTCTGGTCCAACCAGCGCCAGGGACTCCAAGACGCCGCCGCGCAGCGGATGGCCGACGCCTCGACCGGCGCCCGCGCCCAGGCCTACGAGGCGGAGCGAGGTCGCCAGCAGGAGGTCCTGGGGCTCCAGGGCCAACGCGATCAGGCTGTCTGGGGGGACGTCACCAACCGCCGCGGACAAGACGTGCAGGCGGACATCGCGGCCAAGCAGGTCGCGGCTCAGCGTGCTGCAGCCGCCTCGGCGCGTGCCTCCGCGGGGAGAAATGCGCAGCTCGCCGCGCGGGCGCAGGAAGCGCAGATCCGATCCAACCTCCTCCTGGGCCAGGGTGATCTCGCCGAGCGCGCCCGGCAGTTCGACATGCAGCACGGCGGCTCGCCGCTGCAGTGGGCGCAGATGCTCGGCAACCAGATCGAAGGCTTCGGCCAGCAGGAGCAGGGCGACCTGGGCCTGCTCTCGGGGCTGATCGGCCAGCAGATGGGCGGCCAACAGAACGCGGCCAACCTGATGGCCAACCTGGGAACCGCGGGCGCCGGCCTCGACCTCGAAGGCATCGGCCAGCAGATCGGCGCCGCCGGCATGCTGCCGGGCTTCGATGCCGCGGCGAACGCCCCGATGGGGATGGCCGGCGACTACTTGGCGAGCCTCTTCGGCTCGCAGTCGGGGCTCGACGCCGCCCGCGCCGGCGCTTCCGCCTCGCGCTCGAACGCGGCGATGGCCGACCAGCTTGCCCGCGATCAGCTCCAGTACGGTAGCGTGCGAGACCAGTGGGGCTACAACGACCCCCAGGGCGCCTTGCAGGACTTCCTCGGGCCGATGGGCCTGATCGGCGGGATGGCCGGCGGGACGACCACCGGAAGCGGCACCGGAGCCGCTTCGCCTGGCGCCGTCGTTCCCGGCCAGCAGAGCGGCCTCGCGAGCTCCGCGCAGACGCTCCTCCCGCTGCTCATCATGAGCGGAGCCATCTGATGCTAGAGGTGCAGTTGCCGCCCTTCCCCGCCTGGCCCGGACCCTGGGGGCCTCCGCTCAGAGGCTGGGAGGGGGACGGCGTCATCTGCCAACTCTACGAGGAGTCAGGTCACCAGCGGCTGACGATCATGCGCGTGCCGCCCGAGCGCCCATTCTCCTGGGAAGAGCTCCAGGAGATCAAGAGCGCGGCAGGATTCGGCGACGCCTGGGCCGTCGAGATCTACCCTCCGGACGAGCACGCCTTCAACGACATCGACGCCCGCCACCTCTGGCTGGTCGACGACGTGCCCTTCGCCCGGCGACGTGTGGTATCGTAGCGGCAGGAGGACCCATGGACAACGTCAGCACCATCCGCAGAGTCGTTCTACCGCGAGCAGTCATGGAGAAAGCACTGAAACTCCTCGGAATACCAGTCACCGAGACCTACGTGCACGAAGAGGCTCGCGACAGTCACGGCAACCTGATCTGGGACGTAACGAATCGCCTCAAGGAGTAGCACATGGCCATTGAAGACAGGGACACATTGATCAAAGATCTAGCTGCTCGCGTCGCGCCTTTCTTGATCGCGACAATTCGTAATGCACAGAAACAGAAGAAGCGCCCATCGGTTTTCGAGCTGGCCGGAGATGCCATCCTGTGGGAGGACACGGTGGACAGCGGGGAGGACACGGTGGACAGCGTTCCCGTTCAAGACGAAAAGGACTGAGTCATGCCCTTCTTCCCTCCACCCACTTTCACTGGTTCCCTCTTCGGCCTCGGTGCGCCGCCGGGCCCCCGCTGGCACCCCGGCATGCCGGCGCCCGGCATGCGCCCACCGCCCCCGGGAGGCGGCGGGTTCCTCGCCAAGCTGGGCCTCGCGGACCCCCGGGTCCGGAGCCTCATCGCTTCGCAGATGCTGGCTGCTCCGAGCTTCCGGCAGAGCCTGGGCGCCTTGGCCCAGGGCCCGGCTCTCCTTCACCAGTTTGCTGGCCAGGACGAGCAGGAGCGGCTCGAGGAGGAACGCCGCCGCCAGGAGGAGGAGGACCGCGAGCTCCGCCGCAAGATCCAGGAGGCGCAATTGGCCCGGCAGAAGGAGGAGAAGAAAGAGCGCGAACGGCGGCGCATGGCCGAGATCACCGAACGCCGCGAGAGCGAGGGTCGCGACGAGCAGTTCGAGAGCCTGCTCGGAAGCCTCGATCCCGACGTCGCGCAGGCCCTGCGCGTTCTGGGGCCGCAAGAGGGGACCAAGAGGTTCCTGGCCCGCAAGCACCCCACCACCGAAGAGCAGAAGCGCCAGGAGATCCTCGACGCCCAGCTCGCCAACTACCGCTCGCTCACCGCCAAGCGGGAACGAGAGCCCGCGTCACGGGCCTACGAGCCGCGCACCTACCTGAACGACCAGGTGCGAATTCTGGGGCAACAGATCGACGATGCCAGAGCCATGCTGCCGCAACTGCCCGAGTACGGCCCCGGAGCCCAGAAGCGCGCTGACCTCGAAGCGCAGATCGCCGCCGCCACCGCGGCGCGCGAGACCTACCGTCAGAAGCTCGATAGCTTCGGCCAGTCTGCTACATCAGATCTGCCGACGAGCAGCCTTGAAGGCGTGGATGATGCTGTCATGAAAATAGGCGGGCCAGGTTTGGTACAAGACCTGAAAGCCGCCGGAATCTACGAGTCTGTACGCCAACGAATTGAAAAGCTCAAGTCGATGAATGTACCCGTCACCGACGAGACGTTACGGCAAATCATTGCGTCGTTACAGCAGTAAACCACCAACCACAACCATCCATGGAGGGCAAGACGATGGGTAAAGAGAAGGAACGTAACTACCGAGAAGAAAAAGAGCAGTGGAACCAGTGTTGCATTGCCGATTGCGAGAGAGAAGATCTTTGGGTTAGCCACCTGCCTGCCTACGACGATCATCCCGATTGCTCGAAATGCGGTAATGTGCCTGACCTCGTCGAGTACCAGCCGCCGAAGCCTCATCAGATGCACTCATCTGATGTCATGTACGCGAAGAACCCTGGCACCATACTACACCGCTGTGGACGTTGTAAGTACAGATGGCGAACACGCACGATTGAGGTTGATGCATACAACAAGCGACGGGACGCTTTCAAGAAACGCATGGGACTATGGTTCGAGGAACAAGCCGAGAAATGCGCAAATGACGGCGACAGCAAGTTCGCAGCATACACACGAGAATTGAAAGAGCTGTTTCTGATCGACATGACACCATTCGGAGAGCCAGTAGACGATGCCTGAAACGCCCTTCCTCGACGCCTTCATGCAGGGATCCAGCTCAGGAGCGGGATCCCAGACGCCCTTCCTCGACGCCTTCATGGGCACGGCGGAGGAGAAGGAGGAGGAGAGAAAGCGCCTGCCGTGGTGGCAGGAGATGCTGCGCGGCGCCGCCACATCGGGGCTGGGCCTGGTGGAGTTAGGCGGCCGCTGGGGCCACGAGATCCAGAGCGCTGTGACGCCTGACTTCCTCGAACAGCTCCCCGGCTTCCAGGCCGGCCGCCAGGAATCCGAGGCGCGAGTTCGCAACGTCAGCATGCTCCAAGACCTGGCAGCGTCGCCCGATCAGCGGCCGTTTAAACAGCGGCTGCGCAACCGGCCGTTCACCACCCTGCTGCGCACCGGCGCGGAAACGGTGCCGTCGCTCGTACCAGTGGTGGCTGGTGGGCTTATAGCAGGCCCTCCAGGCGCCGCGCTGGTCGGGGGTGCTCTGGGGTTCGGTTCCGCGGCAATGGACCACTACGACGACAGCGTGGCGCGAGGCAACGACCCTCAGAGCTCTCTCGCGAGCGCCGCCGGTGTGGGCCTGCTCTCGGCGCTGCTCGAGGGCATCGGAGCTCGAGGCCTGGCGACGCCGCTCAAGTCGGCGTTCGGCCGCGAGATCACCAAGCGCGTCGGTCGCGGAGAGACGGATACCCTGCTGCGGGAGATCTTCCGCGGTGGCCGCGGCGAGGCTCTCACCGAGGGCTACCAAGAGCTCGTCGCCGCCGCCGGCGAGCTCTACAACCGGACGCAGGCCGGCGAGGCCCCCGGCGACGCGCTCAAAGCGATCATCACCACCCTGGACGACCGCGTCGCCCAGGCGGCCACCGGCGGCGCGCTTCTGGGCGGCGCCCTCGGCGGCGTCGCGCTGGGTAGCCGGCGCCGCGGCGACG
>CALZKB010000202.1 GCA_945787575.1 Thermoanaerobaculia bacterium | reverse complement strand
CCACGGCCGGGATCCAGCCGCTGCGCGAGGCGTTGGCCGAGCGCTACGCCCGCGATCATGGAGCACCGTGGTCGGGGAAAGAGGTGATGGTCTCGGTCGGCGGCAAGGGCGCCCTGTTCGAGCTCGCTCTCGCTCTTTTCGACGAGGGGGACGAGGTCGTGCTGCCGAGCCCCTACTGGGTCAGCTTCCCGGAGCACATCACCTTCTGCGGGGCACACCCCCGGCTCGTCGAAGCCGGCGTCGAAGACGGTTTTCGCATCCATGCCGACGCCGTCCTCGAGGCGTTCGGCGACCGCACCAAGGCGGTGCTCTTGAACTCGCCGTGCAATCCGACCGGCGGGATGATCTCGGCCGCCGACCTGCGGCGGCTCGTCGAAGAGGCGGCCGAACGCGGCATCGTCGTCATCTCGGACGAGACCTACGAGCATTTCGTCTACGGCGAGGAGCCATTCGCCAGCGCGGCATCGCTGGCAGCGGAGTTTCCCGAGACGGTCGTCGTCGTCGGGTCGTTCTCGAAGAGCTATGCGATGACCGGCTGGCGACTGGGCTACGCCTTCGCCTCGCCCGAGATTCTCGGCGCCGCCCTCGACATCCAGAGCCACGCGACCTCCAACCCGACCTCCTTCGCCATGTGGGGGGCAGTCGCCGCTCTCGAATCCGCCGGGCCGGATGTCGCTCGCATGGTCGAGGAGTTCGGCCGTCGACGGACGCTCGTGAGTGCGGCACTCGAGGAGATTCCCGGGGTCGCCTGCTCGCCGCCGGACGGCGCCTTCTACGTCTTCCCCAGCGTGGCCGGCTGCTTCCGAGAGGGGCGCGAAGGCTCGGTGGCCCTCTCTGAGTACCTGCTCGAGGAGGCGCAGGTCGCCGTCGTGCCCGGAGTCGCCTTCGGAGACGACGACCACATCCGGATCTCGTTTGCCGCTTCCCTCGAGGCGCTGCGCGAGGGCTTGGCCCGAATCGCCGATGCCCTTCGCGACTGAATCAGGAGAGACCGATGAAACGAAACTCCCTCGTGGCTTTTTCGGTGACCGTCCTTTACGCCGGCGCGGCCTTCCCCGAGCCGTCCCAGCCTTCGCCTTCCGTGGCGCCGCCGCCCGGTTCGCCCCAGGTCGAGACGGCACCGCCGACGGCCCGAGAGGCCGCGGCGTTCGTCGCGGAGGCGTCGAAGCGGTTGTCGGAGGTCGGAGAGGAGGCCGAGCGCGCCGCCTGGGTGCAGTCCAACTTCATCACCTTCGACACCGAGATTCTCGCAGCCTTGGCCAACGAGAGGGCGATCGCCGCGGCCATGGAGTACGCTCTCGGCGCCGCGCGTTTCAACGGACTCGACCTCGAGACCGACCTCCGGCGGCAGCTCGATCTGCTGCGGTTGGCCCTAACGATGCCGGCACCCCGCGATCCGGAGGCGCTCAAGGAGCTCACCCAGATCGCCGCCGCGCTCGAAAGCCAGTACGGAGCCGGCCGCTACTGTCCGGACGGCGAGGAGTCCTGCCGCGATCTCGGCCAGCTCTCCCAAACCCTGGCCACGAGCCGTGATGCCGGCGAGCTGCTCGAAGCGTGGACCGGCTGGCGCACGGTGTCGCCGCCGATGCGAAGCTCCTACCAGCGCTTCGTCGAGCTGTCGAACGAAGGCGCGCGCGAGCTCGGATTCGCCGACACGGGAGCGATGTGGCGCTCCAACTACGATATGGCTGCCGACGCCTTCGCGGCGGAGCTCGATCGCCTCTGGGGGCAGGTCCGGCCGCTCTACGAGGAGCTCCACTGCTACGTGCGGCGGCGGCTGCACGAGACCTACGGCGACGTGGTTCCCGTCGACGGACCGATCCCGGCCCATTTCCTCGGCAACATGTGGGCGCAGGCGTGGAACAACATCTACGATCTCGTCGCCCCGCCCGACGGCGGCGGCGGCTTCGACCTGACGGCCGCGCTGCAGGCAAAGGGGGTCGACGCGCGCGAAATGGTCCGCTACGGCGAGGGGTTCTTCACCTCCCTCGGCCTCGAGCCGCTGCCCGATACGTTCTGGGAGCGCTCGCTGTTCACCCAGCCGGCGGATCGCGACGTCGTCTGCCACGCGAGCGCTTGGGACATCGACCATGTCGACGATCTACGGATCAAGATGTGTATCAAGATCGACGCCGAGGACTTCTCGACGATTCACCATGAGCTCGGGCACAACTTCTACCAGCGTGCCTACAACCAGCTGCCGTTTCTCTACCGCAACTCGGCCAACGACGGCTTTCACGAGGGCGTTGGCGATACCGTGGCGCTCTCGGTGACACCGAGCTACTTGGTACAGGTCGGGCTTCTCGGGGAGGAGCCGCCGACGTCGGCCGACCTCGGAGTGCTGATGCGGATGGCCCTCGACAAGGTGGCTTTCTTGCCTTTCGGGCTGCTCGTCGACCAGTGGCGGTGGAAGGTGTTCTCGGGCGAGATCGCTTCCGATGAGTACAACGCCGGCTGGTGGGAGCTGCGTGAGAAGTATCAGGGAGTCGCGGCTCCGGTCGAGCGCGGGGAGGGTCATTTCGACCCCGGGGCGAAGTACCATGTGCCGGCGAACACCCCTTACACGCGATACTTCCTGGCCCACATCCTCCAGTTCCAGCTGCACCGCGAGCTGTGCGCCGCCGCCGGGCACGACGGCCCCCTTCACCGCTGCTCGATCTATGGCAACGAGGAGGCCGGCAAACGGTTGATCGCGCTGCTCGAGGCGGGGCAGAGCCGGCCGTGGCAGGATGCGCTCGAGGAGATCAGCGGTCAACGGGAGATGGACGCGACGGCGATTCTCGACTATTTCGCGCCGCTCGCGAGCTGGCTCGAAGAGCAGAACTCCGGACAGACCTGCGGCTGGTAGCCGAGCGGCCGAACGCCGGCCGGGACGGCCCGCTCACTCCGAGACGCCGCCGACGTAGCTGCCTGCGATGGCGCCGTCGCCGCCGCCGAAGACGAGACTGTCGAGTAGCGTCTCCGGGCGCCATCCTCCGAGACTCGGGTGGTCGAGGTCGATGAGGGCGAAGTCCGCCCAGCAACCGGGCGCGATCCGTCCGGCGTCGAGGCCGAGCGCGGCAGCGCCGCCGGCCGTCGCGCAGTCGAGAAGGCGCGAGGCGCAGGCGCCCTCGGAGTCGACGATCACTCCGCGGTGGCCGGAGGCGAGGCGCTGGCCGTACTCGAGCCAGCGCATCTCCTCGAGCATGGAGATTCTCGCGTTCGAGTCGGTGCCTAGCGAGAGGCCGACGTCACTCTCACCGAGCTGCCTGAACTCGGGGATGCCATCGGCGAGATTCGCTTCGGTCAAGGGGCAGAGGCAGATCCCGCCGCCCCCGGCCGCGAAGCGACCGACGTCCTCGCTGGTGCTGTGAGTGCAGTGGATGGCTGTGAACTCGGGGCCGGGTGCGAGGCGCTCGGTCATCAGCGCGAGCGGACCTCGTCCGTAAGCCTCCCGGCAGTCGATGATCTCTCGCTCCTGCTCCTCGACGTGCATGTGGAAGACGAGCCCGCGGCCGCGCGCCTCCGCGTGCAGCTCGGCCACCTCGCCGGGGTCGGCGGCGCGAATGGAATGGGCAACGACGCCGAGCGACAGTCGGGGATCGTCGAGGGTGGCGGTCAGCTCGTCGATTTGGCGCCAGAAGCCGCCGGGATCGGGTGTGGCAAAACGCCTCTGAGCACCCGTGAGCTCGCGGCCTACGCCTCCCCTTCGGTAGTAGGCTTCGAGCAGTACCGTTCTCAGTCCGCTGTCGCGCGCCGCCGTGAGCACCACGTCGTCGAAGGCGAAGTCGAGCTCCCGCACGCGATGGTGGTGGAGGTAGTGGAACTCCCCGACGGCGGTGATGCCAGCCGCTCGCATCTCGTCGAAAGCCCGGCGCGACAGTCGATAGAGGCTCTCTCGATCGAGACGCTCGACGAGGGAGTACATCGCCTCGCGCCAGCTCCAGAAACTGCCGGTCGCGCCGGGAAAACGCTCCCCCTCGCCCCGCAGACCACGCTGGAAGGCGTGCGAGTGGGCGTTGACGAAGCCGGGGAGCAGAGCTCGATCGGCCAGCGATCGATTGGTGTCGATGCCGAGCTCGCCGCAGCGGCTGATCCGACCCGCTTCGTCGATCTCGATCTGGACGCCGGTCTGGAACGACCCGTCGATCCACGTCCACGCAGCCTCGAGCACACGCGGCGGCTTCACGCCAGCCGGACTCCGCAGAATCGGTCGATCAGGCGATCGATGATCTCTCCAGCCCGCTCGAGCTCCGCCTTGGGGACGAACTCGTTCGGCTTGTGCGCGACTTCGATCGATCCGGGGCCGAAGAGGACGCAGTCGAGTCCGAGGCGGGCCAAGGCGCCGCCGTCGCTCGAGTACGACACGCCCGAGTCGTCGCCTGCCGGGAAGAGTTCACCCAGAGCCAGGTAGAGAGGTGCGTCCGCCGCGGTCAACAGCGGTGGACTGTCGTTGTCGACTTCGAGGTCCCAGGCTTCGTCGCGGAGGGCGGCGTCGAGCGTGCGCTCGCCGCGCGGCAGCACCGACTCGGTCGACAAGCCCGGGAGGAGTCGGAGGCCGAACTCGACGACGCAGCGGTCGGGGATCACGTTGACCGCAGCGCCTCCGTCGATCCGCCCGACGTTGAGCGCCACGAAGGGGACCTCGGGAAAGCGATCGCCGTGCTCGGGAGTTTCGGTCGCGAGCTCTCGTTCGAGCTCTGCAAGCGCCACGAGGGCCGGCCCGGCAGGCCGGATCGCGCTGTGACCTCGATGCGGGTAGCCGCTGTGCGCGGCGGTGCCACGGATCTCGAGACGCAATCGCAGATGCCCCTTGTGCATGCGGACGGGACGCAGGTCGGTCGGCTCTCCGATGAGTACCTGCCGGGGCAGCGCGATGTCGGAGAGCCGTTCGACCCAGCGCTGCGCGCCGATCGACCCGACCTCTTCGTCCGAGGTGAGGAGTACGGCCAGCGGCGCTTGCAGAGTCGTGCTCGCCGATCGGCCGAAGCGGTCGAGGGCGAGCGCGACGAAGCCCTTCATGTCGCAGGCGCCCCGGCCGACCCAGCGGTCACCCCCATCGGTAAGGGTCCACGGATCGCTTCGCCATTCGGGCTCTTCGGCGGGGACGACGTCGAGGTGTCCGGCGAGCAGGAGGCCCGCGTCGTCGACGATCGGGCCGCCCCGCACGAGGAGGAGATTCGAACGCGTCCCACCCGCGTAACGCTGAACGGTGACCTCGGCATCGTCCCTCCCGAACCGATCGACGAGCCACTTGACGAAGCCGGTCGAGTCGCGGTCGCTCGTCGAGGGATGGCCTACGAGCTCCGCCAGAAGAGAAGCCGCTGCGGAAGGCACGGACCTACGTTAGCGGCGAGTCGAGGGCGAGGCAAGGTGGGCGATGTGACTTCCGCGCGGCGATTCGATCTGAGGCGGTGAGGGCGCTCACCGCTTGGCGCTCGACCCTCAGCCCGATTTCAGAGTCGTCACCGTGAACGTGAAGAGCTCCTCTCCGACCCAGCCGATGCGTCCAGGCCCCCCGAGGGCTGGAGGACGCGGGGCCGGTTCGGAGTGTCTCGAGCGGTTCATTTCCCACGGGCCCTCAGCCTGTGGGTACCTCTCTCATGGTCTCGCGAGCTCTCTCGCGAGCCCTCTCTCCTCTGACGGGCAGCCCGGTTAGGGTAGACCGGGCTGCCCGTCGATTTTCCTCCGCCCGCTTCTTTCACGGGCCGACGGCGTCTTCCCGAGGGAGCGCCGAACCTCGCCGCCGGCGCCGCTGGCGCGGCGGATCGCCATGGTACGATTCGCTTCCTTCGGCCGCGTTCCGAACTGCACTCCGGCGGGATCCACCCGGCCACGGTACCGCCTCGAGGAACTCTCTTGAAGCTCGATTCCAACGTTCGGCTCACACCCGGCAAGCGTGTCCTCTACCTGACCAAGGACCCGGAGCTGATCCGTCGCCAGCTGGCGGGGGAGCTCGACCTGCGGATGGTCGATCTATCGATCGACGACCTCCTCGACGACATCAATACCGACGCCATGACCCCCGCCTGGGTCTGCTTCAGCTTCCGGCCGGAAGACATCGCTCGAGATGCTTACGCGGGGCTGATCGTCGATGGAGAGCGCCTCTTCGAGCGTGACGCGCTGGCGAACGGCAACTTCGAGGTCATCGTCTCGGGTTACCGCAAGGGAGTCGGGAGCTCCAGGGAGACGGCGGTTCAGGCCGAAAAGTGGTCGGGTATCCGGATCGCGGTGGCGGCCTCGTTCGCTCCGATCCATGCCGCAAACAACATCAATCAGGGCGTGCTGATGGCCGATCATGCGATGCTCGCCCGCCTCGAAGCCGGAGAGACCGTCCCTCTCGAGGAGTTCTACTCCGATTTCGATGCCATCACCCAGTCGATCGTTCGGCAGGGAGGTCTCTTTCCGTTCGCCAAGGCGCTCGCCGCGGGCGAGGTGAAGCTCCCCGCGAGAGAGACCGAAGACCGACCGATGACGATGGCCGAGAAGATCCTCGCCCGCCATCGATTGGGCGAGGGCTCGACCTGCGTGCAGCCGGGCGACTCCCTGGTGGTTCGCGTCGACGCCGGCTACTCGCACGAGTTCACGACCGCACAGGTTCATCACTTCCTCGGCGAGGAGCATGGCGAGGACTACGCCATCGCGAATCCCGAGCAGTTCGCGGTCTTCGAAGACCATCTCATCTACGCCGACGACGTGCCTCGAATGAGTCCGTTCATCGACAAGATCGAGATCCTGCGCGAGATGCAGCGCGACTTTCAACGTCACACCGGCGTTCGCGATTTTTCGGCGAAAGATCGGGTGTCTCCGGGAATCTGCCACGAGGTGGCGCGCGCTCAACTGGTCTCGCCGGGCCAGTTCGTTCAGGCGACCGATTCCCACACCTGCATGGGCGGTTGCAACAACGCACTGACCTGGGGGGTCGGCGCCACCGAGTACGCGAGCCTCGTCCACTCGGGATTCACGACCGTCGAGGTTCCCGAATCGATTCGGTTCGAGCTCACCGGAGAGCTCCCGAGCGGCGTGACCGCCAAGGATCTCATGCTCTTCATCTTGCTCGAGTACGCGCGCCCTCAGAAGACCCTCAATCGAGTGATGGAGTTCACCGGTCCCGGCATCGAGACTCTGTCGATGGACGAGCGGGCGACGCTCACCAACATGGCGACCGAGTGCTCGGCTCGCAGCGCGATCGTCGAGGCGGACGAGGAGACCTTC
>CALZKB010000201.1 GCA_945787575.1 Thermoanaerobaculia bacterium | reverse complement strand
GACATCGCCGACGATGTAGTCGGGCTTCGGCACCAGAGGATCTGCCAGGTAGGGCCGAATGGTCTCGAGATTCCGGCCGGTCAGGAAGACGACGTGGAACCCTCCTTCGGCTTGGAAGACATCGGCCAGCCGCCTTCGATCTTTGTCTGACCCGCCGAGCAGAGTGCCGTCGAGATCGGTGGCCAGAATGAGGCGACGCTTTCCCCTAGACGCCGGCGAGCTCATGCCAGCCCTGCTTCGCGGCCAAGCGAATCCAGGACCCTCTGATAGCGCTCGTTTCCGGCGTAAGCGTCTCCGCCGTACCGATAGGCGCTTCCGAGTTCCTCGGTTGCATCGACGGGCTTCGGGCGCTCGTCATGCGAGAGGGCTTCGAGCCCCTCTTCCAGCTGGCCGAGCACGTCCTTCAGCGTCTGGTGGACGTTGGAGCCATGCTGTGCGGCTTCCTTGGGCCGCCAGGCAATCGTGTCAGGGACGCCGGACTGCGCGGCCATCACGCGGTGAAGATACTTGAGCTCTCCATTACGGATCTTGAGCGAGGGAGCTATTCGCATGGCCGTTCTGATCACGTGAGGGTCGAGGTAGGGGACGCGCAGCTCGATGCTGTGGAACATGGTGATCTTGTCCTCGCGCTCGAGGGTGTCCTTGTAGAGCCTGGTCAAGTCGTTCCAAAGACTGTCGCGCAAACCGTCGGCACCCGAATCCGTCAGGATTCCCGGGTACCACGAGTAACCGGCGAAGAGCTCGTCGGCTCCCTGTCCGGTGAGCATTACGCGAATACCATCTTCGGCGGCCCGCTTGACGGCGAAGTAGATCGGGATGGCGACGTCGACCTGAAGGTGGTTGGTCGACTCGATCGCGCTCAAGATCGAGGGAAGCTCGCTCGCTATCCGGTCGGAGTCGAGCTCGGAGACCTCCAGAGGCAGCCCCAGCGCGTCAGCGGCCAGTCGGGATTGATCGACGTCGCTCGAGCCACGGAGACCGCTTGCGTAGCAGCGGACATCGATACCCAGACGTTGAGCGATGCGGGCCACGAGGACCGAATCAACCCCACCCGAGAAGATGACACCGATCCTATGGTGCCCGTCGACCCGCTTTCTGACCGCTTCGACCAGGGAAGTCCAGTAGGATGCGAGGGCCTCGCGCTCCTCGCCGGTTTCACTTTGCTGGCTGGGCCGTGGGAGTTCGATCCGGCAGCCGGTCGAGAACTGCCAGGCATTCGTCGCTTCGGCGGCGAGCTTCACGGCCTGCCCGGGGAGCACTCGCCGAGGCTTGATCGAGAGATCCCACAGCGGTTTCTTTTCCGAGCAGAAGGCCAGGTGCTTGTCGGTCTCTCCGTAGTAGAGTTGCTTGACACCGACGACATCACGCGCCAAGACAAATTCGTCTTGGATGTCGTCATAGGCGGCAAGCGCGTACTCGCCATCCAGCTCACAGATCATCGCCTCGATCGCACTCAGCAGATCGCGGGCCTTGAACATCTCGTCTTCGAGCCGATGAACGAGGACCTCACTGTCGGATTCCGTGCGGAAAACGTGCCCCTCAGATTCGAGCTGCTCGCGCAGTGGCCGATAGTTCCAGATCTCACCGTTGGCTGCGACGACGAGACCCCGCCCGCAGCCCGTCATCGGTTGAGCACCGCTGTCTCCGGTGATTCTGAGCCGGGAGTGACCCAACCCGCGCGTGCCGCTCAGCTCGCCGACGGATAAATCGGCGATCTCACCGGCTCGCGCCATTTCCAGCCCCAGGGCCACACCGGCGCCGTCGGGTCCTCGGTGCTTCGTCTGTTCCAGCATCGCCTTCAGAAGAGGGGCGACGTCGGCACCGGTCTTGCTCACCAAACCAACGATCGAACACATATCAGTTCGTCTCCACGAGTTCTTCGATAGCTTCCTCCACCCGGTGGTAGCGCGCCGCACGATCGAGAATGACCCGGGACACAGCCAGCGCCATTCCTTGGAGGTCTTTGAGCTCACGATGGTCATGCTCGAGAGCGCCGATAGAGACCTCTGTCACCCGGGCGCCACCTTCGACCGCATCGATCAACAGCCCCAGGTCGACACCCATGTCGGTTTCCAGCTCGAGCTCGTTCATCAGTTCTTTCCTGATTCCGATCTGTCCGCTCAGCGGCTGATCGAACTGCTCGTCGATTTCCGGAAAAAAGTGACCGAGCATCGGACGCGCCGTAAGCTGTGTGACTCGACCGCCGCAGCGTTCGAAGCGCGTCTTAACCAAGTCGACGCCTTCTCTGAAGGGCGCTATGATGCACTGGATTTTCTCGGGTGTGATGTTCTGTAGATCGCCGTCGAGGTAGATTAGGACATCACCTTGCGCACTTCGGCAGCCGGTCCGCATGGCTGCTCCCTTGCCACGGTTCTTCTCGTGAGAGACGACTCGCGCACCGGCCTCTGCAGCCGCCTCGGCTGTCCGGTCGCTGCTTCCGTCGTCGACCACTAGTACCTCATCGACTTCGGGGACGGCGCGGGCGACGCCGATCACGGTTGCGATGAACGGAGCCTCGTTGTAAGCGGGAATGACGACGCCAACGCTCAGCTTCAAGTGGATCTCGATCATGGTACGTCTCTTCTGTCAGGTTCACCTAGCGGCTCGTCTTCGCCTGCGCCAACGCCTCTTGCGGCGGACTCTCCAGATCGGCGGTGACTCCGCCACTTGGTGAGTCGGCGAGGTCTCCTGTCGTGAGCACGGGGCTCGCGTCCAGCGCCTCGGCTTCCATCATCGAAACGATGCGCTGGAGCACCGCGAGCACCTGCGTTTGCTCCCACTCCTGGAGGGCTGTGAGCTGCCTCGTGAAACGCTCCTGGAGCGGCGGTGGCGCGGCCTCGAGAAGCTCGCGGCCGGCTGGCGTAACCGACACGAGCATCTGCCTCTTGTCGGTTGTGTTGCGGCGCCGCTCGACCAGGCCACGAGCCTTGAGGCGGGCCACGATGCCGGTGACCGTAGGGAGGCTCACCGCGACCGCTCTCGCCAAGGCGCTGCAGAAGAGCTCCTCCCGAGCCGCCACCTCTCGGAGAACGATGAGCTGCGGGCCAGTTAGCCCGAACTCGCGCAGAAGGCTCCGCGAATGCAGGTCCGTGGCACGGATGATTCGCCGTAGAGCGACAAGGATCTGGTCGGTCAGCTGCTGAGAATCTAGGTTCATGGAAGTCAAATCCTAAGTCTTCAAAATACAAATTCGGCGCTGAGTCCAAAAAAACACCAATTGGACAAGGGGTTGTTACACCCCTGGCCACTTGCCGAGGACGATAATACTAAGTATACTAACTAAATGCAAGCGCAAGCCGAGTTGCATCGAACCAGACATGGCGAACACGGATGCGCCAGAGCGTGCTCGCCCTAGGAAGGAAGAGAATGTGTGGAATCGTCGGATACGTCGGAGAACGAGATGTCGCGAACGAGGTCATCCGGGGCCTCTCGCGACTCGAGTATCGGGGCTATGACTCGGCCGGGGTCGCCGTGCGGCACCCCGGCGGGTCCTTGAGGATTTGCCGGAGCGAGGGCAAGGTCAGGGACCTCGCATTCAAGGCGTCCGCCGAGTTGCCAGTGGCGCAGCCAGGAGGTCTCGGCCTTGGACACACGCGCTGGGCCACCCACGGCGCTCCCGCGGAGCAGAATGCGCACCCTCACACCGGATGTGGCGAGAAGCTTGCGGTAGTTCATAACGGCATCATCGAAAATCACGCCGAGATCCGTCGCCGGCTCGAAGCGCGAGGGCACAGGTTCAGCTCGGAGACGGACAGCGAAGCCGTGGCCCACCTCGTGGAGTCCTTCTACGACGGCGATCTGCTGACCGCGGTTCGTAAAGCGCTGGAGAACCTCCGCGGGTCCTGGGCGCTGGGAGTCATCGACCAGAGGAGTGAGCCGGAAGCGATTGTCGCGGCACGGTCGGGGAGTCCACTCGTCATCGGCTTCGGAGACGAAGAGACCTTTCTCGCGTCGGACGTCTCGGCCCTGGTCGAGCGCACGCGCGAGGTCGCCTACCTTGAAGACGGCGATGTCGCAACGTTGACCCAGACAGGCGTGAGGATCTGTGACCAGAGCGGTGACGAGAAGAGCGCGCGTCGGTCCTATATCGACTGGGATGTGGAGAGGGCAGAAAAGGGGGGGTACGAGCACTTCATGCGCAAGGAGATCGACGAGCAGCCGCAGGCGCTGGAAGAGACTCTACGGGGTCGACTCCAGCTGGGCGGATCCAGTCCGGTGCGTCTTCCTGAAGTCGACAAGCTCCTTGAAGGTGAGGGGCCTCCCCAACGGGTGCTGATCACGGCCTGCGGGACGTCCTTTCACGCCGGCCTTCTGGGGAAGCGCTATCTCGAGTCTCTGGCTGGGATACCGACGGAGGTCGACGTTGCCTCCGAACTGCGTTATCGCGAACCGCTGATCGGGCCGGAAACGGTGACCATCGCAGTCAGCCAGTCCGGCGAGACCGCCGACACGCTGGCGTCGGTCCGTCTCGTTCGAGAGCGAGGTGGATGCGTCTTGAGTGTCTGCAACGTGGTCGGCAGCACGCTGGCGCGGGAGTCGGACGCAGTCCTCTACACACAGGCTGGGCCGGAGATCGGTGTGGCGTCGACAAAGGCGTTCACGACCCAGGTCTGCCTGCTATACCTGGTGGCTCTGACGCTGGCTCAGCGAGTGGACAGACTGGCGGACGGCGCGCTCCCGGAGCGCGCGGAAGCCCTGTTGCAGCTTCCGCCGAAGCTCGAGGAAGTCTGCGCAGCCGAGGACGAGATCCGTTCGGTCGCGAGGCGCCTCAGCACCGCCAAGGCCTTCCTGTTCATGGGAAGGGGCTACGAGCACGCTCTTGCTTTGGAAGGAGCGTTGAAGCTCAAGGAGATCAGCTATCTTCCTGCGGAGGGCTACGCGGCGGGTGAAATGAAGCACGGGCCGATCGCCTTGATCGAGGATTCTGTGCCGTCAGTGTTCCTCGTGTCTCCGGGTGAGACGTTCGAGAAGATCGTGGCGAACATGGCGGAGGTAGACGCGCGCGGCGGTCCGATCGTCGCGGTGGCCCCGCGTTCCGTCGCGTCTGCGATCCTCCGCAGGGTCGACTGCTCGGTGCTAGCGATTCCCGAAGCATCTCCGGAGCTGCTTCCCCTGATTTCGACCGTGGTCCTCCAGCTGCTTGCCTATCACGTAGCTGAAGCGCGAGGATGCGAGATCGATCAGCCCCGCAATCTGGCGAAGAGCGTCACAGTGGAGTAGCCAGCGGAGACTTCATCGTCCATCAGCGCCTGCAGGAGGTCAGGCCCTTCAAAGTGGACTGGGAGCTGCCCCCAGGCAAGGAGAGGCTCTTTTGGGGGGACCCGAAGACATCACGGTCGTTCTCGGCCGTTTCTACGAGTCGGGCGGCGAACGGGGTAGCGTCGCAGTGGTTCGGGCATCCGTCTGACCGCTTGCTTGCGGCCGGTGCTCTGACCGCCGCCACCCGGTTGCCGATCTCGAGACCCCTCAGTGGCGGCTGGCCGAGTTGCGAGGCAGGTGAGTCGGCGACTGGCGGAGCAAGAGGCCCGTCGGCTGCTCCGCGAGGCGCGCTGCTGGGTAGACATGCAGTACGTCACCCAGATGGCCCAGGAACTTTCGTTTGAAGTCCCTCGGTCGCCCATAGTCGGCGCCGAACTGGATCTGTGGACCTGCCCCGGTTTCGTGGACGGTTAAGTGCTTGGGATCTGCTCTCCCGGTAGAGGATCGTATCTCTCCAAGCCTAGACTCCTACGGAAACGTGTAGCGCGCCTCGAGTCGAGCGCGTCCTCGGCTCGTTTCTCGAAGAGCGCAGGACTGACGTAGCCGATCGACGAGTGCCGGCGCTGCGGGTTGTACCAGCCCTCGATGAAGTCGAAGACAGCCATCTTGGCCTCGGCCTGCGTGCGGAAGCTGTGGCGGTCGAGCAGTTCGCACTCGAGCGTCGCAAAGAAGCTCTCGGCCAGAGCATTGTCATAGCAGTCCCCGACGGATCCCATCGACGGTCGGACCCCGGCCTTCTTGCACCGCAGTCCAAAGGCGATCGAGGTGTATTGCGTTCCCTGGTCCGAGTGGTGGATCACCTTCTCCGGCCGGCGCTGCCAGAGCGCCATGTTGAGCGCTTCGAGCACCAGCTCGGTGCGCAGGTGATTGGCCATCGACCAGCCAATGACCCGCCGACTCCAGGCATCTACGACGACCGCCAAGTAGAGGAACCCCGACCAGGTCGAGACGTACGTGATGTCCGCAACCCACAGGCGGTCAGGCCCGTCGACGACGAAGTCGCGCTCGACCAGATCCGGGGCTGGACGCGCGTCTTTCGCCCGCTGCGTCGTGCGAAACCGTTTGCGGCGGCTGGCGCCTTCCAAGCCGGCCCTGCGCATCAGCCGAGCGACTCGCTTGCGGCCCACTCGGGTGCCCTCCTCGGCGAGCTCCGCGTGGATCCGCGGCACGCCATAGGTCTCGCGCGAGTGCTTGTGGATCGTGCGAATGCGTCGCTCGAGCTCGGCATCTGCCTGCTCGCGAGCCGAGGGCGGTCGGTCGCGCCACGCGTAGTAGCCGCTGGCGGAGACGCCCAGCAGGCGACACATGGTCGCAACGGGAAAGCTGGCCTGATTCGCTCTCACGAATTCGAAGAGCCGTCGGGCACCGAACCGGTCTCCCGAGCAAACCAAGCCGCGGCTTTTGCCAGAATCTCGCGCTCTGTACGCAGCTGTCGATTCTCGCGCCGCAGCCGCGAGAGCTCGGCCTTCTCCGCGCTCGTCAGGCCGTCGTCACGCAGACCCTCATCGCGATCGGCCTGGTAGAGCCAGTTGCGAATCGACTGGGCCGACGGCTCGAACTCCCGAGCCAACTCCTCGGGGCTCCGGCCTGCTCGCACCAGCTCGACCATCTGCCGGCGAAACTCCGGCGGATACGGCGGTCTTGTTCTTCCCATCGTGAACTCCTTCCACCCAAAGGGTGCAGTGTCCACGAAACCGGGTCAACTCCATCTCTGGTTCGACCCACTTGGTCTGTTTGAATGGTACGTAGACTAGGGTCACCTAACCACTCGCTGCACCGGACACCGCCTTGCGTGCTTCAGGCCGGGTGTAGACTCGTCTCAGTGGTTAGCTTCAGAAACGTAGGTCTCATCTGCACAGCCGGCGGCGCCGCTGAGCTCAAAATCCGTTAGGCGTCCAGGTAGGCGTTTCAGTTGATCTAAAGAAGAGAAAGTGTCGACGCAACGTGGAAGCTGCTATCCAGATCTTCGCT
>CALZKB010000200.1 GCA_945787575.1 Thermoanaerobaculia bacterium | reverse complement strand
TGACATTCTCCGTATTGGGAGAGAAGGAGCCTGAGAAACTCCATATCCGAATCGAGGACTCGGGAGTGGGTTTCAGCCCCAACTCGGTTCAAGAGCATAAGATCGAGGAGAAGTTGAAGGCCGCTAGAAAACGAGGCTGGGGCTTGAAGATCATCCAAGGCCTGATGGACGAGGTCGAGATCGAATCGGGTGAAGGCGGAACCACGGTGATCATGAGCAAGTATCGTGCAGAACGCGGGGAATGACGATGGCCGACATGCTGAAAGTGACCCTGGACAACAGGAACGACCTGGCAGTGGTGTACACCGAGGGGTACATCAACAATCAGGGAGGTGAGGAGATCGCGCGCGTCGCGCTCGGGCTCATCGAAGAGGGACAGAAGCACGTGTTGCTCAATCTCGCCGGCACCAAGATCGTCAATTCGATCGGAATCTCGATTCTGATCGAGATCATCGAGAAGATGATCGAGGTCGACGGCAAGCTCGCGTTCTGTTCGCTCACTCCGACGATCGAAAAGACCTTCCACATCATGGGGCTGGCTCAGTACGCCAAGATCTATCCCGATGAGGACTCGGCGGTCGGCGCGCTCACGTCGTGACGATCGGCAACTCCACCGAGCGCGGCATCGCCTGGGCGGACTTCGTCCGGCTCGCTGAGTCGGGCCGCAACACTCCGCGCTTGCTTCGCTGGCTGATGGACGAGCTCGTGACGGCTTCGCGCCTCGAGTCGGCCGCGATCTATCGATCGGTGAAGAACGGATACCGTCGCAGCGTAGCAGCCGGCCCGACGACCTTTCCCGAGATCCACGAGGATCTCGATCTTTCCGGTGTCGGTCACTATCCGGTGCCTGGAGGCAAGTTGCTCTTTCGTCCCGTGGATGCAGAAGCGGCGATCGATCATCGAGTGCTCTTGGCCCTGATCTGCGCTCTCGATGCCGCCGAGCTCACGGGGCGGCTCAAGCGCGAGAGCTTCGCCGTGAACCTCGGCCGGGTCGAGCTGCAATCTCTGTATGACGTCGGACTTGCGATCGCCGGGACCCTCGATCTCGAGACGCTCGGCGACGAAGTGCTGCTGCGTGCGATCTCGCTGCTCGACGCTCGGGTCGGCGCCTTCTATCTTCTGGAAGACGGAAGCTATCGGCTTCACCGAACCTTCGGAGGCAAAGCGAGGAGCCTCGTCGCCGATGATGACCCGGAGCTGGCCGCGCTTCTCCGCGGGGAGCGAGAAGGGGCGCCCCTGCTCCCGGGTACGCAGTACGCCTTCGGCGTTCCGATCGAAGCGGACGGGAGGAAGCTCGGTCTGCTCGCCGTAGCCGACAAGGAGAGTCGCACCGGGATCGGGCCCTTCGAAGCCCGGGACGTGCAGACGCTCAGACTGTTTGCCAATCAGGCCGCCATCGCTATCGAGAACGCCCGTCTCCACCGACAGGCTCTCGAACAGGAGCGCCTGGAAAGGGAGCTCGATCTCGCCGCCGACATCCAACGCCGGCTACTCCCGACCGAGCTCCCCGAGGTCGCGGGATTCGAGTTTTGCGGTTGGAGCCGACCGGCGCGGCACGTCGGCGGCGACTTCTACGACCTAGCCCTCGCTGAGGACGGTTCGGTCCAGCTCGCTCTTGCCGACGTTGCAGGTAAGGGAATGCCTGCCGCCTTGCTCGTATCGACGCTCCATTCCGCACTCCGCTTGTTGCTCGATGCCCGCGCCTTCGACGCGAAGCTGGTCGAGAGGCTGAATCGCCACGTCGCCGAATCGAGTGCGTCCAACAAGTTCATCACGATGACCGCCGCCCGCCTCGAGCCGGCGAGCGGTGGGCTGAGCTACGTCAACGCGGGGCACAACCCGCCGCTGCTGGTGCGCGCGGCGGGCGACGTCGAGGAGCTGCCGTCCGGGGGCATGCCGCTCGGCATCTTCGGTGGCGCGAAATTCCGAGCGGAGAGGGTGGAGCTTGCCGAGGGCGACCTGCTGTGCATCTTCAGCGACGGCATTACCGAGTGCGAGAATGCGGAGGGTGAGGAGTTCGGCGCCGAGCGGCTCGCCGAGCTCTTGCGGGAGCTCTCCATCGAGCCGCTGACCGAGGTGATGGCCGCGATCGACGCGGCGGTGACCGAGTTCGCGGCCGGTGCGGCCCAGGGTGACGACCAGACAGTCGTCCTCCTGCGTCGAAGCCCGTAGCCGGGGAGCTCGTACCCCCGGCGTCGATCAACTCATGTCGCGGGAACCGCTAACTCGTCAGACCGCGAACCGACGACAGATAGAGGGGCGGTGCGCAGGTCGCTCCCAGAACGCCATCGCGACTCAGGCGCCGACCGAGGGTCGAGCCGACCGCCGGTTTCTCCGAAAGGCAGCGCAGCAGACTGTCGTCCCAGACGCAGTCGGGCAGCGCCTCGGCGAGTCTCCCGTCCCGAATCCGCCTGACGCCCCGCGCGTGCGCCAGGAAGCGCCCTCGTTGCGGCTCGATGGGGGCGACCCCGTCGAGTCCCCCGATCCAGATGCCGCCGTCGGCGCGAGCTAGCAGTTCTTGCTCTTCGAGCTCCTCGGGTAGGAGGAATAGATTCTCGGCACGCGCGTCGTTGCCCGAGATCGAGTGGGCGGTCGGGGGCAGACCGAGCTGCGCCGCCTGTCGCTGGTCGAGGGCGGGCGTCTTGGGCGTCCCGTCGCGAATCATGTCGACGGGGCGTTTGGCCGATCCCTCGAGATCGAAGGGGAAAGGGATGCCGAGCGGGCTGGTGGCGTTGTCGCGCAGGGTGATCGCGCGGTCGAACACCTGGACCCCGAGATGCTCCCGCAGAAAGGAGGTGCCCTCGGAATAGGAGTTGGCGGTAAGAGCCGTACGATTCAAGAAAGCGACGAGCTCGATCGCCGCCTCGGCGGACAGCACCGCGGGCGGCGGCTCGGAAGGTAGCTCGCCGACTTCGCCCCTACCGTGGCGAGCCGCGGCGACGTCCTGCAACTGCTCGCCGTCGAGCGCCTCGAAGCTGCGAGCGGCGGTGGCCGCACGTCCGGCGCCGGGCCGCCGGCCGTGTCGTACTTCGAGGGCGGCGGACGTCACCTCGACGCTGCGCCGGATCCCCCGGCTGTTGATCACCGCCACCCGGCCCAGTGTCCACTCGAAACTCAATGATTCGCGCTCCCGCCGCCAGCGCTCGAGCATGGTGCGGGCGTCACCGGGAGAGAGCCTTGCCGTGCGTTCGCAAGAGAGGCCTTCGAGCCGGGGCAGCGGCGTCTCGTCGGCCGGGATGTGCGGCAGGCCGGGCAGCGGCTGATGTACGCGCGCCTGGGCGATCGCTTGGCGGATCGCGGAGTCGATCTCTCCGCCGTCGCCGAAGCCCGTACGATGACTACCGACTCGGCCGTGGTCGAGCACTCGAATGAGCAGGGTGCGATGACGAGCCTGGCGAGCGTCGATGCGGCGACCTCGACTCGTCGCCTCGCCGCGGAGGGCTTCGATCCATACGAGCTCGGTCTCGTCGGCGACCGAGTGCGCCAGCGCCCCCTCGAGTCGCTCGGAGATCTCATCCAGGGTGGCGAGCTCGCGGTCGGGCGTTTGGGTTTCGATGGCGCGATTCTCCGTGGACGTCAGAGCTGGCAGATCCTCACGACGTTCAAGGTTCTCACAGCTCGCACAACGCTGCGTCGACCCACCCGCCCTCGGTCGAGAGCAGCTCGGCCGGTACCAGTCGGCGGGCGAGGTCCTTGGTCGACCGCGCCCTGACTCGCAGGTAGTTGTCGCTCGTTCCTCGCCATAAGCCGTCGCCGCCATTCTCCCACAGGACCCCGACCGTGTGGCCGAGCTGCCGGCGGGCGAAGGAACGTTCCGCGGCCCGGGCGGCTTCGAGCAACCGGTTCATCCGGCGGCGAACGACCTGGTGGGACACCGCGTCCGGCAACTCGGCGGCGGCGGTCCCCGGCCGCGGCGAGTAAGGAAAGGCATGGATCCGGGCGAAGCGCATCGCCTCGACGAAGGCGAGCGAACCTTCGAACTCGGCCTCCGTCTCGCCGGGGAAGCCGGCGATGACGTCGGTGGTGATCGCCAACGCCGGGATCCGTTTGCGGATCGCAGCGCACAGGGCCGCGAACTCGTCCGCCGAGTAGGGGCGCCGCATCCGGCGCAGAGTCCGAGGGTCACCGCTTTGCAGGGAGAGGTGGAAGTGACGGCAGATCCGCGCCGAGTCGAAGAGATCGAGCAGTCGCAGATCGAACTGCCAGGGCGCGATCGACGAGAGCCGCAGGCGGGGGGCGGTGGTCTGGGCGAGTAGCAGGGCGATGAGCTCATACAGACCGCTGTCGTTGGCGCGGTAGGACGAGATCTGCACGCCGGTCAGGACGATCTCTCGAAAACCTCGATCGACGAGGGCTCGAGCCTCGGAGACGATCTCCATCGGGTCGCGACTCCGTTGCCGGCCGCGAGTCGTGGGGATGATGCAGAACGAGCAGCGCATGTCACAGCCGTCCTCGATCTTGACCAGGGCGCGGGAGTTTCCGAACTCGAGCGGCATGTACGGAAGATCGCCGTCGGTCGGCCGCGTGGCAGCGAGCTCCGGGAACCGGTCTTCGACGCGCTCCAGCAAGCGCTCCTTCTCCAGGTTGGGAACCACGAGGTCGACCTCGGCCAGGGTCGCGATCTCCTCCGGGTCGGACTCCACGTAACAGCCGGTCAGCACCGTCCTCAACGTGGCGTTGTGGCGTCGGCCGCGGCGGACGGCCTTGCGGGAATCGCGAGCGGCGGCATGGGTCACCGTACAGCTGTTGACGACGTGGAGGTCCGCTTCGGCCGGAGATCTCACCACGTCGTGACCGGCGCCGGCGAAGCGTCGAGCGAGATTCTCGAGCTCGGCTTGATTCAGTTTGCAGCCTAGATTGGTGAAAGCGACCCGCACGGCGCCGTGAGTTTAGCCTGCATTCCTCTCTCGTTCCGGCTGTGACGGCGGATTCTCGACCGCGGCTGTTCTCAAGTGAAACTCCAGTTGAAGTTCTGCGTCAATCAAGGTTTTCGGGGGTCATGCCCTGTCAAGTGGTGTGCGAGGGTCGGTGGGATCGATCCTGGTCATGCGCTGATAGCGAGCGTTGGTTCCTCCTCGATGGACTTGGGTAGTTGATCGGCATGACAGGCGGTGATGGCCTCGAGGCTCATGTAGCGACGGGTCACCGCCCATTCATCGTTCTGCTCGGTGAGCACGGCGCCGACGAGCCGGATGATGGCGGCCCGACGTCTAGTAGCTGGTCGGCCGCGTCAGACCAATCGCTTCTTCCAACTTCCGCGGCGGAAGGCGAGCACCCCGACCAGCGCGATCGCGCCCTGTGCCGCCGTGATCGCCCAGAACACGCCGTGCGCCCCCCAGCCCAGCGCCTTGGCGAGCAGGTAGGCGAGCGGCAGCTCGAACACCCAGTAGCAGAGGAAGTTGATCCAGGTCGGTGTCGAGGTGTCGCCGGCGCCGTTGAACGACTGGATGGCGACCATCCCCACGGCGAAGAAGACGTAGCTATAGCTGACGATCCGGAGGCAGTCGGCACCGAAGGTGAGCACCTCCGGTGAGCTCGAGAAGGGACTGACGAGAGCCCGAGCGAAGACCACGAGCAGCGCGCCGACGATCCCCAGGAAGACAGCGTTGGCGCCCGCCGTGATCCACACCGCCCGCTCGGCGCGGTCGGGCTGATGGGCCCCGAGGTTCTGGCCGACGAGGGTGGCCGCGGCGTTGGCCATCCCCCACGACGGCATGAGCGCGAACACCAGGATGCGAACCGCGATGACGTACCCGGCGAGCGCGGCGGTGCCGAAGATGGCGATGATTCGCACGACCACCAGCCAGCTGCAGGTGCCCACCAGGAATTGAAGCATGCCGGGTCCGGCGACCCTGAGAAGTCGGCGATTGACCCCCCATTCCAGGCGCATGGCATCGCGGGAGAGGTGCAGACGCCCGACGCCTCGCGACAGCAGCTTCAACTGGTAGGCGACGCCGATCGCCCGCGCCACGGTCGTGGCGACGCCGGCGCCGGTGACCCCCATCGCCGGGATCGGTCCCCAGCCGAAGATGAGAATTGGGTCGAGCACGATGTTCAGAATGTTGGCGATCCACAGCGAGCGCATCGCCAGCGTAGCGTCTCCCGCGCCTCGGAAGATGGCGTTGATCAGGAAGAGGAAGAAGACGGTCGAGCTGCCGCCCAGGACGATCCTCGCGTAGCCGGTCCCGGCGGTGACGGTCTCCGGCTCGGCGCCCAGCAGCCGGAGGAGCTGGGGCGCGAAGAACAGTCCGATGAGAGCGAAAGGGAGGGACGCCACGAGCCCGAGCACGAGCGACTGGAAGGCGCCCTGCGACGCCTTTTCGGGCTCCCGCTCGCCGATGCGGCGCGCGACGAAGGCGGTCGTCGCCATGGCGAGCCCGAGAGCGACGGCGAAGACCAGGTAGAGAAGCGACTCGGTGAGCGCCACTCCCGCCAGCGGTGCTTCACCCAACTTGCCGACGAAGAACGCGTCGACGATGCCGAAGATCGACTGTCCGACCATTTCGATCATCATGGGGATCGAGAGGATGAGGACCGCTCGACCGATCGCTCCGGACGTGAAGTCCTGGTGCGAGCCGGAGATGGCGCCTTTGACGTCCGCCCACAGAGAGGGCCGCGGCTGGGGAGAAGGCTCGGTCATCATCGACTCTCGGAAGGGGCGCGCCAGTCTACCTTCGACTCGTCTGGGGTGCCTGCCGGTGTATGGATGGCGACTCACCGGCCGAGTGAAGTCGTCGCTGGGCCGTGACTGGCTTGGCATTTGCTTCCTCAGGTTGTCAGAATGGACGCCGAGAACACGCCATGAACCCGAGTTCCACCGAGCAAGAGGCGTTGCCGCGGCAGCTTGCTGCTCGGCGTCGGCCGGTGCCGTCCGATCCCGAGGACGCCGACCGGCTACGCCAGCGGTCGGGAGTGAGGCGAGCCTTCCCGGCGATCGCCGCTCTCGCCCTCCTCGCCGCGGTGCCGGGGTTCAGTCTGGAGCCGCAAATGGACGACTCGTTCGCATCTCTACGTCAGCAGATGGTCGAAGATCAGATCCTTCGCCGGGGTGTCGAGGACCGCACCGTCATCGCGGCCATGGAGACCGTACCGCGACACCTCTTCGTGCCCGAGAGTCAGCAGCGCGAGGCCTACATCGACTCGCCGCTCCCGATCGGCCAAGGGCAGACCATCTCGCAGCCCTACATCGTGGCGCTCATGACCGAGCTCCTCGATCTCGACGGCAGCGAAAGGGTTCTCGAGGGCAAACAGGCGAGCAGGCTGCTCGCCGAGCTCGGCTATAGCAACGTCCACGTGCGGATCGACAACGGATATCACGGGTGGCCCGAGGAAGCGCCGTTCGACGCGATCATCGTGACCGCGTCGCCGCCGTCGGTCCCTCAGGCGCTCGTCGATCAGCTCGACGTCGGCGGCAGGATGGTCATCCCCGTCGGCGCCGGGGCCGTGCAGAGTCTCGAGCTCTTGGTCAAGTCCGGCGACGGCAAGCTCAAGCGCAAGACCGTGGTTCCCGTGCGGTTCGTGCCGATGATCGGCGAACAGGATTAGGGGACCAGGGCGGGCTTGTTCAGGTGTCCGTTTTGAGCTGACGCGGCCGACGGCCGACGAGCTCGGGGGCGGCCAGATCGCGGCGCGTGCCTTCGGCGACCTTGAGCTCGTCCAACCGCGCCGCCATCGGCATGAGGCGGCGATCGAACGAGCCGATGGCGCGGTCGTAGGCGTCGAGCGCTCCGGTCAGACCCTTGCCTATCGCTGCCAGATCCTCGCCGAACTTGGCGGCCCGTTCGTAGAGCTCGCGTGCCACTTCGGAGATCGCCTCGGCGTTGTCCGCCATCGACCGCTGTTGCCAGTAGATGGCCACCGTGCGGAGCAGGGCGACGAGGGTCGTCGGCGTGGCGAGCAGAATCTTCGCGCGCAGCGCGTCGATCTGGAGGTTGGGGTCGCTGCGGAAGGCGGCGCCGAGGAAGGCATCGGCGGGGAGAAAGAGCACGACGAAATCGGTGTCCTCTCCGAGCGCCGTCGCATAGTCCTTGGAGGCGAGCTGGCGGACATGGCTACGAAGACTCTTGGCGTAACGGTCGAGCGCGGTCCGGCGGTCGGCCCTGGTGCGGGCGGCCGAAGCGTCGAGAAAGGCGTTGAGCGGCGCTTTGGCGTCGACCGCGATTCGCCGACCCTCGGGCAGGTTCACAACCATGTCCGGGCGGGCGCCGTCGGCGAGGGTGAGCTGCTCTTGGAAGTCGCAATGGGAGGTCATGCCGGCAATCTCCGCCACCCGCTGGAG
>CALZKB010000199.1 GCA_945787575.1 Thermoanaerobaculia bacterium | reverse complement strand
GAGGCGGATCAGCAGGCAAGCGACGATCAAGCTGAGAACGATCTTTCTCATGGCATTCTCCTCAGTACCCTTGTCCTCTGAGGGCGATCTCGGTGCTCCCGCCCACCGCGCCGTGCCGAACGATCAGGGTGGCGCGCCGCTCCCCGGTCGCCTCGGGACGAAAGCGAACGCCGATCGTGCAGTCGCTTCCCGGCAAGAGGGACTGCAACCCCTCGCACGACGCTGGAACGACTCGGAACTCCGCGGCCTGCGGTCCTCGGATCTCGTAGCCGCCGAGCGAGAGAAGAGCGTTCCCGGTGCTCTTGACGCGCACCGTCAGGATGTCGCTGCGCTCGCCGACCGCCAGCTGCTCGAAGTCGATCGATCGCGGATCTACGGTGGCGGCGGGGGCCGGCAACGCCGTCGCCGCTCCTTGCAGCCGGACGTGCGCGGGCGCACCGGGAGCGTCGTGGGTGATCGACAGCCGCCCCTCGCTCTCGCCCACCGAGCTCGGCGAGAACCGGAGCCCGAGGGTGCACTGCTCCCCGGGAGCGAGCCGGTCACCGCATCCATGGCGTCCGATGCCGAATGCGCCTCCTCCACCGTCGATGGCGACGCGGCTCAGGCGGAGCGGCGCCGAGCCGGTGTTGCGCACGGCGATCTCGAGCTCATTGGTGCCGTACTGCACGACCTGACCGAAGTCGACCTCCGTGTCCGAGAGGACGAGCCGAGCGGCCAGCAGCGCTCCAGTCAACGGTACCTCCGTGCGTTGGCGAATCGACGGCGAGCGAATCCGCAGCGCGGCGCGATGGCGGGCCGGCTCACGCGGCGCATAGCCGATCGACACCGCGCACCTCTGCTCGGCTTCGAGAGTCCGGCCGTCGCAGTCATTGGCGGAAACCGCGAACGCGCCGGCGCTGCCGCCGGTCACCTCGACCCGGTCGATCTCGAGGGGGGCATTGCCGGTGTTCTCCACCGTCAAGCTTTTCGTCGGCCCGGCTTGTCCCGGTCTCAGGTCCCCGAAATCGAGCTCCGCCGGATCGACGAAGAGACCGGGCGCGACACCCGTTCCCCGAACCGGGATCCTCGGATCCTCGGGAGCGTCGCTCCACACCCGCAGAGTCGCTTCGAAGGAGCCGGTGGTGCGTGGCTGGAAGGCGATCCGAACACTGCAGTCGGCCTTCGGTTCCAGCGACCTGCCCGAGCAACCGTTCGCGACCCAGACGAAGCTGCTCTCCCCGCTGCCCTCGAGCGCCAATCGCTCGATCGCCATCGGCGCCGAGCCACCATTGACGAGGGTGAGACGCTTCGCCTCCGACGGCTTGCCGACTCCGGCTCTCCCGAAGTCGAGGGCGTCCGGGGAGGACTCGAGCTCCGGCGCTCGGCCTTCGCCGTGCAGCGCGATCGACGGCGCGCCGCCGGCGGCATTGCTGTCGACGATCAGCGAACCGTCGCGAGGGCCAGCGGCCTGTGGCATGAAAGCCACGGTGACAGTGCACCGCTCGGCGGCCGGCAACGCGCGGCCGGTGCATCCGTCCTCGCTGACACCGAACTCCTCGGTGCTCGTTCGTACTCCGGTCACGACCAGCGAACGCCGGCCGCCATTGGTTATCTCCACCGCCCGCGACTCGCTCTCGCGGCCGACCCGAGTGGGCTCGAATCCGAGCGCAGCAACGCTCGCAACGGCCAGGGGCGGACGCAGAAAAAACCAGTATCCGCCTCCCCCGAGAACGACGAGAGTCAGGAGCCACAGCGGCCAGCGGCGACGACGAGGCGGCCGCTTCATCACTCGACCGTGCCGGGGCGTGGCCCCCGGCGCATGGAAGTCGCCGGGGGACCCCTTGGTGGTCGGTGGACTCGGTGCTCCGCCGCCCGGACCGAGCGGCAGGTCGATCATGCCGCCGGAGTCGGGGGCTCGTTGGTCCGAACGGCGAGGGTCAGTGGGTTTGTCGCGCTCCAAGACGATCTCCAGCGCGGGATTGTACCCCTCGGCCGATCCGCTCCCGGTACAATCGAGCTCGACGGGAGTCCCAATTGAGCTTGAGAAGCCTCGCGATCGCCCCCCTTGTCCTCCTCGCCCTCCCCGCTTGGACCGGAACCTCGGCCGACGACGAGCACGCCGCAGAGGTCGAGCAGTGGCGTCAGCGACGGCTCGCGTCGCTGACCAGTGAGACGGGATGGCTGACCCTGACCGGCCTCCATCCGCTGCACGCCGGTCGCCAGACTCTCGGCTCGGGCCCCGAAGCCGACATCGAGCTGTCCGCCAAGGCGCCCGCCTCGCTCGGCACCGTGACCGTCGGCGACGACTCGCTCCGCTTCGATGCCGCCCCCGATCTCGAGGTCACGGTGGACGGAGAGCCGATGACTTCCGTCGAGCTCCAGACCGACCGCGAGGGTCCTGCGAGGCTGTTCGAGTTCGGACCGCTCAACTTCCACGTGATCCAGCGAGACGACCTTCTCTTGCTTCGCGCTCGCGATCGGGAGCACCCCGCTCGCCGGCAGTTCGAAGGAATCGACTCCTTCCCCATCGACTCGGCCTGGCGCTTCGAAGCTCGCTTCGAGGCGTACGAGCCGATCCGGCAGATCCCGATCGCCAACATCATCGGCCAGGTCAGCGACAGCCCGAGCTGGGGCGCCGTCGTCTTCGAGCACGACGGGCAGACCTACCGCATCGACGGGTTGGCCGAACCCGGAGACGAGGAGCTTTTCCTCATCTTCGGCGACGAGACCAGCGGCAAGGAGACCTACGGCGCGGGCCGCTACCTCTACGTCGACGCTCCCGACGCCGAAGGCCGAGTCGTGCTCGACTTCAATCGCGCCTACAACCCGCCTTGCGCTTTTACGCCTTTTGCCACCTGCCCGCTGCCGCCTCCCCAAAACCGATTGAAACTGCGAATCGAAGCGGGCGAGCGCACGTACGAAGCCGGCCACTGAGCCATCGGAATCGCCACCGACACGCCACCGGCGATTAGCCGGTGGACCCGTGCCTCGGGTCGATTGATTGCACCGACTCGTCGTGCCGTCGCGCTTCCCACCGACTCAGGCGAAGAAGGAGGTTCTTCCGGCTGGCCAGCCCCATCCCCTGCCCCAGCCGGAAAGAACCTCTTTCTTCGCTTTGACGGGCTGGAAAGCTGCGGCTTTTGCCACTATCGTCCAATGGGTTGCCGGACGGCGACCCCCCGGAAACAAGGGCCTCTTGTCGGGCGCGAGCCCGAAAACCGAGGCGAAGGCGGGGGCCCAGGGCCCACAGGCTAGCTTTCCGACGAACCGGAAGGCTTGTCGAATAGGGGCGTGGGGAACGGCATGACGCTTGCCTCTCCCTCCGCTTTGCCGGTAATGCGGCTGACGCCCTGCTTTTCGACCTCGTCGACGCGGATCACCGAGTGCATCGGGATGTTGGTGCGGCGGACCCCCTTGAACTCGCTCTTGAGGGTTTCCTCGCTCGGATCGACAACAACCTGGCTGCGCTCGCCAAAGAGGAACTCCTCGACCTCGATGAAGCCGAAGAGGCCACTCTGGCCGACCGAGCGCGCGTACATCTCGTACACCTTGCCTTGGTTCAGGAAAACGATCTTGAAGATGGACTGGTCTGCCATGGTCTGCGCCACCCTTGGAGTCGCAACCGAGACTCCAAGCCTAGTCTACGCTAGCGAACGACGTGCCATTCGACCTGGCGGCCCGCGATATACGTCACCCGCTCGCCGTCGTACACGGCGTCCTGCTCGAGCTTGATCTGAACCCACTGATCGTCCCACTCGGGCAGCTCGACCTTGACGTTGCCTTCGATCGAGTACGCGGTGCTGCCGTGCAACGACCAGTCGCCGCGGATCGGTGTCGCTCCCTGGTTGTCCCACATGCCGATCGTCGGTCCCGGCGCGTGGCCGAAGAACCCGATCGGGTGGGAATAGGTCGCGCAGACCATCCCCTCGCCCTCGCATGCGGCGAGCGTGGCAGCGAGGATTTCGTTGCCGGTCCGCCCGGTCTCGAAAGAGCTCGTCAGGTGATCCTGCCAGCGATTGCCCGCCGCCAGCGCAGCGACGAGACCCTGCGGCACGCCGTCCTCGTCCAGGCGAGTCACGTAGCCCATCTCCTGAGTGTCGGTGCACAGCCGTAGGTAGCAGACCCCGACGTCCGTATGCAGCACGTCGCCCGGGAGGATCACGCCGGACGCGCCACAGAAAGGGCTCTCCTTCTCGCACTCCGACCCCGGCCGCTGAGCGTTGACGGACGGGTGAAACCACGGATCGAGCTGGAGCTCGTGAAACCGTTGCCGGATGTACCACTGGACGTCTTCGGTGGTCGTCGCGCCCGGGGTGATCACCTGACGCGAAAACGCTTCGGAGATTACGCCCCTCGCCAGGGCAACGATGTGGGGATAGACCGCCAGCTCGCCAGGAGCCCGCGTTTCGGTCCAGCGCACGACCAGCTCCTCGGCACTGACGACCCGCTCCCGGAGCTCGGGACTGAGGACCTCCATCAGCCTCTCGTGCAGGGCGGCGCTCAAGCCGTCGGCGACGGGCCAGTGGCGGCTGACGTTGACCCCGATTCTCCTGGGATCGCGCTTGGCAATGAGTGCACCCAGCGCTTCCCATTGCGAATCGAGGTCGCCTCCCTCCCACGCCGACTCGTAGGGCGGACCGTAGGGATAGCGGTTGACCGTCAGCAGGTCGACCCCGTTCGGCTCGCCGCGATCGTGGAAGACGAGCATCGTCGTTCGCCGCGCGGCGAACACCGGATCCGGCACCAAAGTGAAGAAGACGGGGTCTTCGGCATACTCGCGGTTGAGGACGAGCCACATGTCCATGCCGGTCTCGCGCATCAGGGCCGGCAGGACGACTTCAAACCGCTCGGCGAGCATGCGGTTCACGGGCTCGACGCGCTCGCGATGCGCGAGGACGTGGCCCGGAGCGTCGATCGCTCGCCCCTGGACGAAGTCGGAGCTCTCGACGCCAAGCGGCCAGACAGTGGCCGAGACCCAAGCGATCGCCAAGGGGAGTTTCAGAGCGCGCATAGTCGATCCTCCAGAGCCGGTGACTCTACCGCACCGGCAGTGGCTCGCCCGCGCACGAGCGCCACCAGCGCCGCACACGCCCAGGTCCCCTCGAGTACGTCGAACTCCATCAATCTCGTCCCTTTCCGCAAGGAGGGACCGTTCTCGGCCCCTGCCGCCGCTGCTATAGTGCCCGACATCCTAGCGAGAAGGAGCGCATGATGGCCGAGAGCTCGAGCCCCCGTGGCGCGTGGGCATCCAAGACCGGCTTCGTCCTCGCGGCGGCCGGCTCGGCCGTCGGCCTCGGCAACGTCTGGCGTTTTCCATACATTACGGGCGAGAACGGCGGCGGCCTTTTCGTCATGATCTACCTCGTCTGCATCGCCGTGGTCGGTCTGCCGATCATGATCGGCGAGATCTTGATCGGGCGGGCGGCGCAGCGGTCGACGGTGACCGCTTTCAAGACGCTGGCCGGACCGCACACTCCCTGGAAGGCGCTCGGCGGACTGGGGGTGGTCGTCGCCTACCTGGTGCTCTCGTTCTACTCGGTGGTCGCCGGCTGGGCGGTCTACTACACCGTGATCGCGGCCCGCGGCGGACTCGGTGGGCGCAGCCCCGAGGAGATCCAGGAGATCTTCGGCGCGACCTACACCAGCATCCCTCTCAACCTCGTCTGGACGGCGCTGTTCATGGTGCTCACCGTCGCCGTGGTGTGGAGAGGCGTACGCAACGGTCTCGAGCGCTGGTCGCGTATCTTGATGCCCAGTCTCCTGCTGTTGCTCGGCCTCTTGCTGGTGCGCGCCACCGCGATGAGCGGCTTCGGCGAAGCGTTCGCCTTTGTCTTCGGTCTGCACGCCGACCAGCTCACCGGCGGCGGAGTCATCGAAGCACTCGGCCACTCGTTCTTCACCCTGAGCCTGGGGATGGGCGGGCTGTTGACCTACGGCTCCTACCTCGAAAAGCAGGCGGACATCCCGTCGATGTCGGCCGGCATCGCCGGCCTCGACACCGTCATCGCGCTGCTCGCCTGCCTCGTGATCTTCCCGATCACCTTCAGCTACGGACTCGAGCCGACCCAGGGCCCCGGTCTCATTTTCACCAGCGTGCCGATCGCCTTCGCCCAGATGCCGGCCGGCGGTCTTCTGGCGACGGCGTTCTTCGCGCTGCTCGTCTTTGCCGCCCTCACCAGCGCGATCTCACTGCTGGAGGTTGCTGCCGCTTACTGGATCGACGAACGCGGCTGGTCTCGCGAACGGGCGGCCCTCGCCTCGGGGCTCGGCGTTTCGCTCCTCGCGATCCCCAGCGCCCTCTCGGGCGCGACCGAGCTCTTCGGCGGCCGGATGCAGGCCGCGGTCGGCAGCAACTGGTTCGATCTCGTCGCCAACATCGCCTCGAACTGGAGCCTGCCGCTCGGCGGCATGGGCATCGCCCTCTTCGTCGCCTGGCGCATGCCCGACGCCCTCAGGAGCGTCGAGTTCAAGAGCGGCAGCCGGTGGGCCGGCTTCTATGCCGGCTGGCTCGTCGTCCTGCGCTTCGTCGTGCCGCTGGCGATTGCGGCGGTCTTTCTGCACGCCGTCGGCGTCTTCTGAGCTCAGGTCGCGAGCAAGAGGGCTTTCGCGACGTCGAGCCGACGCCGACGCCTGCTAGACTCTCCGCCGCCGCTCCAACAGCGGACCGACCGAGCGGACCTCGCAGCGTGTACTACGACTTCTACGGCTTTCGTGAGCCGCCCTTCAACATCACGCCCGACCCACGTTTCTTGTTCTTCAGCGAGAAGCACCGCGAGGCGTTCAACCATTTGCTCTTCGGCCTCCGCGAGCGCAAGGGGTTCATCCAGATCACCGGGGAGATCGGAGCGGGCAAGACGACCCTCTGCCGGGCGTTGCTCAGACAGCTCGATGCCCGCGCTTTCGCCAGCGCCCTGGTGCTCAATCCGAGGATGAACAACACCCAGCTGCTGCGCACGATTCTGCGCGAGTTCCACCTCGACGCCGAGGCGACCGACCGGGTGGAGCTCTTGGACCGGTTGAACCTATTCCTCATCGATCAGTTCCGGGCGCGGCGCGACGTCGTGCTGATCGTCGACGACGCGCAGGCGCTGACTCTCGGCGCCCTCGAGCAGATCCGGCTGCTCTCCAACCTCGAGACCGACCAGCGCAAGCTCCTCCAGATCATCTTGATCGGCCAGCCTGAGCTCCGGGACAAACTCAGGAAGCTCGAGCAGCTTCGTCAACGGATCACCATTCGTTATCACCTGCGTGCGCTGAAGCCGAGCGAGACCTCTTACTACATCCAGCATCGGCTCGCGGTTGCCGGCGCCAACCACCCTCCGTCCTTCACGAAGGGGGCCGTGCGGGGCGTACAACGATACTCACGTGGCGTCCCGCGCCTGATCAACGCCGTCAGCGA
>CALZKB010000198.1 GCA_945787575.1 Thermoanaerobaculia bacterium | reverse complement strand
GCCACCATCGGTGCTTCCACCTTCATCAAGGGCCAGATTCGAGGGGAGGACGATCTGGTGGTCCGTGGTCGGATCGAAGGCAAGATCCGGCTGCCAAAGAACAAGGTGCTGGTTGCCAAGGCGAGTTTCGTCAAGGCCGACATCGTCGGCAAATCGATCGAGGTGGAAGGCCACGTCCAGGGCACACTCAGCGGCGGCCACGAAGTACTGGTCCGGGCAGGCGGGCGCGTCGAGGGCGACATCGTCTCTCCGCGCGTGACGCTCGACAGCGGGGCCCAGTTCAGCGGCACCGTGGATATGGACGGTCGAAGGGGGAGCCCAGAGGAGAAGAAAGGCTAGCAGGCCCGTGATCGGCATGAACGAGGCTCCCAAAACGACCTACGCAGCCGACGAGCCGCGCTCCTCTCTCGGTCTCAAAGAGCTGCTCAGGGGACTGCCCACCGACCGCAAGCACTCCGTGCTCGATCTCGGTCCCGCGAGCAGCGGTAATGTCGCGTTCTTCTCGAGCTACTCGTGCCGGCTCTATATCGCGGACCTCTACTACACGCTGCAGCAGCGCAGCGGCCGCCCACCGGAACAGTCGGTGCCGTTCGACCGCGAACTGTCGGCCTCACTACCGGACGGCTGCTTCGACGTGATCCTCTGCTGGGACCTCGTCAACTACCTCACCGGCGCCCAGATGGAGGTCCTCGGGCGCAACCTCGCGACCCGGAGCCGCCCGGGGAGCCGGCTCTTCGTCCTCGTGGCTCCCCACGGTGAGATCCCGAACCTGCCTCGCCGTTTCGAGATCCTGAACCCCGACTCGGTCCTCTACAGCAGCCGCTCGTCGGGGCGCAGGCCGGCGCCCGGCTACCGAGAGCCGGAGCTCAACCGCTGGTTGGCACCGTTCACCGTCGAGAGCTCCTACCTGCTGCGCCACGGCATGCAGGAGTACATCCTGATCCACGAGCGCGTCCGCCCCGGTCGGCGGAACTAGGCCACCGGCATCTCGATGTCGCACCCCACCTTCGACTTCCCCATCGAACGGCACCGCCTCGCCAACGGTCTCGACGTCGTCCTCCAGCCCGATTCCCGACTGCCACTGGTGGCGGTCAACCTCTGGTACCACGTCGGCTCGAAGAACGAGCGGCCCGGCAAGACCGGCCTCGCCCATCTATTCGAGCATATGCTCTTCCAGGGAAGCGCCCACGTGGGGACCAACGACCACTTCACCCATCTTCAACGGGTCGGCGGCGTAGCGAACGGATCGACGTGGTACGACCGGACGAACTACTACGAGACGGTGCCGGCTCACGAGCTCGAGCTTGCGCTGTGGCTGGAATCCGATCGGATGGGGTTTCTGCTCGAAACGCTCACCGCGGAGAAGCTCGAGAACCAGCGGGAAGTGGTGATGAACGAGCGGCGCCAGCGAATCGACAATCAGCCCTACGGCCTGGCGTTCGAGCATCTGTTCGAGCGGCTGTTCCCGCCGCTGCATCCATACAGCTGGCCGGTCATCGGGACGATGGACGACATCGCCGCCATCGAGCTCGAGGACGTGAGCGATTTCTTCTCGACCTACTACCGGCCGAACAACGCGGTCCTGACCCTCGCCGGCCACTTCGAGCCGGCGGCGGCCCGCGCCCTCGTCCAGCGATACTTCGGCGAGCTCGCCGCGGGGCAGAAGGCCGGCGCGATCGTCGCACCGCCGCTCGAAGAGAGGGGGGAGATCCGCACCGTCCTGCCGGACGAGGTCGAGCTGCCGAGAGTCTACGCCGCCTATCGCATCCCCCCGTTCGGCACCCGCGAGTGGCTGATCGCCGACGTGCTCACGACGGCGCTCTCCTCGGGCAAGTCGAGTCCGCTCCACCGCGACCTCGTCTACGAGCGCCAGATCGCTCAGAACGTTTCGGCCGGCGCTCTGCCGACCGAAATCGATGGCAGTGTGCTGTTGACCGCGACCGGCCGCCCCGACACCGATCCCGAAGCGCTGCTCGCCGCCGTGGACGAACATCTGGAGGCGGCACGCGAGCGCCCCCTCCCGCCGGAGGCTTTCGAGCGCAGCCGTAATCGGCTGCTGACCGCTTACACCGACCAACTCCAGAGCGTTGAGACCCGGGCCGATCTACTCTCGCAGAGCGCAACTTTCCTCGGCGATCCTGCCCGCTATACCGATCGGCTCGAGGCATACGCCTCGATCGAAGCGGCCGAGGTCGTCTCCTTCGCGACCGCCGCGCTCGCTCCCGAGAACCGCGCCGTGGTCACCGTGGTGCCGAAGTCGGCGGCGGGGTCCACCCCTTGACCGTCGACCGCAGTCGTCGGCCGGCGGCAGCGCCCGTCGAACCGTTCTCGTTTCCGGCCTTCGAGAGCCACACTATGTCCAACGGCCTCGAGGTCCAGGCGGCAACCGACCGGCGATTCCCCCTCGTGCAGCTCGGATTCGTGATCCGCGGCGGCGCCGACCTCGATTCCAGCGAGCGGCGCGGGCTGAGCGCTCTCGGCGCCGGCCTGCTCGATGAGGGCACCGGCGACGCAACCGCGCAGGACATTGCCGAGTTTGTCGAGAGACGCGGCGCGGAGCTGGTCTCGGCGGGCGACTGGGACGGCATCTATGTCGGTGCCAGCTCGCTGGCGCCGCATGCCGAGGCGCTACTCGATCTGTTGAGCAGGATCCTGCGCTCGCCCAGCTTTCCCGGAGCCGAGCTCGAGCGGCTGCGGAGCATGCGGCTCGCCGACCTCGCCAACCGAGCGACCCAGCCCGCGTTCGTCGCGGCCCGTCACGCCGTTGAGATGACCTACGGAGCGGACCATCCGTACGGCGATACCTTCCTCGGAACCTCTGAGACGGTGAACGCGATCACCCTCGACGACGTGCACTCTTGGCACGCCGATCGTCTTCACCCCGACCGCACGCTACTGGTGGCGGCCGGCGACGTCGACCTCGCGCAGCTCGCAAGCTGGGCGGAGGCGCACCTCGCAGATTGGAGGGAGGAAGCGAAGATCGAGCTCCCGCCGGTTCCCTCGGCCCCTACGAGAAGCCGCGTGATCCGGATTGTCGACCGGCCCGACGCCGCGCAAACCGAGCTCCGCCTCGCCCGGCAGGGGTCGCCCCGAGCGGCTGCGGACTACCTCGAGGCCCGGGTTCTCTCGCTGCTGTTCGGCGGCAAGTTCACGAGCCGCCTCAACCTCAACCTTCGCGAGCGCCTGGGGATTACCTACGGGGTCAACAGCCGGCTCTCCGGCCGGAGGGGCGCGGGGCCGTTCACAGTCGGCTGCGCGGTCGATACCGGAGCCGCCGGTACCGCAGTGGGCGAGATCCTCTCCGAGATGGACGCTCTGGCGGAGGCGGCGCCGACGGAAGAGGAGGTCGAGGACACCAAGAACTACCTGCTCGGCACCTTTCCCTACGAGCTTCAAACCCTCGATGGCGTTGTCGAGCACCTCGAAGAGCTCGTTCTGTACGACCTTCCTCGAGACACCTTCCACCGCCTCCCGGAACAGGTGGCTCGCATCACTCCCGAGGCGGTCCACGCCGTCGCGAGGCGCCTGCTCGAGACCCGAGACATCGCCATCGTGGCGGTGGGACCGGCGGCCGAGCTCGAGCCTTTTCTCGCGCCCCACGGACCGACCGAGACAGTCTCCTCCCGACCTTAGCGCTCTACTGGAGGACCCTGTTCCGGATTGAGACTTCGGCCTCTGAAATTCTCTCCGAGCTGGTATAGTTCGGCCCCCAAAAAGAGCAACTCAAGGAGCGGCGTGAATGCAAGTCGATAGCCCTGACAAGATCCGTAACCTGGCGGTCGCCGGTCATAGCGGGACCGGTAAGACGACGCTCGCCAGCGCCTTGCTGTACACCTCCGGGGTCGTCAACCGGCTCAACAGGACCGAGGACGGCGCGACGACCACCGACTTCGACCAGGAAGAGATCAACCGAGGAATCTCGATCGGTGTGTCTCCCTGCATGGTGCCGTGGAATCAGCACAAGCTCAACATCCTCGACTGTCCCGGATACGGCATGTTCTTCACCGACACTCAGGCCGCGATCCGGGCAACCGACGGGCTTGTGCTGTGTGTCGACGGCGCCGCCGGCGTCGAGGTCGTCACCGAGAAGGCGTGGAACTACGCCGCCGAGATCGAGCAACCGGTCTTCATCAACCTGACCAAGATGGACCGCGAGCGCGCGACGCTCGAGACTGCGCTCGAGAGCCTGCGAGAGCGCTTCGGCCGCGAGGTGATGCCCGTTCAGCTTCCGATCGGCGCCGAGCACGACCTCGCGGGCATCGTGGATCTGCTCGGCGGGAAGGCCTACCTCTACTCGAAGGACGGCGACGGCAAGGCCTCCCCGACCGACATTCCGGAAGAGATGGCCGAGGAGGTGAAACGGCGCCGCGACAACTTGATCGAGATGGTGGCCGAGTCGAGCGAGGCGCTGCTGGAGAAGTTCTTCGAGGAGGGCACGCTTTCGAAGGAGGATCTGACCGAAGGGCTACGGCGCGCCGTGCGCAGGCGTCGCCTCTTCCCCGTGACCGTGAGCTCCCTGGTCCACGGGATCGGCAACTCCCTGCTTCTCGACGCCCTCGTGGACGTCTTGCCGACCCCTCTGGAACGGAAGCCCTTTCCCGCCAGCAACATCGGCGGCGAGCCGCTCGAGATCGCGCCCGATCCGGACGGTGAGACGGCGGCGCTGGTCTTCAAGACCATCTCGGACCCGTTCGCAGGCAAGATCAGTCTCGTCCGGGTGGTCAGCGGCGAGCTCGGCGCCGACCGGGGCGCCTGGAACACCCGTGCCGAACAGAACGAGAAGTTCGGTGGCGTCAACGTCATGCAGGGCAAGTCGGGAAACGCGATCCCGAAACTGACTACCGGCGATATCGGTGGCATCGCGAAGCTCAAGCACGCCCAGAGTGGAGACACCCTCTGTGACAAGCATCGGCCGATTCACCTGGGATGGATCGACGTCGCCGAACCGGCGATCTCCTTCGCGGTCGAGCCCAAGTCCAAGGGCGACGAGGAGAAGATCGGCGACGCCCTCGCCCGCCTTCAGGAGGAGGACCTCTCGCTGGCAACTCGTCGTGATCCGGACTCGGGTGAGTTCCTGCTCTCCGGCCAGGGTCAGCTCCACGTCGAGATCACCGTCGCCAAGCTCCACAACCGGTTCAACGTCGACGTCATTCTCCACCCGCCGCGGGTCCCCTACCGCGAGACCATTCGCAAGAAGGCGGAGGGCCATGGACGGCACAAGAAGCAGAGCGGAGGCCGCGGCCAGTTCGCCGACTGCAAGATCACCGTCGAGCCGGTCGAGCGCGGCGACGACTTCGAGTTCATCGACGAGATCTTCGGCGGATCGATCCCTCAGGGCTACCGACCGGCGGTCGAGAAGGGAATCCAGCAGGCTCGCACCCGAGGTTTCCTCGCAGGTTACCCGATGGTCGACTTCCGGGTACGACTCACCGATGGGCAATACCACGACGTCGATTCCTCCGAGATGGCGTTCAAGATCGCCGGGTCGTTGGCTTACAAGGACGCCGTGTCGAAGGCGGCTCCGACCCTCATGGAGCCGATGATGAAGGTTGACGTCTCGGTCGACGAGGAGTTCATGGGCGATGTGATGAGCGACCTCTCGCAGCGCCGCGGCCGACCGCAGGGGATGGAATCGAATAGCGGATCCCAGGTCATCAGCGCCGTCGTCCCGATGGCCGAGATGCTCACCTACGCGCCGACGCTCAACTCGATCACCCAGGGGAAGGGCAGCTTTCACATGGAGTACTCCCACTACGAGGAGATGCCCGTCAACGTCGCCGAGAAGGTGATCCGGGAATCCAAGAAGGACAAAGAGGGAGGCTAGAGCCGGCTGCTGGCAGCCGGCGAGCGGCCGCTATCTCGCCTGCGCTCCATTCCGGGCCTCCGCGGCCGCCGCGATCGAGTCGTCGGCGTGGCGCCAGATCTCCGCGAGCCGGCGGTAGCTCTCGCGCGCCAGCTCCCACTGCCGCGTGGCCTTGGCGGACCGAGCCAGACCCAGCAAGCTGAGCGTTCTCTCGGGCGTCCTTTCGAGCTGCTCGCGAAATTCGGCTACCGCCTCTTCGCCACGCCCAAGACCGAGCAGCACCTCTCCCAGCAGCTCCCACGTGGGCTTGACGATCGCCGGCGGCCCGAACGTGTAGGGCCTCTGTGCTTCCAGCTCGGCCGCCGTCCGCAGCAGCTCCACGGCTCCGTCGGGATCGGCCGCCAGCAAGGTGAGCCCCTCGAGCTCCAAGGCGAGCAGCGCGGCGACTTGCGCGGAGTCGCTCGCCCGGGCGGAGTCCCCCGCCGTGATCCGCTCGAGCGTCGCTCGCGCGGCCTCCACCCCTGCCGCGTCGCCTCGGTGGTGAGCCGCGAGGCCTCGCGCGAAGACGTAGTTGTGATGGCCGTCGGCGGTCCGCTCCAGCCGGTCGGGCCAGACGTCCGACGCATCCCAAGCCTCGAGGTCGATGAGGTGGCGAGCGCTCATGGCAGCGAAGTGCCACTTCACTCCCTCGTCGCTGGTCGCTTCGAGGCTGTCTCGGCAGCTCTCGAGCACCGCGGTCGCCTCCTCGACTCTCCCCTGCTGGAGGTATCCGTACTCTAGCCAATACGGATAGTGCCCGCAGAGCCGGGGTGGACGGCCTCGTTCGGCGAAGGCCGCATTCTGCACGTCTCGGGCCACGACGTTGGCGTCGATCACGTCGTCCCACATGCCCATCGCGACGAAGATGTGGGAGGTCATGTGCTGGGCGTGGGCCGCGGACGGCGCGATCCGAGCGTAGGCCTGCGCCATGGGCAGGCCGAGCGGAGCGTGAACCGGATCGTCGAAGGAGTGAATCAAGTAGTGCGCCGCTCCGGGGTGCTGGTCGTTGGCGTCCCACACTTCGGAGGCGACCGCAGCGGCCTTCATGTAGGTCGCAAAGTCCCGGCCCTCGTGGGCTGATCCCAGAATCGACAGCGCATGAAACACCTTGGCCTCGTCATCCTCCGGGTAGGTCGCGGCAAGTCGCCGCAGGGCGTCCCGGTAGCCCAAGTCGCGCTCCTTCTTGGTGAGCTCCGAGCTCTCCGGCGTCAGTCCATAGAGGACCTCGACGGCCTCGAGATAGGCCGCTTCACGGGCGGTGCCGGCCTTCGCTCGGCGACTCGCCGACGTCACACCCAGCCTGCCCAGCGCGGCCCGCCCCGCCTCTGTATCCTGCTTCATCCAGATCGGATGATTCAACGTCATCGCCTCCCCCCAGTAGGCGAGCGCGAACTCCGGATCGATCGCCTGCGCTCGCTCGAACGCGTCGCGTGCATCTTCGTACTCGAAGTTGTGGAGGTAGAGAACGCCGTCGATGAAGTCCTCCTGGGCCGCTTCGGCCCCGGAGTTGGGAAAGGAGATCCGGCCGAGAAGCTGCGCCTGAACGGGGGTGAGGGATGCGAGCGCAAGCAGGGTGAACGGGAGGATGGAGCTGACGCGGCAGGACATGTGGAACCTCGCTTTCGGCGGTGTAGATC